>NZ_VIFM01000628.1 GCF_006636215.1 Myxococcus llanfairpwllgwyngyllgogerychwyrndrobwllllantysiliogogogochensis | reverse complement strand
CTCCCAGGACAGGCCCTCGCACTCCAGCTCCACCTGGCTGACGGTGAAGGGGACCTTCGCCTCGAGGAAGCCCTCGTCATCCGTACTGCCTTCGATGACCTCCTGCTCGAAGGTGAGCAGGTAGGGCATTCCGGAGCGCGGTGCCCCCTCCGCGTCCTTCAGGGCGAGCCGCAGGTGCCGCTCCCCTACCTTGAGGGTGAAGCGGTGGGCCCTTCCGGTGGAGACGTTGGGCTTGTTCTTCGGGGGGCTCACCTCCGGAATGACGACGGTGTCCCCCGGGTAGAGCACGTTGGGGTTGGGGCGCTTCTCGCGCAGCTCCGCGTTGTCCGGGTGTTCGTAGAGGCGCTTGAAGTCCGCGAAGCCATGGCGCCGCGCGATGAGCAGGAGGCACTCGCCCTGCGTGACGACGTGGGTGGTGGGCATCTCCCCTCCTCAAGTCTTGTCGACTGGTAGTTCATTTCCAACTGCTTCCGTCCAGGTCGGGGAAGGAGACCTGGCTCTCCCCCGGATTCACGCCGTCCACGCGTGCGTAGCCGTTCTTGTTGAGGGTGCCCTCTCGAGTGGTGCCGTCCGGCAGCGTCACC
>NZ_VIFM01000627.1 GCF_006636215.1 Myxococcus llanfairpwllgwyngyllgogerychwyrndrobwllllantysiliogogogochensis | reverse complement strand
GGCGGCGCCGTCGGCATCTGCCTCGACAAGTCCCTCGACATGGCCGTCGCCGTCCTCGCCACCCTCAAGGCCGGCGCCTTCTACGTCGCTCTCGACCCCAACTACCCCCCCGAGCGCCTCGCCTTCATGCTCGCGGACACTCGCGCCCCCGTCGTCCTCACCCACTCCCTGCTCGCCTCCGTCCTTCCCGCGAGCACCAGTGCGCGCTTCGTCCTCGTCGACTCCGAAGCCGACGTCATCTCCCGCCAGTCCTCACAGGCCACGGGCGTCCTCGTCTCCACAGAGGACATCGCCTACGTCATCTACACTTCCGGCTCCACGGGTATCCCCAAGGGCATTGTCATGCCCCACCGTGCCCTCAGCTTCCTCCTCGCCTGGCAGATTCGTCAGTCCCCCAACCCTCGCGCTGTCACCCTCCAGTTCGCCTCCCTCAACTTCGACGTCTCGATTCAAGAGCTCTTCGCTTCCTGGTGGGTCGGCGCCCACGTCGTCCTGCCCACCGGGGGACTCCGCCAGGACATCCCCGCCCTGCTCGACTTCATGCACCGCCAGCAGGTGGAGCGACTCTTCCTCCCCTTCGTCGC
>NZ_VIFM01000626.1 GCF_006636215.1 Myxococcus llanfairpwllgwyngyllgogerychwyrndrobwllllantysiliogogogochensis | reverse complement strand
TGCACCCGCGCCCCGTTCGCCCCGCCGCGCGCGGCGGGGCGAACGGGGCGCGGGTGCATGCGCGGTGCGGGGGCGCGGACGACACGCCCTTCGTGGCGGAGGTGCTGGAGGAGGTGCTGGAAGAGCGGCGGGTGCTGGAGTGGCCCGCGGAGTCGTTCGAGCCGCTGCGCTTCGCGCTGAAGACGTTGTTGGACAGGCTGGGGGCGCGGCTGGCGGGGCGACGGCGGGCGGCGGTGCGCATCACCTTCACGCTGAAGTTGGATCCGTCGGGGCAGCAGCAGGTGACGCTGGCGCTGGCGAGGCCCACGGCGGAGGCGAAGCTGCTGCTGGACCTGGCGCGGCACCGGCTGGAGGAGTTGCGACTGGAGAACCCGGTGGCGGAGGTGTCCGCGCGGGTGGACGAGTGCTCGGAGGACCGGGAGCAGCAGCTCTCGCTGGGGGATGAACCGGAGGGGGATGCGGCGCTGGAGGTGGTGTTGTCGCGACTGGTGACGA
The DNA here is from genome assembly GCF_006636215.1 of Myxococcus llanfairpwllgwyngyllgogerychwyrndrobwllllantysiliogogogochensis. Lineage (GTDB taxonomy): Bacteria > Myxococcota > Myxococcia > Myxococcales > Myxococcaceae > Myxococcus > Myxococcus llanfairpwllgwyngyllgogerychwyrndrobwllllantysiliogogogochensis. The sequence continues at coordinate 93 of NZ_VIFM01000626.1, read as the reverse complement.
CGCTGGGGGAGGAGTCGCTCTGCGCGGCGGGACTGGCGGAGGTGCACCGACCGGAGGGCGCGCATGGGGCGAAGGGCTTCCATCCTCCGGAGG
>NZ_VIFM01000625.1 GCF_006636215.1 Myxococcus llanfairpwllgwyngyllgogerychwyrndrobwllllantysiliogogogochensis | reverse complement strand
TCCTGCAGCAGTTCGCTGATGTGTAGAATGTCGGTTAAGCGCCGCTCGCCGCCGCGGGTCGCCAGCAGATTCTCGGCGATATGCCGGGCTGTCATCAACGCCCGCAGCATCGGCATCCCCCCGCGCTGCCGCCAGATCTGGCGGTATTCGCTAAACTCTTCCACCAGCGCGTCCCACGCCTGCTCGTCCTGGTTCAGGTTTTCAATATCCAGCGCGGTCAGGCCAAACATCGACGTCGCCAGCGCGCTGCGCAGGGTATTTTCCGCTCCGGGGCCAGCACCGCCTGCAATAGCCAGAGCAGCTCCTGGGCCTCCAGCGTCTCAAAAACGCTGTCGCGGTTAGAGAGGTAGACTGAGGGAATGCCCAGCGTCTGCAGCGCTTCACGCACCTGCGCCGCCTCCAGCCGGTTGCGCACCAGCACGGTAATATCCGAAGCCTGTACCGGGCGCGAGGTTTCCCCGCGCCACAGCAGCGCGCGCCCCTGCTGACCGGCGCTCAGCCAGTCGCGGATCTGCGTGGCGCAGAGCTGCGCCATAAAGGTCTGATAATCGCCAGACCCGACAGTGTCGCCGGGCATCAGCCAGACGT
>NZ_VIFM01000624.1 GCF_006636215.1 Myxococcus llanfairpwllgwyngyllgogerychwyrndrobwllllantysiliogogogochensis | reverse complement strand
TGTCCGGGTCGTTCACGTTGAGCCAGAAGTTCTCGGTGAGGGGCTTGCGCAGCTTGGCGATCACGCAGACCACGGCGATGTTCTTCAGCGCCGCGAAGCGCGAGAGCACGTCCTGCGGCAGGTCCGGCATGAGGCGCGGCACGAAGGGCAGCGGCACGGTGCTGATCACCTTGTCGAAGGCCTCGAAGCCCTGCGCCGTCTCCACGCCCTGCACGCGGCCCGCTTCCATGCGCACCCGCGTCACGGGCGTGGACAGGCGGATCTCGCCGCCGTGCGCGCGGATGTCCGCGGCCATGCCGTCCAGCAGCGTGGCGGAGCCGCCCTCCAGGTGGCCGAGCTTTTCCTGCATGAGGCTGTAGCGCGAGCGGCCGATGCGGCGGATGCGGCTCCAGATCCAGGCGGCCGAGAGGTTGCCCGTGTGCTCGTAGAACTTGTACTCGAAGAGGCGGCGCCACAGCACCTCGTAGGCCTCCGCGCCCACCCACCGGCGGATCCAGCCCGTGGCCTCGACGCCGTCGAGCGGCTTCCAGTCATCCCGCTTGGTGGAGAGGAACGCATGCAGGCCGTAGCGGAACTTCGCCACCAGCC
>NZ_VIFM01000623.1 GCF_006636215.1 Myxococcus llanfairpwllgwyngyllgogerychwyrndrobwllllantysiliogogogochensis | reverse complement strand
ACGCATCCCAACCCTGAAACGAGAGACGGAGGCCCACCCATGCCCGCAAAACGCACGATGCCCTCGAAGCTGAGCACCGACCCGAAATTCCGCTACCGCCCAGCAGTCGCGACCGACATCCGGAAGACCTTCGCCAGCGCCCGCAAGGCCCAGGCCCGCGCCGCAGCGGACGCCGTCACCGAGCAGCAGTCAGTCCTCGACGTGCCGCGGCGCGAGCAGCAGCTCCAGCGCAACGCGCAGGCGCCGGCCCTGACCGCCTCGCCCGCCGAGGTTGTCACCCTGCCGGCCGTGATCGAGCGCAGCCGCGGCGAGGCCGCGCAGCTCGCGCTCGTCGGCCTGGAGCCCCGCCGCGCTGGAGGCCGCCGGTGATCGCCCAGGCCACCCGCGCCGCCAAGGTGCCGCCACTGCGCGCGTGCGCCCTCTGCATGCACCGCCGCCCCGTCGCCGGCGCGCTCCACTGCGGCGCGCCGGCAGTGCGCAACGTGTTCGGCCTGCAGCCCGTGAGCGCCATGCGTGCCACCGCCGGCGCCTGCGGGCCCAGCGCCGCGCATATGGACATGCCGGGGTGGGCGTCGTGATGCGCACCACC
>NZ_VIFM01000622.1 GCF_006636215.1 Myxococcus llanfairpwllgwyngyllgogerychwyrndrobwllllantysiliogogogochensis | reverse complement strand
AGACTTACCTCTTTGTCTGACACTGCGGCTATGCTCACCTCAACCTCGGTGCCAGATTTGGCGTACTGCGTGGCGTTGCTGATCAGGTTGGAGACGGCACGCCGGAGCAGCGGTTCATCAAAATGGCCTGTACTGTCGCCTGCGACCTTCAGACGCAGATCAGCATCCGCCAAGGCTGCCTCGTGGTATTCAACGACCCTTTCGACAACTGCAGCGAGACTTGGAACAAAAGAACGTCTAGCGGTGGCGCCCCTATCTGCCTGCGACAGGAACAGCATATCGTTGATGATGCCAGTGAGGCGGTGTAGCTCCTCAAGGTTGGAGGACAGCACATCCGCCATATCGAAATTCCCCGGGTGACGCAGCGCAAGTTCATTGCTGGCGACGAGGATTGCTAAAGGAGTCCGAAGCTCATGTGAAACGTCTGCGTTGAATCCTTCGAGTTGGGTGTATGCAAGATCCAACCGGCCGAGCAGGCCGTTGAACTGCTCCACGAGAGGAACAAGTTCTGCGGGCTGGCCAGCACCATCCAAGCGCGGACGCAAATTGTCCGCGGACAAGGACCTCAGTTGGTGCGCAAGCCGTCGCACAGG
>NZ_VIFM01000621.1 GCF_006636215.1 Myxococcus llanfairpwllgwyngyllgogerychwyrndrobwllllantysiliogogogochensis | reverse complement strand
CTCTACATCCAGGCCGCGGGCGGCTCGCACCTCGGGCGCGAACTCGAGCTCACGCTCAAGGGCGCGGGCGGCAACCTCACGGTATTGCGCGATCCCGCCGACCTGCCCAAGGCCGAGGCGGTGTTCGAACTGCTGTCCGAACAGCGCGAGCGCGTGGTGGTGGGCTACAACGCCTCCGGCCAGGTGCGCGAGCTGCAGCTGCGCCTGCGCATCCGCTTCCGGCTGCGCAACCAGCAGGGCGCGGAGCTGATCCCGCCGACCGAGCTGCTGCAGCAGCGCGATGTGAGCTACAACGAAAGCATCGCCCTCGCCAAGGAGGCCGAAGAAGCGCTGCTCTACCGCAACATGCAGACCGACCTCGTGCAGCAACTGCTGCGCCGCCTGGCCGCGGCGCGCCCGCAGTGACGCTGCGCCACGGGGCCCGGGCGGACCAGGCGGTGCCATGCAGGTCGCGCTGAACCAGCTGGCCGCGCACCTCCAGAAGGGGGTGCGCCCGCTCTACGTCCTGCACGGCGACGAGCCGCTGCTGCAGCAGGAGGCCGCCGACGCGGTGCGGGCGGCCGCGCGCACCGAGGGCTACACCGAGCGCAGCAGG
>NZ_VIFM01000620.1 GCF_006636215.1 Myxococcus llanfairpwllgwyngyllgogerychwyrndrobwllllantysiliogogogochensis | reverse complement strand
GGGCAGGCTGCTGCTGTTCTCGGTGCTCGCGCAGCTGTGGCTGCTGGTGGTGCTGGGTTCGTGGCTGCTGCGCGGCATCGAGCGCGACCTGCGGCCCCTGGCCGACCTGCAGGACGCCATGGCACGGCGCGACGCGGCCGACCTGCAGCCCCTGCCGGGCGCCCTGACCGCCGGGGCCCGCACGAGCGACGTGGAACGGCTCGGCGAAGCGCTGGACGGCCTGCTCGCCCGCGTGCGCCGCGGCCTGCAGGCGCAGCGCGAATTCGCGGGCAACGTGGCCCACGAACTGCGCACCCCGCTCGCCGGCATCCGCGCGCAGGCCGCCAACGCGCTGGCGCAGGACGACCCCGCCGTCTGGCGCGGCGAGCTGCAGGGCATCGCCGACACCGAACAGCGCGCGAGCCGCACCGTCGATCAGCTGCTGGCACTGGCACGCGCCGCCGAGGGCGAGATCGCCCTGCCCCTGCAGACCGTGGCGCTCGACGCCCTGGTGCGCGGCGTGCTGCTGCGCTACCTGCCCCGTGCCGACGCCCTCGGCGTGGACCTCGGCGCCGAAGGCCTGGACGTACCGGTCGCCGTGCGCGGCGACGCCGGCC
>NZ_VIFM01000619.1 GCF_006636215.1 Myxococcus llanfairpwllgwyngyllgogerychwyrndrobwllllantysiliogogogochensis | reverse complement strand
GGACATGCATGGGCGCGGGGGCGGGCTTCACGGGCGTTTCGAAGTTCACGAGCGGCTCACTCCAAACGAGGGCAATGGCGTGGCCACGAGGGCAAGCGGAGAGCTTGCCCTGGGATGGGTTCCCGGGCCACAGAAATACTGAACTTTTGGGCAGGTATCAGGCTCTCGCGGATACGCGCGAGGTGGGTCTCAAGGAGAGCCCGAGGCACAGGGGGCAAGCGTGGCTTAACAATGTACGCATGTCTGCCACAACCCCTCCTGCACCTCTGGATGGCGCCTCACCGGACGGTGGGGCGTCGTCGACCGGGCACAAGGTATTGGGGGCTCCCGTTGGTGTCAACGCGAGATCTAGTGCCTGAGTAGGTCCGTCCTTTGCAATCTATGATCGATCTCCAACGCCCCACGTCACGTTCTGCTCACAACACTGCGTGACAGAATGGACGACACTCCGTACGTGGGGGCTGGAATCGAACCTGGGAGGATGGACGAGCCGGACCCTGCTCAGGGAGTCGTGCCCGAATCCATCCCCGAATCCACCGGGGGCGTCGGCGTGGCACCCTCCGTGGGGGCCTCCGGTGAGGTCGGTGTAGGGGCAGGTG
>NZ_VIFM01000061.1 GCF_006636215.1 Myxococcus llanfairpwllgwyngyllgogerychwyrndrobwllllantysiliogogogochensis | reverse complement strand
GGGGATTGGGGTTGGGGTTGATGCCGTGTCTCCAGGGAGACCTCACGCCGGGTTTGCGGCGGTTGTTGCCTCCGGTGGTGGCGCTGCGGCGTGACATCTGGCTGGTGGTTCACGCGGACCTGCAGCAGAACGCGAGGGTGCGGGCGGTGATGGACTTCCTGGCGGAGCTCATCCAGCGCGAGCGCGCGTTGTTGTCGGGAGGCGGGGTGGTGGGCGTTGGGAAACAGGAGTCACGGTCGCCGCGCGCGGGACAGCGTCGACGCGGGAAGGCGCGGGCGTCATGAGTCAGGTCATCGGGTTGTTGGGGACGTGTCTGGTGCTGGGGGTGCTGGCCCGGCGCAGTGGGAAGTTCCCCGAGGGCTCGGCGGGGCCGTTCAACACGTTCGTGCTGTACGTGGCGCTGCCGGCGTTGGTGTTGCGGGTGATGCATCGGCTGGAGTTCGTGCCGTCGCTGCTGGTGGCCGCGGTGGTGCCGTGGCTGTACTACCTGGCGGCGGGGCCGTTCTTCCGGTGGCTGGGGCCTCGGCTGGGGTTGGGGAAGGAGTCGGTGGCGGCGCTGGTGTTGACGGGAGGGTTGGGCAACACGGCGTTCGTCGGCTTGCCGATGGCGGAGGCGTTGCTGGGTTCGGAGGGGCTGGCGGTGGCGGTGGTTGCGGACCAGCTCGGCTCGTTCCTGGTGCTGTCCACGTTGGCGACGCTGGCGGCGGCGCGAGCGAGCGCGGAGGTGGAGCTGCCGCTGAGCGCGCTGGCGAGGAAGGTGGCGACGTTTCCGCCGTTCGTGGCGTTGGTGGTGTCGCTGCTGTTGCGACCGGTGGGGTATCCGGTCTGGGTGGAGTCGGTGCTGGAGCGGCTGGGGGCGTTGTTGACGCCGCTGGCGTTGTTCTCGGTGGGGTTGCAGTTGCGGCTGTCGGGCATGAGGGCGCGGTTGCCGGCGCTGTCGCTGGGGCTCTTCTACAAGCTGGTGCTGGTGCCGGGGGTGGTGACGCTGGGGTTGTTGGCGTTGCCGGGGTTGTCGCCGGTGGTGGTGCAGGCGACGGTGCTCCAGGCGGCGATGGCGCCCATGGTGAGCGCGGCGATTCTCGCGGCCGAGCATCGGTTGGACCCGGAGCTGGCCGTGCTGATGGTGGGCGTGGGGATTCCGCTGTCCTTCGTCACCGCGCCCCTGATGTTGTGGCTGGTGCGGTGATGGACTGTGTCTGGCGAGGGTGTGTGACGAACTACCGATTTTCAGAGCAACTCGTTGCCGTGTTCGTGGGCGTGACGCTCGTGGCTTGTAGTTCGTCCCGGCAGGCGGCCCCCGAGAACGCCACTGAGCTCCAGCGGCTCGTGCTGGTCATCCGGGAGCAGGGGGATGGCGTCGTGACTCATGCGTGGGAGCCTGCCGAGGGGTTCGACCTGCCGCGCCAGGGAGGCCGCTCACGCTTGCGCGCGACGCCAGTCGTGAGTCGGCCGCGTGATTGCGACGAGGAGAATCGCGACTGCGTTCGTGAGTGCATGTCTCGTCCTTTGGCACGGGGCTACGGTCACATCACCAATGGAGGGAGGAAGAAGGGAGGCAAGCTGGAGTTCTGCCAAGAGCGCTGCGACCAACCCCTTCGGGACTGCCAGGAACTGGAGCGGTTGCAACCCCGGGAGTTCGCGGCGACGGACGACGCAGTGGACTGGCTGAAGCGCAATCGGACGAGTGTCCTCATGGGGAGCCTGGTCGTCATCGCAGGGGTGGCCTTCGTCGTGGTTTCCATGGGGGCAGGTCTTCTCGTTCTCGCCCCAGCTATCTTGATGGTCGAGACCCCAGTGCAAGCGGATTCCCTGATGACGGAGGCTTCTCCATGACGCCCGGAATGAAGTTGCTGGAGGTCCAGGAAGTACTGGGACGTCTTCGCCACGAGAGCCACTCGCCCGAGGAGAAGGAGAAGCTGAACACCGCGATGGAGGTGTTCGAGTTCATCTTCGAGACCGGGCAGGCTGAAGCCGTCGACGACTACCGCCAAAGTCTGGAGGCTCGGGCCCCTCCACTCGTCTCCGCGCGCTTCGACACGCGTGAGGAAGCGATGGCCTGGCTCCATGCGCATCCGGCTCCACTCAACGGCGCCAAGGTACTGGTTGGGGACGAGTACTTCAACGTGGTCCACTTCCGGGACGGGAACTTCCGCCGCCTCCCCCCGAGTCCCGTGCTTGAGTTCTATCTTCAGGACATTGAAGAAGAGGGACTCCCTCCACCTGTCGCCACGTTCGACACAGTCGAGCAGGCGCAGGCCTGGGTCGACAGTCAGCCTGAGCCCCCGCGTCAGGTGCTCATCCTCATCAACGGTGCGCCCCACCTCGTGGCGTACCACTACCGCGTCAACGTCCGCGCCATCTACCCGATGTCCCTGGCCGCGAAGGCCGCACCTGCCCCCGCGGACGAGCCAGCCGACTGAGAAGAACTCACGCCCGCTCGCCTGCCCTTCGGGCGGGTGCGCGGACGACTCGCTGACGTGCCGGCCCTGCTCCCCTATCTTCCCTCATGGCCGAGCAACCACCGAAGGCCTCCGGGGCACCCGGAGGAGACCCGAGGCGGATGGAAGTGCGGCGCTCCGTGGCGGAGCTGGGCGCGCGCACCTACGCCATCCAACTGCTTTCCGACGCTGGCATCCCCTTCCTCGTGGGCGGCGCCTACGCCTTCGCTCACTACACGGGCATCTATCGCGATACCAAGGACCTAGACCTCTTCCTCCACCGCAAGGATGGAGACCGCGCCCTCGAACTCCTCGCGCGCAACGAGTGGCGCACCGAGAGCGAGGTCCACGGCTGGCTCCACAAGGCCTTCTGGGCCGACTTCCTCGTCGACCTCATCTACGGCTCCGGCAACGGCATCACCGCCATCGACGAAGCCTGGTTCGAGCACGCCGTCCCCGCGCAGGTGCTGGGCTGCCCGTGCCGCGTCCCTCCCGCCGAGGAAATCTTCTGGAGCAAGGCGTTCGTCCTCGAGCGAGAGCGCTTCGATGGCCACGAGCTCACCCACCTGCTCCTGAAGACCGGCGCGACGTTCGACTGGGAACGCCTGCTGCGCCGCTTCGACCGCTACTGGGAAGTCCTCCTCTCCCATCTGCTCTTCTTCCGCTTCGCCTATCCATCCGACCGCGCCATCGTCCCCGACTGGCTGATGCGCGAATTGCTCTCCCGCGCGGACAGCTCCGTGGACCACGGGAACTGGCAGGAGCGCATCTGCCGGGGACGACTGCTCTCACCCACCAGCTACCGCGTCGACGTCGACGAGTGGGGCTACGAGGACGGCGACTCCTGGGACAAACGCGAGCGCAAGCGCGATGACCCGTCCCTCGCGGCAGGCGGCGCTCCAGGCGCTCACGGGCCCCACTGAGCCCGTCCCTCCATGCGAGCCCACGGGGTGCACGGCCATGCCCGCCCCGGGCTCGCGACCCTACCTTCCCTCCAGTGCCCAGAGGAAAGGCAGGTGCCCCGTGTCACGCCCCGAATCCGGACCCCGAGGAGCGCTCGGCAGGCTGAGCGCGGTGCTGCTGTCGCTCGGACTCGCCGCGCCCGCGAGCGCGCAGCTCGCCGTCTCCGAACGCGGCGGTCCCATCCGCTTCCAGGTGGGCGAAGAGTCCCTCACGGTGTCCCTGAGTCGCGACGTCGTGCGCGGCGGAGGCTTCGACCTGCGCCGCACCGGCTCCTCGCTCAAGGGCCGCCTGCGCGGCGGTGACGTGGACCTGCGCTGGCCCCAGGGGCCCATCGTCGGACGCGTGGGCGTGGAGGACAGCCGGCTCGAACTGTCCCGCATGGCCTCCGAGCAGGGCCTGCGCGTGGATGGCGAACTCGCCCACTGGCCCACCTCGCTCGTCATCTCCCCCGTGGGCATCTCCGGCGACGTGGGCGGCTGCAGCTACACCCTGACGGTGGCGGGGGGCCACTACACCGGTTGGCGCACCTGTCAGCCCGACGTGGACGGCGAACCGACCTCCGTCTCCCTCAGCCTGCCGAAGACGATGGAGGTCCTCGGGGAGAAGGAGCAGGCCGCGCTGCTGTCGCTCTTGCTCTCCGCGCAGGGCCTGCCGCCCGCACCGCCTCGTGAGGCCTCCGACTCCGGGCGCACCCTGGAAGGCCCCGGCCTCGACGAAGGCCCGCGCAGGTGAGGCCCCTGCACCCCACCGTGTCCGCTCTGCTCGAAATAGTGAAATCGAAGTGCAGATGCCACGGTGAATCATGGGCCCGTGCCTGACGGGGCACCCACGGGTCATGCTTCAATCCCTCTCCAGCGCGCACGCGCGTGCGTGATGGGCCATCGCCCATCCTTCGCTGAAAGAGAGCCCACCCATGAAGCTGTCCCTGACGGTGCTGTCGGCGCTGGTCGTGTCCGGTCTGCTGGCCTGTGGTGGAACCGAGGCCGTCGAGGCGCTGGAGCCTCTCGCCCAGGAGGAGAGCGCGCTCGAAACGTGTACGACGACCTGTTCGAATGGGTCGACGGTGTCCTGCACGGGCACCACGTGCAACACCTACCCGGGCGAGTCCGTCGAGTGCGATGGGCTGCACAAAATCTGCCCCATTTCGCTGCCCTCCATCTGCCTGCAGCCCAACAGCTCCTGCTTGAGCCTCGCGGGCAAGGCGTGCTCCCCGGCGGGCAGCGGCACGCGCTCGTGCTGCATCAACCGGCGCGTCGGAAACTGCTTCTGCACCATCCAGGGGGTCTGGGCCTGCTCCGCGAATTGAGCCTGCCCGTGGGGTGAGCGCGTCGAGCCTCGTGGATGCTCGACGCGCGGGACATCAAGCCGTGGCCGCCGCGCCGAAGGACAGCTCCACGCCGTTGTCCTTCACGCGCATGCGAGGTTTGGACAGCCAGTGGCAGTGGGCGCAGTAGCTGTGCGCCCCGGAGGGGCTGGCGCGCACGTTCACCGCCCCACCGCAGAGCACGCAGCCGTCGGGAAGGACGAATTCGGCGAACCGCTCGCCGATGTTGCTCTCGAATTCAGTCATGCCTCTGAGTTAACGCAGGAATCGCGCGGCACAAGCAGACCGCTCCGGGCCCTGGGTACGCGCCCTGGAGGGCATCGCACCCTTCCACCTCACGAGCAGGCAGGCAGGCGAGCGTGGCTGCATTCCTTACCGCCTCGCGGCCGACTGACGTCCCGTGGACACCGCAACCCCGGGCATCCGCGTGGACTGACTGGCACGGTGATTGATCTCCAAGACGCCAGGAAACGGGAGAGGGGGACGGCATGGGCGGCGTGGAGCGCGTGGACGTGAGCGAGGACAGGAAGGGCTGGGGGGTGGAGGTCGTCACGTCGGAGGGCGAGGTGCGGCGCTACCGGTACCGGAGCGAGGCCCAGGCGCGCTACTTCGCGGCCGTCTTCGCGCTGGGGCCCCGGGTGCTGCCCCCCGTGCGCCGGGGGAAGGCCCGGAAGGCCGCTTGAGGGCCTCATTCCGGGGGGATGTCCGGGGACCAGGCCTCCAGGCGCCGTCACCATGGCTTCCCACTACCCTTGCGGGCGGGTTTCGGGGAGGCTTTGCGTCATGAGCGACGCGAGCAAGCCCTTCCTCATCCCCGCCAACCGGCAGTACATCACCAAGGAGCCGGACCCCGCGGGCCGCTGGTCCACGCTGTTCCCGGACATGATTGGCTACAAGAACCAGGGTGGCGGCAAGGTGCCGGCGGACTTCGGCTGGAACACCAACCCCAAGCAGTGGCAGGAAGAGATGACGCCGGGCACGCTGGCCGAGCGCTTCAACGAGCTGCGCGTGCTGCCGTCGAAGGCGGAGGCTCCCGCGCTTCCCGCCGACACGAAGAAGTAGTCGCGGCCGCCTAGCTGAAGGGCAGGGCCGCGAGGCGCTCCCGGAAGCGCTCGAGCAGGCCGTATGAGCCCGTCTCGGCCAGTCCCTCGGCGGCCTCCTGTCGCGCCTTGCGCAGGAAGCCGTCGAACGGCGCCGAGCGGCCGTACAGCGCCGCCGCCGTGTCCACCGCGTCCGCCAGCACGCGCGCCGCGCCTGGCGAGCCGAGCGTCAGGTGCATCTCCGCCTGCTCCAGCTTCGCGCCACACGCCGCCCACAGCTCGCGGTCATGCACGACGAGCCACGTGCGCGTCACCTCGTCCATGGCCTCCTCCAGGAAGGCGAGGAAGGGCTCGACGAGCGAGGGCAGCACGTCCGCCGCCAGCTCCGACTGTCCTCCCGCGTCCTGGAGGCGCGCGCGGAAGGTGAGCACGTGGTGCTTCTGCGGCGTGCGCAGCGCCACCGAGGCGGACAGGGTGATGAAGGCCGACACGCTCTCCGCCATCTGTCGGGCCAGCGGGGGTCGTGACGGGGCCTCCGCCTTCGTCGCGCGCTCCAACCGTCCTTGCAGCGAGCGGCGCAGGTCCGCCGCCGCCCCGCGCAGCGCCGAGCGCGCGCCCACCTGGTGCACGTAACCGGGCACCACGTCCTCGCGGCGCACGTCCTCGAAGGCCGCCGCCGTCAGGTAGACGAGGTCGCCGATGCGCACGCGGAAGTCGGCGCGGAACGCCTGGAGCTTGGCCATCAGCGTCCAGCGGTCGCTGACGACCTCCGGCTTTCGCATCTGCTGGCCCAGCTCCGACACCCGCTTGGACAGCCGCTCCGCGGTGGCGTGGAGCACCGCCTCCACCTCCTGCGCCAGCCGCTCATCGGAGCTGGCGGGGGGAGGGGCCCAACCGGTGTCCCCGGTGCTCGCGGCGCGCGCGGGCGGGGGGAACTGCTGGTGGATGGCGCTGACGAGCTGGTTGACGCCCACGAGGGTGTCGCCGATGGCGGGGGCCATGGTCTCCCAGAGGGACAGGTCCGCGCCGCCGTCCGACTCCAGGGAGGTGGGCTCGTACCGGGCGATGCTCAGGTGTCCCAACTGGTCGATGGCCACCGCCGCCGCGCGATGGACGCGCTCCAACCTGTCCGCCAGGTGCCGGTCCGTGAGCGACTCCAGCAGCGTCTCCAGTCGCGAGGGCAGGGCATCCGGGGGAGCTCGGGCGGCACGGGGCTTGGGCGACGGGAGCATGAGACGCGGGACGCTACCGCACCGGCGCCGGGTGCGCGAAGAAGGGGGCTCGGCAGCCAGGGGGACTCCCGGCATAGAGTGCGGCCTCGGGGAGGATGCATGACAGAGCGTTTCCGCCGTCGGGCGAAGAAGGGGGGGCTGGCGGCCCTGCTGCTGGTGGGGGTCTGGGCCTTCGCGGCGTGGGACGTGTGTTTGAGCGCCTGGGTGCTGCGTGGGGTGAAGGTGCCCCAGTGCCCGGACGGACAGTTCCGCCAGACGGTGGGCCTGGATGTCCGCTCGGTGGCGCGAGGGCTCTCCGGACGCGTCATCATCTGGGCGGACGCGCACGCGCCGGACGCTCGGGGCAGCCTGATGACCGCGCGGGTGCGGCGGGGCTCCGCGGAGCTGTTCCTGGTGGATGCCGACGGGAAGCAGACGCCCCTGGAGCCCGAGAAGAAGTCCCCGTGGACGCGCGACTCCGACGACACGCTGGTGGCCGAGGTGAAGCTGCCCGAGGTGCCGGACGGCGACTACAAGCTGCGCGCCCGCGTCACCACGCCTCTGGGCACGGACACGGTGGACGCGACGCTGCCGCTCTACGCGCCCGCGGTGGCCCATGTGCTGACGGACCGGCCGCTCTACGAGCCGGGCAACGAGGTGAGCTTCCGCGCGGTGGTGCTGCGCACCCGGGATTTGTCTCCGTTGGATGGGCGGCCCGGGACGTGGTTCCTGAAGGACGCGACGGGAGAGACGGTGCTGGAGGAACGAGCGCCCGCGGGGCCGTGGGGCGTCGTGGCCGGCAGCTTCCCGTTGGACCGGGGCGCGCCCGTCGGAGTGTGGACGCTGCTGTGGAGCAGCGGTGACACGCAGGCCAGCGCGACGTTCCAGGTGAAGCCCTTCACGCTGCCGCGCTTCCGCGTGGAGGTGTCCAGTCCCCGGCCCTCCTGGCGCGCGGGTGACACGCCCGAGGTGGAAGGCCAGGTGGTGTACGCGTCGGGTGCTCCCGTGACGGACGCGGAGGTGGACCTGCGGTGGACTGTCTCCGGGGCGTGGCCGCCGCCTCCGGAATGGAGCACGGGGGGACTGCCGCTTCGGGCGCGCTCGGACGCGGCGGGGCGCTTCCGCGTGACGTTGCCTCGCGTGCCGGAGGACCTGCGCGGCCAGGTGACGCTTTTCGCGAGTGTGTCCGCGCGAGATGCCGCGGGGGACCGGGTGGGAGGCGCGGTGGCGCTCCTGCTCTCGGAGGACGCGCTCGCCATCTCCTCGGTGACGGAGCTGGAGGACGGGCTGGTGGATGGCTTCAGCAACCGCGTCTACCTGCGCGCCACCACGCCGGACGGCCGGGTGCTGCCGGGGGCGGAGCTGACGGTGACGCGCGCGTGGGATGCTCGGGACGAGGGCGTGCGCGGCGTGACGGACGAGGACGGCGTGGCGGCCTTCCAACTGGACCCGGGACCGCCCGTCAACGTGGTGGTGCCGCCGTTGCCCGTGCGCCGCGCGCCACGGCCACCTCCGGTGCGGCTGGTGACGCTGACGAACCTGTTGGAGGAGGACAGCCAGGCGTCGCTGAAGGAGCGGCTCGTGGTGGAGGGCTGGCTGACGTCACTCTTCCCGTGCGCGCGCTTCATCCCGCCGGATGAGGAAGAGCGGATGGTGAGGCTGGGCGTGCGCGTGGGCGCGGGGGGCGCGGTGACGGAGGTGGGGGGCGAATTGGACGCGCTCACGGCGTGTCTGGCCCAGGGGGTTCGCGCGCGCACGCTGCCCGCGGGTCGAGAGCGCGTCCTCGCGCTGACGTTCGAGGTGCGGGATGCGGGCTTGCCTTGGATGGAGCTGGTGGCGGAGCCGGCCTTTGGTACGGGCACGTCGTTGACGGACGCGATGGCGCCCCTCGTCAGCGACGCGCGGGCGTGCCTGCCGTCGAAGCTGGAGTCGGGAGATCGCCTGCCGGTGGCGCTGAGCTGGCGGCTGGGCGCGAAGCGGGAGTTGACGACGTCCTGGTCCGCGCTGCCGTGGGTGAAGAGCACGCTGAGTCCCTCGGTGGTGGCGTGTGTCCAGGAGCGCCTCGCGCGCGTGAGGCTCACGGGTGACATCGAGGAAGAGGAGTCGATGGGGGTCGTGGGGTTCACGGTTCATTCCGGTGACGATGACTCGGAGACGGAGGGGCAGGCACAGGCCACCACGTTCCTGGGCTACGAGCTGAAGGTGGTGGCGAAGGTGGATGGCAAGCCGGTGGGGGACACGAAGTGGATGTCGCGCCCGGCGACGCTGCCGCCCTTCCGGCTGCGCGCGACACCGGTGCTGGCGCGCGCGGGCGAAGAGGTGCGCATCGACCTGATGCGGGGCCCCGCGTTCGAGGGGACGCTGCCCAAGGAGCTGCACCTCACGGTGGGCAAGCAGGAACTGGTGGCGAAGCTGGAGAAGGGCTCCACCACGGCGCGCTTCCAACTGCCCGCGGACTTCGAGGGCTGGGCGGAGACGTCGTGGGCGGGGGCTCGGGCGCGGGTGTACGTGGCGCCGCGCGCGCAGCTCTCCGTGGAGGTGTCGTCGGAGAAGCCGGCCTATGCCCCTGGTGACCTGGCGCGGCTCCAGGTGCGCACGCGCGTGGATGGGAAGGATGGGCCCGCGGCGGTGGGGCTCATCGGCGTGGATGAGACCTTGAGCCAGTTGGTGCCGCTGCCGGGCACGGATGCGATGGCGAGCGTGAGGCCCGCGCCGACGGTGTCGCAGCCCGCCTTCGGGGTGCTGGATGGCGTGGCGCTGGCGCAGGGGCGCATCCGGGGCTCCAACGCGGCCGCCGCGGCGCTGCTGCGGGTGAGCGCGGTGCCGACGCCGGAGGATGCGGAGACGCGCGTGAGCGCGCGGGCGCGGAGTGAGTTCGACCCGGAGTCCGAGCTGACGGAGCCCTTCTACGCGGTGCTCGCGGAGCTGCACGCGCAGGTGCGTGAGTGGGAGGAGAAGGCGCCGGAAGGTGAGACGCTGAACCCGGCGGGGCTCGCGAAGCTGTGGACCCAGGCGCTGGCGTCCTGCGAGCAGCGGGGCGAGAAGGTGAAGGATGCCTTCGGCCAGCGGCTGAGGCTGTCGCGGTTGCCCAGGGAGTTGCTGGAGCTGACGGACCCGCGTGCGGTGGTGTCGCGTGGGACGCGACTGCCAGAGGACGTGGAGAACTGGAACGCGTGGGTCGCCCGGGAGGCGCCATGATGCGCAATATCATCGTCGGGGCGGTGTGCCTCGTCGTCGGGGCCGGGCTCACGCTGACCCTGTTCGGGGACAACCTCCGGGGCCTCTTCGGAGCGTCCGCGTCCGCGCTGGGAGGCGACTGGGAACCCAATGCCCAGACGATGGGAGTGTCGGCGGACTTCGCCCTCAAGGAGTCGGACGCCATCGCGGTCGCCGCCGCGCCCATGCAGGCCCCCATGGGAGGGGGCGCGGCGCCGGAGGAGGAGAGAGAGGGCGGCTCCGACAAGCGCCTCGCGAGGGGGAAGGGGGGAGAGCGCTCACCGGGCGGTGGTGGGTTGCTGGAGGAGAAGCCCGCGGCCCCAGGGGCGCCGAGCCGCGCGTGGTTCCCGGAGACGTTCCTCTTCGAGCCGCTGGTGGTGACGGATGAGTCCGGTACCGCGACGCTGCCGGTGCGCGTGCCGGACCGGCTCACCCGCTGGCGCGTGCTGGCGCTGGCGCACTCGCGCACCGGGGCCCAGGCGGGCGCGGTGACGAGCTTCGCGGGGACGCTGCCCACGTACGTGGACCCGGTGCTGCCGGCCTTCCTGCGCGCGGGCGACTCCGTGCGCCTGCCGGTGCAGGTGGTGAACACGACGGATGCGGCCGTGGAGACGTCGCTGAAGGTGGAGGCCACGGGCGCGGCGGTGGAGGGCGCCACGCGCACGGTGCGCGTGCCGGCGCGAGGCAGCGTGGTGGAGTACGTGACGGTGCGCGTGTCGGGCCCGGGGCCCATCGCGGTGCGCGCGGCGCTGGGAGACGCGGACAGCGTGGAGAAGCCCCTGGACGTGTGGCCCACCGGTCGGCCCGTGGTCCAGACGTGGAGCGGCACGCTGGCGGCGCCGCGTACGCTGTCGCTCACGGGCGCCTCGGATGCGCAGGCGGGCAGTGAGCGCGTGCGGCTCCAGGTGTATCCGGGAGGGCTGGGCGTGCTGCGCTCGGAGCTGACGTCGGCGGGGGCTCGCGGGGGCTCGGAGGACGTGGCCGATGCGCTGCTCCTGGCCGGGCGCGCGCCGGAGCTGCTGACGGCGCTGGGCGAGCCCCAGGCGGCCGAGGTCCTGAAGGCGGCCCTCTCCCCGAAGGGCGCGCGCGTGGCATCACCGCCGGAGGCGGCGGGAGGGCTTGTGGACGCGGAAGGCGTGCGGGTCCTCGTGGCGCAAGCGACGCAGCGCGCGCTGCGGTTGGGGCGCACGCCGGACGTGGTGTCCGCGACGCTGCTGGTGGAGGGCGCGCTGCTCCATCCGGACAACCCGGTGCTGGCGCGGCTGGGCGAGCGGCTCGCGGGCTGGGTGGCCGCGGCGCAGCGTCCGGACGGCACGTGCCAGGGGGGCGAAGGTTGGACGCTCCAGCGACTGCTGGTGGCGACGGCGGATTGCGCGCGAGCGGTGGCGGCGGCGTCCGGGACGCCTGGGGGGCAGCGGCGCGCGGCGCGCTTCTCCACGCTGGCGTCAGGCGCGTTGGAGCGCAACCGGGCGCACGTGAAGGACGGCTACACGGCGGCGTCCCTGTTGGCGAGCGGCATCGTGACGGGCGCGCTGCGGGACTCGCTGCGGGCCCAGGTGCGTGACGCGCTGAAGAAGCGCGAGGACGGCGCCGCGTACCTGCCGGTGGAGTCGGGCGTCGTGGCGGCCAATGGGGAAGCGCCCTCGGGGGCGGAGGCCACCGCGCTGGCGGTGCTGGGTCTGGAGGGTGACGCGAAGGCGCCGCTGGCGGACCTGGGTGCCTCGCTGCTCGCGGGCTATGGGCCGGCGCGGGGCTGGGGCGGAGGCCGGGCGAACCGGCTGGCGCTCAAGGCCGTGGTGTCGCTCTTCAAGGAGCCGCTGCCCGCTCGGGTGCGCGTGGTGCTGGAGCGCGACGGGAAGCCCGTGGCCGAGGGCACCTATGACGCCAAGGCGCTGCGCGAGGTGCTGTCGCTGGAGGCCCCGGCGGCGGGCTCGGCAGGCGCGCATGTCTGGACGGTGCGAGCGGAGCCCGCGGTGCCGGGCCTGGGCTTCGCGCTGGCGTTGTCCGCCGCCGTGCCGTGGAAGCAGGAGGCGCAAGGGGGACTGGAGCTGGCCGTGGACTCGCCCCGGGAGGCGAAGGTGGGGCAGCCCGTGGAGGTGACGATGCAGGCCTCCACGCCCTCGGGCCTCGAGTTGGAGCTGCGGCACGGGTTGCCCGCGGGTGTGCAGGTGGACGCCGCGAGCCTGGACGCGCTGGTGGCGGTGGGGAGTGTCGCGTCGTGGACCTCGGAGGATGGCGCGGTGACGCTGAAGCTGCGGCCCCGGGGACAGGGAGAGCCCTTCCAGGTGCGCTTCCGCGTCATCCCCACGCTGGCGGGGACGCTCCAGGCGGGCGCCTCCTCGCTGCGGGTGGTGGCGCGGCCGGACCTCGTTTCCTACGTACCTCCCGCTACGTGGGCGGTGCGCTGAGGCGGGGTCCTCGACGACTTCGGACCCGGGCCTCGTTGCGGAGGGCCCGGTAACGAGTGTCCGCTCGCGGGCTTCTGGACCCGGCACGTCAGGGCAGAAGGGCGGCTGCCACTGGGAATCCGCTCGGCGAATACAGAAGATTCATCGCAGCGTCGGCAGGCCGGGGAAGGCTTCGTCAGTGGTTCTTCACGGGTGACACCATGGAGCTCGACGGCGCGGAGAGAGACGAGTTGCTGTTGGCGATGCTGGGGGCGTTTCCCTCGGTGGAGGACCTTCGCCGGGTGGTGGCCTCGGTGTGCCACCGGGATTTGGAAGCGCTCGTTCCCACGGGCGGCCCGAGGGAGCGGGCGTCGGGACTCATCCATCGCGCGGAGTCGGAAGGCTGGACGCGAGAGCTGGTGACGGGCATGCACGGTGCCCATCCGCGCCATCCGCGGCTGCATCGCTTCATGCAGGGCTATCTCGCCTCGGTGCAGCGGAGCATTCCGCGGCGCAGCCTGGAGCGCATCGTCGGTGCCTGGAGCGAGGCCGGAGGCGCGGACGGGTGGCGCCGGAGACTGGCCGCGATAGAGCGGCGCGTGTGCCGGGTGGAGCCGGTGTTGGGCGCGTCCCTGGGCACGGGGTTCCTGGTGTCGCGCGACGTGGTGCTCACCAACTTCCACGTCATCGAGAACCGGCTCCTGGAGTCGCTGCGCGTGCGCTTCGACCACAAGGTGTTGCCGGACCGGACGTTGCTCCAGTCGGGGACGCGCTACGTGGTGAAGCGGTGCATCGCGCGCAGCTCGTACAGTCCCGCGGACCTGATGCACCCCCGGCCTCGCGAGGCGACGGTGGATGAATTGGACTACGCCTTCCTCCAGGTGGAGGGCGCGCCGGGCGAGGAGCGGGTGGAGGGCGAGCCCCGGGGCTGGCTGGAGCTGCCCGAGGAGGAGGTGCCCTTCGTCGTGGGCAGCCTGGCGCTCATCGTCCAGCACCCGGAGGGACAGCCGATGAGCGTGGTGCTGGACGAGTTCCTGTCCGTCAACGCGTCACGCACGCGTGTGTCCTATCGGACCTCCACGAGCCCGGGGTCCTCGGGCGCGCCGTGTTTCACCCAGGACTTGCGGCTGGCCGCGTTGCATCACAGCGGTGGGCCGCGCATGCCGTCCGCCACGGGACACAACGAGGGCATTCCCACGGACACCATCCGCCGCGGCCTGTCCCCGGAGGTGAAGGCGCTCCTGGGCTGGGAGTGAGGGTGTGAACTGGAGGCGGGGGACGCGCCTGTTATCGTCGGTGGATGTTCGTCCTCGATGCCCGTTGCCGCCGCCGTGGTCAGGGCCTCCCGCGCCTGGTGTTGCTCGTGGTGCTCACCGCGTCGAGCGTCGCGCTGGCGCAGACGCGGCTGCGCGTGGCCGGCGCCACGGCCAGCAACGAGGTGAAGCTGCGCACGACGTCGGAGGACTTCCGGACGGTGCTGCGCGTGGACCTGCTGTCGCCGCCTCCGGGTGACGCGGGCGTGGAGGAGGCGCTCCCCGGCGGCGTGACGGTGCTGGTGGACCCGCTGCAGGCGAGTGACGGCTCCCAGGTGACGCTGACGGCCGTCGTGCGCGAGGCAGGCACCGAGGATGCGGGCACGACGGTGTCCAGCTCGCCGTCCATCTCCGCGAGAGCCCCGCTGCACCTGGAGGTGAGCGGGAAGCTGCCGACGGCGGGGGACTACACGGGGCAGTTGGTGCTGGTGCATGCGGGTGGGCGCGAGACGACGGCGCTCATCGTCACGCGGACGCAGGCGGTGCCAGTGGTGCAGTTCGTGGCGACGTCGCCCGCGGTGGCCTCGTCGGGCTGGGGCCTGGGCACGGTGGATGCGACGGTGCGGCTGCCCTTCAAGGAGACGGCGGGCGTGACGGGGAAGGTGGCCGCGCCCCGGTTGCTCCAGCTTCAGCACAAGGCCCCGGACCTGGGGGCGACGCTGGTGCAGCCGCGCTTCGACGGCGCCAGCTTCTCGCTGGAGGGCGGCGGGAAGGACGGCAAGGACCTGGAGCTGTCGGCCACGGTCGACTCGGTGCTGGTGCCGGCGAATGGCAGCGGCACGCTGTTGTTGCATCTGCGCGGGTTGGACGGGCCGGGCGAGTACACGGGCACGGTGCGCATGGCGGTGCCGCAGGGCGTGGCGGTGGAGCAGCCCTTCACCGTCTGGGTGAGGACGCCGTGGCTGTGGGGAGCGTTGCTCATCGCGGCGGGCGCGGTGTCGTCGTACGGCGTGCGCCTGTACACGCAGAACATCCGTCCCCGGGCGCAGCAGCTCCAGCGGGCGCAGGCGCTGCGGAGGCGCGCGGCGGTGCTGCTCAATGGTCAGGACGAGGAGACCCGGCGGGTGGGGCTGGAGGTTCGCGCGCGCATCGACTCGCTCGTCTCCCGGATTCGTGGGCCGTTGCGAGGAGGCCGGGTGGCGGAGGCGGAGCTGGCCCGAGTGGAGCCGGAGCTGCGGCTGTATGAGGCGTGGTGCACCGGGACGCGCGAGCTCCAGGCGCTGCCCCGCGAGTTGCGGCCTGCGCAGGCGAGCACGCTGCTGGACGAGGCGGAGACGTCGCTTCGCATCGGGAAGGTGCCGACGGAGCGACTGGAGGAACAGCTCAAGGCGCTGCGCGGGCAGAACGTGGAGGAGCTGGCGCGGGCGGGGCTGAAGGCGAAGCTGGCGGAGCTGGAGACGCAGGCGCGCGCGCTGGCGCAGAAGCTGGGGGATGACAGCCTGGGCTTCCGGCTGATGTACGAGCTGTTGCCGCTGCTCCAGGACGTGCGCGCGCGGCTGGACCAGGGAGACCTGGCGACGGCGCGGCAGCAGTTCGAGATGGCCCGTCGCTCCTATTTCGACGTCCTCTGCGCGGAGCTGTCGCTGGCGGTGGCCTCGCCGCGCAATCCCCGGGGCTTCTCGCTGGAGGAGTGGCGCGAGCTCACCACGGACGTGAAGGAGCGGCTGAAGCAGGCGCGGGCCCGCGCGGATGTCAGTGTGGACGATGGCTTCCGGCTGTACCAGGGCGCGTATGCGCACTACGTGCGGCGGCTCCTGCTGGAGCTTCGTGGAGCACTGGAGGAGGCGCGGAGCGCGGCCAGCGATGCGCAGAAGGCGGAGCTGGATAACGCGGAGGCGAAGCTGCGCGAGGCGATGCTGGCGCTGGCGGCGGAGTCTCCACACGAGGCTGCCGCGAAGTACCGCGAGGCACGCGACATCCTTCATCACGCGCAGACGGGCCAGGTGCGCAAGCGCATCGACGGGCTGCGCGAGGAGGTGGCGCGCAAGCGAAGCGAGGCCACCGCGGATTCCGAGCTGCATGAGCTGGGGCACATCGACTCGCTGCTGAACGAGGCGCAACTGGCGCTGACGCCGGAGACGCTGCAGGACGCGGACTACAAGGCGGACAAGGCGCGGCTGGCGCTCCAGAGCTACCCGAGTCCACAGAGCGCCAGCATGAGCGGCAGGATGGGGATTCCGGCGGGGAGGGAGTCGCTGTTGGCCAATGCGGCCTCCGCGCCAGAGGTGCCCTCGGCGAGCGCGCCCACGGGAGGCAGCCTGCCGTCGCTGCCGGAGGCTCCGGGTGATGACGACGCGGATTCCGCGGGCGGGCTCGGCGCGCTGGAGGGCATGCCGCTGCCTTCGCCGCGTCATCTGTGGGTGGTGGAGCTGGCGCTGCTGGCGCTGCTGACGGGCGTGGCGGTGGTGTTGGGACTCCAGCTCCTCAACGTCTTCTCTCCGACGTGGGGAGGCTTCGGCGCGGGCATGACGGCGTTCCTCTGGGGCTTCGGACTGCACCAGGTGGGCAATGCCAGCTTCGAGGGCCTCACCGGCCTGTTGACGCGCGTGGAGCGGCGGGGCGGCGCGAGTGACGGGGGCGGCGGTTCCTGAGCGCCCGCGTCATGCCCGGCGGCTCGAGAGGCCGGGCCTGGGCGGCAATTTATGACGGCGCCGCAATGGCTGTCATGGCTCGGGTTGATTTGTCATTCCTGGGGACTTGCGCGATTTGAGTTGAATCCCTAGTGGTGGGCGTATGTCCAAAGACAAGGCAGTCCCCCCTGTCCGTTGCTCGGCGGTGTCCTGGCGTTCCACGGTGGTGAGCGCGCTTGCCCTGGTCGCCGTCTGGGTGGGCGGCGCGCCCCAGGTGGCTCATGCGGAGGAAGACGCGGCGGTCTCCACGCTGGAGGCGAGTCTGGCTCCGTTCTTCGGCTCGGGCCATGGCATCACCGTGCATGCGGTGCGGCCCATCACGGACCGGCTCATCGACGTGGAGATTTCCACGGCGCTCGTCTCGCTCAACGCCGTCTATGACCCGCGTCACCATGTCCGTGTGTTGTTGCCCACGGGCTACGAGCAGAACCCGGGCTTGCGCTATCCCGTCGTGTACCTGCTGCATGGAGGCGCTGGAGCGAACTCCGCGCAGTGGGTGGAGTTCGGCGCGGCGTATGCGATTACGGAGAACATGCCGGTCATCACCATCATGCCGGATGGTGGCAAGGTGGGCTGGTACACGAACTGGGTCTTTCCTCGCGGGGTGAATCAGGCGTGGGAGGAGTTCCACCTGAACCAGTTGATTCCGTGGGTGGACCAGAACCTGCGCACGCTCGCGTACAAGAAGGGGCGGGCGATTGCGGGCCTGTCGATGGGAGGCTTTGGGGCCATCAGCTATGCGGCGCGGCGGCCGGACCTGTTCGCCTATGTGGCCAGCTTCTCCGGGGCGCTGGACCTGGGGGACTCGGGCATCCGCGCGCTCATCACCGAGGAGGCCACGCGGTGGCTCCAGAACTCGGATGGTCCGTTTGGCTCGCCGTTCTGGCCGTTCGACCAGGCGTGGAACATGAACAACCCGCTGGGGCGCGCGGCGGGGCTGCGGGGCGTGGCGGTGGCGCTCTACGCGGGCTCGGGCACGTGGGATGGAGATGTGCTGGAGCGTGTTCCGGGGGCATCGACGGACCGCTTCCACCACGCGCTCAACGGCGCGGGGGTGCCGCACCACTATGAGATGTATGGCCGCCCCCTGCCGGGCCAGAAGCCGTTCGGCTGCGACGGCGGCCACAACTTCAGCTGCTGGAACTACGCGTTCTTCGACGTGCTACCGAGGATGTTGTCGGTGCTCGACGGGCCCTGAGGGCTACGCCTTTAAACATCGCGCTCCACGAGGAATGGCTGCTGGCGGGCGAGCAGGTGTACTTGGCAAGCGGCTGCTCCGTATGCGTGCCCTTGCCCCTGTGCTGACGGTAGCCCCTGGCCACTTTGGGCGTGGGGGTTCTACTGTCATGTTCGAAGCCATCGTGGAGCGCTTGCTTGCCCAGAGCCCACTACCCGTCTTGGCCCGGGTGGTGCCGGAGCGTGCCTGTGACGCAGCGTTGGTCGATGCGGCGCTCCATGAGCACAGAGGCCGGCAGTATGAGCGGAGTTGCTGTTCTCCGACGACGTCGACCGCACGAGCCTGGTGGTGCTGGGCATGCGACCGCGCTGCACCCTGCTGCCCAGCGGCACCGACCTCTCGTCGAACACGAAGGTGTGCCGAGCCGGCGGTCCTCTGGCGTAGCCCGTGCGCGCTCCTTCGGGTGTGCGCCGTTACGCAGTGCCTCAGTCCATTTCACCCTGACGTTGAGTGATGCCACCACCCACGCAGGTCGAAGCAATGCTGCGTCCCAGACGCCATGTCTGGGCTTCCGACACTGCTCGTTCGACGCCTGATCAGGGCAGGCCAGCATGTCGCCTCCGTCGCAGGTGCGCGCAACGAAAGCACCGTGCATGAGTTGATGCCTCTCCTCGGTCGTGATCCTCAATGGTCAGGTGAAAACCGGCCAATGGAGGTCCCTTCAAAACCGGCCAAAGGGAGAGGACCGAGACAGGTGGGGACTCCTACCCTGCGGACTCGGCGGTCCGCAACTCCATAGCCCCCTTGGTGCGCCAGCTGCGGGGACCAAATTGGACGACGTGGGCGTGGTGCAGCAGACGGTCAAGCATGGCGGCCACGGCCGCGTTGTCGCCCAACAGCTTCCTCCAGTCCTCTACTGGCCGGTTGGAGGTAATGAGGGTGGAGGACTTCTCGTAACGGCGAGCTCAAGCAGGTCCTCCGCGGCGGTGGCTGGCAGCTTGCGCATGCCAAGGTCATCGATGATGAGCAGTGGAGCGCTGGTGAGCGCATCGAGCTTCTGGCGTCGGGTGCCTTCGAGACTGGATTCGGCGAGTTCCTCGAGCAGGTGGTGTGCCTCGCGGTAGAGGACGCGGTGGCCCTGAGACTGGATGACGGAGCGGCCTATGGCTTGGGCGATGTGACTCTTGCCGGTGCCCGGAGGACCGAGGAAGAGCGCGTCCTCGCGCCGCTCCACGAAGCCGCCGGTGGCCAGCTCGAAGACGAGGCGGCGATTCATCTTCTTGTTGAAGTCGAAGTCGAAGCCGTCGAGCGTCTTGCCCGCGTCGCGGAAGGAGCCCTGCTTGAGGCGGCGCTGGATGAAGCTGTCGCTTCTGCGCGTCAGCTCGTCGTTGACGAGGGCGGAGAGGAAGTCGAGAGGGGTGAGCTTCTCGGCCTGTGCTTGGACGATGCGTGCCTCGACAGCCTGGGCCATGCCAGACAGGCGTAGGGTGGTGAGGGCGCGGGTGATTTCGACGAGATTCATGTCTCGGTGTCTCCTGGGTGAGGGGTGGGCTGAGTCAGACGGGCGATGACGTCGCGGTAGTGGGTGAGCTCGCGGATGAGCGGGTCCACCTGGCGCAGGGTGACGGGAGTGGGAGTGCGTCTTTCGAGGTAGCGGCGCACGAAGCGGTAGGAGGGGACACCCACCTCGAGAGCCACCTCGCAGGCGTCGTCGAGGGCGGCGGCGCCGTGCTTCTTCGCCAGGGACAGCACGCCCAGGATGCGGCGGGTGCCCGTCTCACCTTCTCGGCGGTGCACCTCGGCGCAGAGGGCGGCGACGCCGCGTCCGGCCCGGGCGGCGCGCTCAAGCAGTTGCACGGTGGTGCGCGGCGCGTGGGAAGGCCTGTCCTCCTCGCGTGTGCGGTGGTGGCCGCGAGGGGCCCGGGTGTGCTCCCGCAGCAGTTGCCCCGAAGCGGGCAGCAGCAGACGGACGTGGAGGCTGTCCCACTGCACGTGCAGCTTGCGGCCGATGTGGCCCGGGGGCACCGAGTAGTACGCGCCGTCGACCTCAACATGGCCGTCCAGGTGCACCACTCGCTCGCCGTAGGCGTAGTACCGGAAAGGCTCTACCGGCAGGGACAGCAGCCTCGGGCGCTCCTCGGAGAACATGGCCGCCACCTGGCGCTTGGTGGTGCCGTGGATTCGGGTGTCCGCCCACTTCGCCTCCCACGCGTCGAGGTAGGCCTGCGCGGCCTCCAGCGACTCGAAGCGCAGGCCCTTCAGCGGCGTGCGCTGCGCGTGGCCCACCGCCGACTCCACCTTGCCCTTCCTGTCCGGATGGCGGACTCGGGCTGGCAGGGCCGTGGCCCCGTAGTCCTCTGACCGGGAGAAGCTTGGTGGGTCATAGCCGAACCTCGCCCGAGCCTTCGGCACGGTGAATCGCCAGCGGATTCTGAGCCGCTGGCGGTTGGCCCACTTCTCCCAGGCGTCTGTTTCCTGGTCGAGTTTGTCGAGGGTGGGGATGCGCCGATTGCCGAGGCACTGACGGGAGACCAGGGAAATCTCTACCTCCGCCTGATTAAGCCAGCTGCCGTGCACAGGCGTGTAGTGCAAGCTGAAGCGGCGCCAGAGTCGACGACCTGCTCGCACTCCGTACCGTACCTCCAGGGCGCGGCAGCTGTGGGTGCTGAGGTTGTCGAGCACCAGGTGGATGGTTTCTGCGCCCGGGTAGTGCTTGGCCACGTCCTGCAGCGCTTCTGCGAATGCCTCACTCTTTCTGTTGGGCGTGGCCTTCACAAGGTGCCAGCCTGCCTTGGGTTCCACTGCGCAGAAGAGATTGGCGGTGCCACAACGAAAGTAGGCGTAATCCTGGCGTGCTTCCCGTCCAGGGCGGACAGGTGATGCAGGACGCACCCACTCCAGCAGTTGCACGGGCCTCTCGTCAAAGCATACGACAGGTTCAGCCGAACGCAGGGGACGCGCATACAACTCCAGCACGTCCTCCATGCGCTCGATGTACTGAGCGTCTAGCTTGGGCACGCACCACATTTTTTTCCCGCCACGGCTTCAAATCATGTCGCAGGAGCAACTCGCGCACGGTCTCTCGCCCCACTTTCGGCACCAAACCCCTGCGCATCGCCTCCTGGGCAATGAGTCGCACCGTCCAGCGAGCGCGGCCCTCCGGCGGTGACGCGCACACCATCGCCACCATCTCGCTAGCCTGCTTCTCCGTCAGAAGCCGCGCCGCTCCGGGCCGGGGCTTTTCATTCAGCGCGGCCCCCAGCCCTTCCTCCAGGTAGCGGCGACGCACGGTGCGCACCGTGGTCTGCGTGACGCCTACTGCCTCGGCCGCTCTCACCACCGTCCAGCCTTCGGCAAGCAGTTGCAGCACCCGCCCTCGCTTCAACACCCGCACCGACTCGCGCCCGCGGTGGGTCAGCGCCTCCAGCGCTGCCCTGTCCGCCTGCTTCAGCTTCAGTCCCCGGCTCCGCGCGTGTGACCTCATGCCTGGAGAACACGCGGCAGGCCGCGCGTTAATCTCCTCCCGGTCAGAGGAGTAGTGGGCCAGGACGTCCCGAAAGAGTGGATTGAGGGCCGGCTCATACACGTCGGCCGCCAGCACTCCCTCGCGCAGGTTGTCCAACACCACCGCGCGCGCCACGCCGCCCAGCCGACGGAAGGACTCCTCGTGCAACTGCGCCCACGCGCAACTCGAGGACTTCCAGCACAACAGTCGCACCGACTTGCGGCTGTAGCCCAACGTCATGACAAACATGCGCGTGCGCCTGTACTTCCCCGTCTCCGGGTGGCGCACCATGGGCCCCTCGCCATAGTCCACCTGGGCTTCCTCTCCCGGCGCCGTGTGGATGACTGCCTTGGCTTCAGGGCCCTGGCTGTCCCTCAACGCACGCACGAAGCGGCGCACGCTGATGTAGCTGCCCGTGTAGCCCTGCGTGTCGACGAGCTCCTCGTAGATGGCGCGCCCGTTGCGGCCCACCTCCAGCCGCTGCCGCACCAACTCGACGTAGGGCGCGACGATGCTCGCCGACATGTGCCGGACTCCGGCCCGGCCGCGCGGCATGGAGTCGGTGGTCCCCTCATTGGCCGGTTTTGCTCCGGCACCCTCGGCCTCCGGCTCGCTCGCCTCGGCGGTCCCCTCATTGGCCGGTTTTGACTTACGCCATCGGCGCGGTGGCCGGATGCCCACGCCCGCGGCCCTCAGGTAGCCGCTGGCCGTCTCACGGCGAACCCCCGTCGCGTCCTCGATGCGCCTCAGACTCCAACCCAACCGCCCCAGGGCGATGACCTGCTGCTGCTTCTCGTCGCTCAAGACGTTGCCCATTCCCCGGGCGGACTCCACGTCCTACCCGGGCGTCAACGTCTCGGCCCTCCCCATTGGCCGCTTTTCAGGGGAACTTCATTGGCCGGTTTTCGGTGACCACTGAGGTTTGAGCGAGCAGATCGCCAGTCGCCTGCCAGACGGCTCCGTGCGAGGTGGAGTGGTGCGGTGCCAGAGGAGAGGTCAGGCTGGTACGCAAGGCGGCCATAAACGAGGAGCAGGTGCGGACGTTCCTTTCGAATTTGTTCGAGGAGGTCTGCACGCCAAGAGGGTGTTGTCGCTGTCGCAGCGGTGGGTCGTGTCCCTATAAGTGTGTAGTCGGCGAGCAGGGATGAGCGTGAAAGAGGGAAGCTCCTCGGTGAAACCAACCGAGACGGTCTCCCCCTGGCAGGGGAGCCGAGGAGTTCCCGCCGTGGACGATACCGAGTTTGCCGCGCCCTCGCACGAGGAGGTGCGCACCGACGTGCGCGCACTCTTCCTGGGAGCCATCCGCATGACGTTGGAGATGCTGCTGGAGGAGGAGATTCGGGGCCTGGTGGGGGCCGGGCGCTGGCAGCAGGTGGCTGGGCGCAAGGACCAGCGCAATGGCAGCTACCTGCGAGGCCTCTTGACGTCCATGGGGCACCTGGAGGTGGCCGTGCCTCGGACGAGGGCCAGCGGCTCGGCGGAGGCCGTGCTGGGCCGTTACAAGCGGCGCAGCGAAGAGCTCGACGAGGCGATTACCAGCGCGTACGTGCAGGGCGTCTCCACGAGGAAGATGGGCCGGGTGACGCGAGCGCTCATGGGCGAGGAGGTTTCGCGCTCGACGGTGAGCCGGGTGACGAAGTCCCTGGAACAGAAAGTGGAGGGCCTGCGCACCCAACCCCTCACCCAGGCCTTCCCCTACCTCTACCTGGATGCCACCTTCCTGGACGCGAGGTGGGCGCGCACGGTGCAGAACGTCTCGGCCCTGGTGGCCTACGGCGTGGGAGAGGATGGGCACCGGCATCTGCTGGCCGTGACTCTGGGTGGCAGCGAGTCGATGGACTCGTGGCTGGAACTGCTTCGCCAGTTGCTCGAGCGAGGCCTGAGGGGTGTGCGGCTTGTCATCGCCGACGGACACGCGGGGCTGGCCGCCGCGGCCCGGCAGTCGCGGCCCGAGGCCCGACTCCAGCGTTGCACGGTGCACCTCACCCGGAACGTCCTCGCCAAGGCCCCCTGGCGACTGCGAGGCCGCCTCGGCAAGGAGACCTCAGCCGTCTTCGAGGCACCGACTCTCCAGGACGCCAGGAAGCGTCTGGAGGCGCTCCAGGCCGGCCTGGGCCGCCAGGTCCCCGAGGCCATGGAGTGCTTGCGCGAGGGCTTTGCCCCGGCCACCTGCTTCTTCTCTTTCCCCAAGGCCCACTGGAAGCGGCTTCGCAGCACCAACGGCCTGGAGCGACTCCATGGCGAAGTCAAGCGCCGCATCCGCTCCGTGGGCGCCTTCCCGGACCGCGCCAGCGCACTGCGCCTCATCACCGCCGTCGCCCTCGAAGTCTCTGGCATCTGGGCTGACCGCCGCTACCTCGACATGGCCCTGCTGACTTCAAACCCAGACACCGCTGAATGAATCCGCCAAGGAGCCTTCCTCCCCCGTTCCCCCTCCGAACCAACTACACACGATTCGGGACTTGACCCACGCGGTGTTGGGCGTGGTGCATGCCGCATCGTTGTCTGTGCGCACGATTGGCCGGGTCAAGTCCCGAATCTTGTGTAGCTGGTGCGGGGGGGGGGTTCGGGGGAGGAAGGTCTTCCTGTCGAGGCGTCAGCGGGTCCTCGTCCGGCGTGCCATCAAGCGGGCTCATCTCGCCGACTGTCATCCCCTGGTGGCGGACGCCATCTGGCGCGCGGCGACCTACACGCAGACTGACCTGGAGTCGTTGACGGCACCCCTGCCGCAGGGGCTGGGCCTGACGTTGCTCAAGCTTCTTCAACGGTCGCCCGATGACTGCTACCCCGTAGCGAGGGAACTGGCGACGGACCTGGGGCGATGGCTTGGGGGGCGAGGGGTCTGCGGCAAGGCAGAAGCGGAGGCCGAACTGCTCGAGCTCCGCAGTCCTGTCCGGCTTCCGCTGCTTCTTCACATCCACCTCACGAGGGGGGTATTCCCCCGGAGAGGTGTCTCAAGAAATCCTGGGGCGAAGGAGCCCCTGCTGGAGGGAGTTCGAAGGAACTGTCATTAAAGTGCGGGAACAGTGCGGGTCCATGCGACCGATTGCGCGTCATCAATACTTGCTCTCGTACAGTTCATTGGCCCGCCCAGGGTGAAGGTATATTTCAAGAGAAGGCGTGATGCGCACAGCCAAGGTTGTGTGCCAATGCTGGGACGTGCGATCGCCGCGGCCCGATTCGCTGCGCCGCAAGCGAACTATGCAGATCAAGTCGCAAGCTTGCGCGCTCAGGAAGTCACGAACGAAGCTGGATCGGCAGGTTGCTTGATTTCCGGTTGAGCGCTGACCTTCGTCGCGTTCTGTGTATTGGCACCATGCCTCAACGTGCAAGACGGTGGCGCCCAAGCGATCAGTCCACTCGCGACCGAATGGATCCTTCATCACTAGGCCTCCGAAGCTGATCGCTTCGGTAGTCAATCGCGTCCGCGCAGCGGCGCCAATGACCCCGAACACATCGGTCTCATCCAGGCCGGCCCGGGCATGTGTGTCGACCAGCCACGGGTGAAACGGGGTATTGAACTCCAGCCATTGAGGGTCGCCTTCTTCGTGCTCCTCGACTTTCGGAGCATTGATGTGGAACGGATCCTGGGCGGCTACGCCCTTGGCGACACGGTCGCCTTCTGCAGAGGGTACCATTGACGAACTCACGTGGACTTGGACACCGTCCATCGAGGTCCAGTCCCCATTCACCACCAGCCACTCTCGGACCCCTTCCCTGATACCCAGCAGCGCCGAGAGCTTGGCCGTGTCTGCAGTGAGCGCGACGCCATCTTCGGTCACTTCGCGCAAGTTGACGCGGGTGGTGGCCTGGCGACAATCGGTGCCATCCGCCAGCCACTGACCATCGTCCCGCGTCAATACTTGGCCACGTAGCCACTCATGCCAAGGCTCAGTCTGACCGTACGTCGGAACGGCCACCGGATGATCTCGCAGCAAACGCCCGGCCACGGCGTATAGCCCGTGCCAGCACAGGTGTTCGCCGTAGCGATGCTGCGCTTCCGATATTTCATCGTGGCTGCGACGCGAATCTGAGCGGCCGCCGAGGTCATACATGCTGGTGAGGCCAGGTGCGTGCTGGTGAACCCACGCGCTCAGGGCATCTCGCGTCACCCAACGATCAAGGTTAAAAAGCCTAGCGAGACCTGACACTTCGTTCTTGTCGAATTCGTACTTCAGGCCGACGTCCCACAGGGGCTTAGGATTATCAGCGGGTCGGGAGTCGTAGAAAGACGAACCCCTGCCTTGGGATTTGACAGGCGGATACGGAGACTGATTTACCCGATGCAGTTGCGCTTGCGTCGTCTCCGACAGCGTCAGCGCGCCACCACGGTGACATGCCCACAGCGCTTCCCTCGCAAAGTGCTGTCGCAGAATATGCGGGTCGGAGTGTTCGAGTGCGATGTACTCAAGGAATTGACGATGCGCCGCAATGGCGGCCGGTGCCTCCATCGCCACGCGAGCCATGGCAATCAGCAGCCACAGCTGGGCATGTAGGTAGAAAAAGGGCAACTCCGGGGCGCCGAATGCGCCGGCGGTCTTGTCGCCGAAGCGGGTGACCACGCGGTCCAGAACGTCGCTCCGCCCCAGGCGCACTGCAGATCGCAGGGCGTGTGAGGACATCCAGCGTCGTTCAGCACGTGGCGAGCCCAGCCCAAACCAAACCAGTCCTGCGGTAATATCGGCGGGATCGTCCTCGGGGTACAGGCCGGGGCGCCACTCGCCATCGACAACCAGCGGGGCCAACTTGGCTGCGCCGCCCCGAAGCAGTCGTGCCAAGGCGGCCTGACCTGCGCCAGGCTCCGCTTTGGTGTTGAAGCTCGCCGCCACGCTGAGCCAGACAGCGGCGGGCACCTCAACCTCCGGCCGGGAAAACTCCTTGAGCAACCCCACGACCAGCGTGTGGCGGTCAACGCCCGTCAGCGCGGACAGACGGTTGAGCTGGAACAGGGACAGCTGTTCGAAGGTTACGAACTCCGCCGGGTTGGCGTGGATGATCCACGCAGCGCATTGCGGCCAGATGCGATCGACGGCGTCAGACGACGCCGACCACCCGGTTTTGCACAGCTCCAACTCGTGAAGCTTGTCGTACAGGTCGAGTTGCTCTTGCCGA
The DNA here is from genome assembly GCF_006636215.1 of Myxococcus llanfairpwllgwyngyllgogerychwyrndrobwllllantysiliogogogochensis. Classification (GTDB taxonomy): domain Bacteria; phylum Myxococcota; class Myxococcia; order Myxococcales; family Myxococcaceae; genus Myxococcus; species Myxococcus llanfairpwllgwyngyllgogerychwyrndrobwllllantysiliogogogochensis. Next base: position 22,404 of record NZ_VIFM01000061.1, on the reverse strand, counting down.
GCAATCATCTTGATGTACTTGGTCATTCCGGAAAGCGGGACCTTGGCGCGCAGGACCTCGAGAAAATCTTGCTCCAGGCGTCGCCCCTGAAGCGCCCCATCCAGAGCCGCAAGAGATTCCGCAATCCCGGCCTCGTCCAACGGGTTGAGCGACGCCGCGCGGGCTTTGGCCTCCGCAATCTGCTTCGCTTGCTTGGCCTCCCACTCGGACCGAGCTGGTACGGGGTTGGGCGATCGCCAGTTGTTGAGCGTGTTGCGCTCCTGCGTCGCCTCTGAGATCGCCTGTGCCGCATGAAGCAACCGTGACCGCTCGATTGAGGAGTGGCCAAACGCCCGCTCGGCCAGACGCGACAGTGCCAAGACGTCGTCCGACCCGTGCCAGCCGGGATTGTTCTGTTGATAGTGCTGAATCAGCTCCTCAACCAGCGTCGCCGTGACCCCCGATGGGCATTGCAGCAGCGCCTCGACGAACTCGCCGGTGCCACAAACACGCAACTCCACAGGAGAGCTCACCCGCAACATGGTCAGAGTCAACGTTGGCTCAAGGTCACCGTTGTCGACCAGCGCCTTGAGGTACGGGAGCAAGGTGTAGTTGAGGGAGATGCGTTCGCGATCCTCCCAGCGCGCCAGCCGGGCCAAACCCTTGGGACCTGCGGCGTGCGCCAACGCCTGTCCGTAGCCGGCCCAGTCAAACTTGTGTTCCTCGCCCAGGTTCAAGTCGCAGATGTTCGACAAGGTGTGGCTGTCGGCATCTTCCAACCGACCGCCGTTCAGGGTCGACGCGACATGCATTAGTTCGCTGACGAGTTGCCGGTCGCCCGAGCCTAAGGCATCGACCTGTTCCAGCCCACGATGGAAGTACTCGGAGGCATCGTCCGGACTGGCCGGAACGATTGCCCGTGCGAGCTGCGCAAATGAGGCAGCTCGCTCATTGACGTCATCAAGCCGTTCGATCGCTTCTCGGGCCCGCACGGCAGCCTTCCCTGCCGCCATCTGACAGGGAATCCGTCGGGCCAAGATGCTGACCAGTTCGATGACATGTGACACGGGGGTTACGCCCGCCGCGCTGACCGCTTCGGTGTACTCGCGAACCTCCTGCGTATCGTGGCCAGCGTCCGCGGACACGGCCAAGGTGAGCAGTCGCTCGCCGACCGTGTTGAATTGTCGCTGTGCGGACAGGCCGCCCAAGTAGTAGTCGTTGCTCACCCGTAAGCGATTCCACTCCGCCATCAGCGGTTGCAGCCGCCCGATGTCGCCACTGCGGGTCCGGCTCATCGCCTGCGAGAAAGCCTGCGCCACAGAGAGCCACGTGCTTAAACGCGAATCGAGAAAGCGCTCGGCTCGGTGCATGTCGTCTTGACGCAGCCGGCGGGAGGAGTCGTCCGCCTGAGATGGCACCCTGACGGCCTCGCGCATCGCATTCTTCAAGGCCGTCCGGAACTCCTTGCCTTGAAGTTCTGGCGCGACGCCAACAGCGGCCTCGGAAAGCTCTCTCGGGAGCAGCATTCGTTCTTCGAGCGGGACTCCCTTCGCGAGCGCGCGAAGCGTCCGCGCGGCGATGAACGGGTACGCATCACGCGTCCAGTACTCTTCCAGAAAAATGTACAAACTGGGCGTCGGAATCGCAGCCGCATCGAGGATGGCGTTCGCCTCGGTGGCCATCCTCAATGCCACGGCCACGGCGGCTGCCCGCAAAATGCCGCGCACAATGGAGTTCTCCTTGGATTGGTAATCCTGCTCGCCCAAGTCGACTTGGGCGCAGACCGCAGCCAGCCGGCTTACCAGTTCGCGCTGCCAGGACTCATCGCCGTCGGCATACGTAATGGCTGCCGTCAAGACACCGGAACTAGCGACAGCCGATGCGAGCATCTCTCTGAGCGCCTTATCGAGCACACGCAGCGCCGGCGCACCTACCCGTACGAGCGAAAACAGGCGTTCCGCCACTTGGAAGCCGAACCAGTCCCGCCATCGAGCCAAGTCCCGTGCGGCGGCCTCGCCGTTGCCTCGCGCCAGCTGGAACAGCGGGATAGACGCCATATCCAGTGCGGTCGGCCCTTCGTCGCCGCGACTAAATTCTCGGACCTGGTCGTAATAGTGATGACGCCACTCGGAAACGCGGTGGGCGTGGCGAGTGGCGTCAGGCAATTCGCCGGCCAAGACGTGCGCGATGGTCAGTCGCGCATGCTTGGCGCCAGGCCACTCCGTGCGCGCTTCAAACAGGCGCCGCAGCGAGTCGGCATCCGCGATCGTCACGGTCAGGTCGGGGTGGTCGAGCAGATACTGGGTGCCTCGCTGATTCATCGCGGCCAAGGTCGAAAGTTCGACCAGCAGTTGGACTAGCCGTCGGTTGTCCTCTTGGTTCGCCGCAAAGGCGACAGCCGCTCGAATGCGCGCCTGCCGAATAGCCTGCTTGCCGGCCGCAGTGGTGATGGCTGCCGGAAGGCGCTCATCGAATGCGAGCTCGAACAGTTGGTCACCGTTCCCCAACTGCTGCAGCAGTTCCGGCAACGTCGTTGCTGAATACAGGGAGCGATCCTGCATCGCAAAAAGATTTTTGGCCAAGCGACGTAGCGTCGCTTCATCAGCGGCATAGGTTTCGCGGATCAGGTGTTCAGTCGGCTCGTCGCGAATCATCAAACCGTACTTGGTTTGCTCCAGCAGCGGCGATAGATCGGCGGCGAAACTATTGACTGCCCCTTCCGACAAGCCATTTGCCTCGGCGAACTCGCGCACGGGCACGGGCGGTGGCAGAGTCGCAAGCCCAGCAAGAAACGATGCGATCTCGTTTTCCTGATAACCCTGCCGTCGTGCGTCGGCCAATGCGTTGGCAATCTTCAACCGAAGCAGTTCGTCCAGTTGGATGACCTTGTTGAATTCCGACGGCGCCAGAAGCTCAGAGCCTTCGTCGACCAGATGTTCGAGGATGCGAGCGTTTCCACGTGAGCGCGATTGGGCTACTTGCAGCATCCCGTCCGTCAGTCCCTCCAGGTGGTCTTGCAAGTATGCGCGGGATTCGTCCAGCGTAAATGGTAGGAGCTGAAGCCGATCGCAGGAGGCACTTCCGATGGCATTGGTCAGGCGATAGCCGCGTGCACTGACGACGACCCGCACGCCGGGGATAGGACCAGTGATGGTCAGTTCTTCCAGGAACAAACGTGGAAAAGCCGTTTCGTCACGCAAAGCAGCATGCTCGCCAGCATTGTCGATCGCATCGAGCAGCAGGACGAGCTGTCGATCCGGTGCTGCCGTCCGGAGCGTCTCAGTCGCTTGGATGAGTCTTGAGCGAAACGTCCGGATCAGGTCGCCGTCGCTGGCGTTGCCGGGAAGCATGGGATCGCACAGGCCGCGGCAGGCCAACAGGTTGGCAATGTGGATCAAGCCCCGCTGCGGCAAGTGGCGCGCGTCGGAGGTGGCGCGGTACTGACCCATGCCAAAGCAATCGAATAGCACCACGTCGTGGTCTTTGGCCAGCTTCGCCGCGAGCGACTGGATAAACACCGTCTTGCCGACGCCGCCGTCAGCGTGGATTAGTAAAGGCCGAGTAAGGGCTGGAATTTGGGCAGCCACTGACGCCAGTTGCTCGCGTTCCACTACCGAACCGACGTCCGGGAAGCTCTCTCGAACAGGAAGGAGCTCGTCTTCGTGCTGCAGGTCCAGTGCTGAGAGGACGTCAGCGCGCAGGATGATGTTTCGATGCTGGGCCAGGAGGCCAGCCTTGGTGCGTGCCAGCTCTCGAAGGTTGCTGAGTCGGATTCTGGACTGCGGATCTCGCGCGACCGACCAGTCCGCTAAGGAGATGGCCAGTTCGTGCTTGCTCTGGCGCAGGTCCCCGGAAATTCCTGTCAGATGTAGCCGTGCGGCGAACTCTACCAGATCCTTACCCTGCAGGTTGATGGCGTCGGTGAGTTGCTTGGCCTGCGTCTTGGCGACACCCTTGAGGCTCATTCCGTCTCGCAGGGCCGCGACCGCTTGTTCGAGCTCGGGAAGGATCGGGCGATTGGTGATGAGCTCGAAGCCAAGGCGACTTCGAGTCGGGCCGACACCGTGCTCGCGCTTTAGAGCGCGATACGTGCGCGCGAATTTTTCAACCGTGTGCTTGGCATCGGCCGCGCGAAACGGCTTGAGCTCGGATGCCTTGGAGTACTTGACCTGGACCACGATGACCCGTTCCGCATCCCGGAAGGTCGCCGCGGGTCCGTAGTACAGCACCGCATCGGCGATCTCGGTCGCCTCTTGGGATACCCGGTCGCTGGGGGAGAAGCCCTCGATCGCGACCCCGACAAAGCCATCCTGCGGAAACAGCAATCCCAAGCTCTTGCGGGCTACCCACGCTTCGTGGAACTCATGGCCGTCCCTGGATGCGCGAACGCTGTCAACGCGAACTGGAGATTTTGCCATTTTTGTCCCTTTTATGAAGCTTTCAGCATGGAAGTCGTGAGCGCATCGAACTCCACTGTCAACACCAAGCGTACAGGTCCTTCGACTATAGCCGCATTATCGCGACGCATGGATGTGGAGCATAGGAGGGACACCCCCTGTGTCAGGGAAGATGTCGCCTCGGCTGACCTGCCGAGCTGACCACCCGATGGGGGCGAGCACAGGCGGTTGAAGTGCCGTACACCGACGCATTCAAGGCACAGATGGTGAAGCGGATGATGGGCCCGAGCGCGGTGAATGCCTCGACACTGGCCCGGCAGGTGGGAGTGTCCGAACCAACGTTGTCGCAGTGGTTGCGAGCGGCGAATAGGGTAGCGGCCATGACGCCCCCGTCCGAAGAGAAGAAGCCCGCGCCCTCCCCCGTGCCGAAGAAGTGGACGCCCGAGGAGAAGCTGCGAGTGCTGGCGGCTGCCCAGGAACTCAAAGGGGAGGAGTTGGGGGCATTGCTGCGTGGAGAGGGGCTGCATGAAGCGCAGCTGCGAGAAATGGCTGGGCGTCACCCCGTCCTTCAGCCGGCCCCGCGTCTCGGACGACAATGCCTTCTCCGAGGCCCTCTTCCGCACGCTGAAGTACCGCCCCAGCTTCCCCCGGCGGCTCTTTGCCTCCGTCGAGGTTGCGCACGACTGGGTGACGCGCTTCGTGGCTTGGTACAACACCGAGCACCGACACTCCGCCATCCGCTTCGTCACGCCTGACGACAGGCACTTCGGTCGCGAGGCCATGCTGCTGACTCGACGCCACCAGGTGTACCAGCGCGCCCGAACCCGTCACCCCGAGCGCTGGAGCCGCGTCACGCGCAACTGGACGCCAGTTGGCCCCGTCCGTCTCGGTCCCTCTCCGAACCTCTCCCCGGCCGTGCAGGAGATGAGGCTCATCGGCTGAACCCTCTCACGCGACATCTACCTTGACGCTCACCGCAACACCGAGCACCGCCACTCCGCCATCCGCTTCGTCACACCCGCTGACAGGCACTTCGGTCGCGAGCACGGGCTGCTGGCCCAACGCCGCGAGGTGTACCAACGCGCTCGCGACCGGCACCCCGAGCGCTGGAGTCGCGACACGCGCAACTGGACGCCGATGGGCCCTGTCCGTCTCGGCCCCTCTCCCAACCCCACCCCGGCAGTGCAGGAGATGAAGCGCATCGGCTGAACCCTCTCCCGCGACAACAACCTTGACGCTTACCGGGATGACCGCCGCTACCTCGACATGGCCCTGTTGACTTCAAACCCAGACACCGCTGAGTGACGCCGCCAAGGAGCCTTCCTCCTCCGTACCCCCTCCGGACCAACTACACACGATTCGGGACTTGACCCTCACTTCTTGGGGAGCGTCTTCAGTCATAGGTTCCGAAGTAGCAAGTTTCCTCGGTTGACGGACTTGGGCGGATAAAGGTCTGGATGGAGGGCTCCGTTGCCCAGCGGGTTAGGGTCACCGAACCAGTCAGAGATATCCTCAAGTAGCGAACGAATGACAGGGGCGTCCACGGAGGCTTTGGGGACTTGGAGCCAGCGGAGGTCTGTGAGCGCGCGTTTTCCGTGGTCTGTCTCTTCGTAAAACACACCGGCACGTTCGGTTAAATGTTCTAGGTAATGCTTGGGATGACGCTCGTGAGCCCACCAAGGTGCTGCCCTCTTCCGGTTTCCATTCTCCTTATGGCAGATTGGTAGCCACGCCGGGTCATCAGTCTGAAACTGCTCTACATCGGACGAAACGAGTTGGGGGCTTTGCCCGATGGGTACTCCAGCAGCACTGAGCGCCTTCTCATCGCCGAACAAATAGGACTCTACCATCGGGCAGAGCAGGTGAAAGGAGCACTTTTCGCGAAGAAGGGAGCGGTAGCGTGCTTGGGCGCTTCCGCTATGGTTATTGAGCTTCTTGTTTACGGCGGCTCGAAAGTGTTGCACCACTGTCGCCTCCTGTCCCCGATTTCCAAGCTCTACGTCGTCGATGACAACGACGAGGTCCGCAGGCTCTCCGTTCTTGCCGATTCCCACTTCAGTCAGCATGGCTTGGGCCAAGGCTAACATTGGTTCGGATGGGGCTTTGCCCGGCGAGAGTTGGTGACTCGTGGCGCAGTGGAGCTTTCGAGGCTGCTCCCAGACAACCTCTGCGGTGCCCCGCTTGGATGGAAAGAGTTGCCGCAGAGACTCGTGAAGCGCCAGCCTCTCAAGGTCGCCAGTCACAATGAGCTTGATTCGGAGCGAGTTCATGCCTCGTCCTCGTTGCTTCCGATCTCTCCCTGCTCGTACAAGTCACCCAATTTGAAACCAGCCAGCCAGTCACGATCGCAAAGCTGGTCGAGGCGCGTCGGCACAGGCTCTCCCTCACTCAGGGCCTTCAGAACATACACTTGCTCCGGATGCGAGCTGAGTTCATCGAGAAGCACGGTCGAATGGGTTGCCAATAGCACCGTCAAGTTATGTTGTTTCGCCCACCTGCTCGTTCGGCTGAGGAACCTGCGCAGCGCGTAGGGGTGCAGACTGTTCTCCGGCTCGTCAATGGCGACTACGCTTCCATCCTTGGCAGCTGCTACATTGCAAAAGAGCACGAGGAGTTGGAGCACACCATTAGCTTCGTTTTCCAGGGGGCTGGGCAGTTCCATTCCTGGCCGATAGACACGTGCGACAAGAGTGTTACCGGCCTCTACAAAGTCCAGATCGCTGACTGTGTGGGGGAACGCGGAGTTAAGGCCGTCGATCACGAATTGATAGCGGTCACGGCTGCCACGCTCTTGATGCCAACGCCGGAGTAGAGTGAGCGCGTTGGTGCTGCGGGAATGTAGGTAGCGATCCTCGGTCGTGCTCGAGCCTAGCATTCGCAGAGTCCAGAGGTCAGGGTCGTGATAGACGGCGATGCCTTTGAGGAACGACGCCATCCTGCGGAGCGCGGGCTCATGCACTCCCCTGTCCATTAGCACCCGCAGGCCTGTCTGCGGGCTCGGATCCAGCCGCTCTCCGCCATAGGAAAAGTTCCCCAAAGTGTCGCGAGAGAAGATCTCCCTCGTCCCCTCCGTGAATCGCTCATTGGTCATGTAGTCCACGGCGCCCTCGCGCGGGATGAGAGCAATCCGCCAGCTTGCCTCCTCAATATCGAGTCCGATCTCGACCGGCTCGGAATCAGGAGCTCCCCAGAATTTGAGGTTGCTGCTACCTCCCAGGACCGTTCTAACTGCCTCAGGCAAGCCGAGTTCGTAGGCGACCCGCAGTAATCTGAGAGTTTGCAAGAGTGTCGTCTTGCCTGCACCATTCGCGCCTATCAGTGCGCTTACCGGCTCTGGAGCCCAGTTTGCCTGACGCAATGCTCGCAGGTTTCGCGCGTGAAGGGTGAATCGAGGTGCGCGGACGGGCCGAGCGATCTCTCCCACCAGCGGAATTTCTTGCATGGCGTTAGTTCGCTCGTGGGCCGTCAGCCCTGGTTGTTGGCGTGCCCATCCCTCCAGGTGGGCGAGAACCCTCGCCTTGAAACCATGCCCACGGCTCCACTCCTCGCGGCAGGCACTCCATACGGGAGACGGTTTCAGCAGTTCTTCGACCTGTTTCCCAACCTGCTCCGCGTAATCCCGTATTACCCGGATCTGTCCTTCCTGGAACTGCCTCTGCCGCAGGCGAATGTGGTCCTGCAGAGTGGCCAGATTGGGATCCTGCAGGAGCGTGTCCAATTTGGAGGTGACGGCACGGATTAGGTCGTCCAGCCACACGGTCGCTGCTCTGTTGGCTTCGGCTCGTATCGCAGCATACGCGTCTAGGCGGGAGTAAGTTCCATTGCGCCTGCAGGTTGCGTACACAACCGAAGCGTAGCGGCAGTCGATGATGGCGTTGTACACGCCCGCCAAGGGGTCGTGCATGGGCGCATCAGAGAGCAGGTGTTGCGCCAGCGTTTCTTGAATCTGCTTATCCACGGACTCGCGGAGAACGGGGTGGTTCTTGTCGCTAACCAGGAAATTCCGCGCGTCGGCAATCTGTTGGCGCAGAGCATCCTCTTGGGACTGTCTCAGCCGGACCAACCGGTCGCTGATGGCATCCAATAGTCGCTGGCGATCGTCTTTTAGTGCGTCAAAGGCGAGGATCTGCACCTTCTCAATCATTTGTGGAGCGCCCGTGCTTTCCAGGGCGATGTGGCACTCGTCGATTTTTAACTCCTGCCCGAACTCCCGGTCTCCTCTTGCGCCATTGACCTGCTCACCATCTCCCTGGTCGATCAATATTAGCAGTGCGCGTGGCGCTGCTTGCCGTAGCTCGGCGTCACCCGCCATGGAGCGCACAAGGGCACGTAAGCTCTCTCCTGGTGCGTCCTTGAATGGTGCGCACAGGACGGATACCGAGCGTGGATCCCGCAGAAGTTCTTGGAGGTCGCTGCGCGACTCGACCTTGCCGTCTAACCCCCGTGTGTCAATGAGCGTGAGAGCCAGATTGGACATGCTCCCGGGAAGGGGCTCCGGAACTACGACGGTCATTCTTTCCGGCAGCATGGCGGATGGCTCGGTGCCTTGGTTTACAGCCTCAAAGAGAGCCTTGAGCTTCTTCAAGTCTTCCTGGGTAGAGGTTTCCCACCACCAGGAAGTCTTTATCCGAGTGGACAGCTTAGCGCGTCCAAGGAGGTGGTCCGCGAACAGTGCGGGCGTACTGAATTGGGGGATCACCTCGTCGAGCGGCCGCACATTGCGGCGTCGCTTGAGTCCACCATCCAAATAGGTCTCTTGACGCTCAGCGTAATCCGTCATGCCGCGGATTGCCCTGTGCACCTCTTGAGAGGTGGGATCGGTATCGTCCTCGACCCTGCGCCGCGCGTCGGTCTGCCGTCGAGTCCACTCGTCGTGGGCGTAGAATTCGATCTCCTTCCGCATATCCTCAAGGGAGAAGGGCTCGACGACCAGTCCGATCTGGCCCGCGTCTCCGTCATGGCGGGCCCGAATGCGAACCTCGCAGACTGTAGTTCTGCCTGAGCCGATAGCTAGAACCGAGTGGTCTTTCAGCCTCTGCCGATCCGCCGGGGCAGAACCGACGAGGAGGTGGGCGAGTACGCTGATGAGGGATGACTTGCCGACGCCTACGTTGCCAATAAAGACCACTGAGTGGGCGGGATCTTCAAGAAAGCCCAAGGACTTCTTGATCGCCTTCGCCCAGTCACGAGCGGTATCGACGTTCGGCGGCGGGGTAGAGGAGGCATCCGCCAACTCGTGAAGCCTGGTCAGCACGGTTCGGGCGTCGGAGGCGAGAGTCTGGTTCATGGGCTCCAAAGGCATAGGAACGCCAGCCTATTCTATAGGAGTAGAGCATGGCTTCGGCTTTGTGATGGGCTGCGCATCGTCACGGTGGCATCATCTCATGTCCTAGCCAATGACCCTACGCGTACGACGTGGACCCGTTCAGCAGGTTGCGGATGAAGCGGCCCCGCATCCTGCCTGTTATCGCCCCATGGCGTGGTCAGCTTGGCACGTAAGCCGGGGGGGCAAGTTCCCTGACACAGGGGGCGCCCGTACGAAGCCGTCTGAATGTGCAGGGACCGGTCCGCAGGTGCTTCCGGCGTGGTGAGGACGCGCAGGAGGCTGGCCCTGCGCTCTGTTGCGTCCGCTTGCGCGCCTCGGGCAGGGGGAGCCGTGTGGGCCGCGCAGGTTCAGCCACACCCGCGTCAGGTCCAGTACACTACAGCGAAGGCGCCGCTGTGTGCCAGTTGCACAGATGCCGCTCCCCGCTGTTTGGGCTCCAGAGACCGCACCATCCGCAGTCATCCCAGGTCCTCCCAACGCCGCTGCTTCCAGCGAGTGGCGCTCCTGCGGGCCGTCCACCCCCGCGCAAAGCCGGCTCTCCCGGGGGGCGCCGCAGCAACGGCGCGCAGCACCAAGCTGGTGCGCCTCGGTGCCTCCTCCCTGGACAACTCAGCCGACTGGCCGAGCGGGAGCACCGGGGTCGTGTCCCTATAAGTGTGTAGTTGGCGGGCAGGGACGAAGGGGAAAGAGGGAAGCTCCTCGGTGAAACCAACCGAGACGGTCTCCCCCTGGCAGGGGAGCCGAGGAGTTCCCGTCGTGGACGATACAGACTTTGCCGCGCCCTCGCACGAGGAGGTGCGCACCGACGTGCGAGCCCTCTTCCAGGGAGCCATCCGCATGACGCTGGAGATGCTGCTGGAGGAGGAGATTCGAGGCCTGGTGAGAGCGGGGCGCTGGCAGCAAGCGTAGGGGCGCAAGGACCAACGCAACGGCAGCTACCTGCGAGGCCTGCTGACGTCCATGGGGCACCTGGAGGTGGCTGTTCCCCGAACCAGGGCCAGCGGCGCGGCGGGAGCCGTGCTGGGCCGCTACAAGCGGCGTAGCGAGGAACTCGACGAGGCGATTACCAGCGCGTACGTGCAGGGCGTCTCCACGAGGAAGATGGGCCGAGTCACACGGGCATTGATGGGCGAGGACGTCTCGCGCTCGACGGTGAGCCGGGTGACGAAGTCCCTGGAAGAGAAAGTGGAGGCACTGCGCACCCAGCCTCTCACCCAGGCCTTCCCGTACGTGTACCTGGATGCCACCTTCCTGGACGCCCGGTGGGCGCGCACGGTGCAGAACGTCTCCGCTCTGGTGGCCTACGGCGTGGGGGAGGATGGGCACCGGCACCTGTTGGCAATCACCCTGGGCGGCAGCGAGTCGATGGACTCCTGGCTGGAGCTGCTTCGCCAGTTGCTGGAGCGCGGCCTGACGGGCGTGCGGCTCGTCATCGCCGACGGGCACGCGGGCCTGGCCGCCGCGGCCCGACAGGCACTCCCGGAGGCGCAGTTGCAGCGCCGCACGGTGCACCTCACCCGGAACGTGCTCGCCAAGGCGCCCTGGCGGCTGCGGGGGCGGCTGGGCAAGCAGACGTCGGCCATCTTCGAGGCGCCCTCCCTCCAGGACGCCAGGAAGCGACTGGAGGCCCTCCAGGAAGGACTGGGGCGTCAGGTACCCGAGGCCCTGGAGTGCCTGCCCCCTGCGCCAGGGCTTCGTTGCCGCCACCTCCTTCTTTAGTTTCCTCAAGGCTCACTGGAAACGCCTGCGCAGCACCAACGGCTTGGAGCGCCTCCATGGCGAGGTGAAGCGTCGCATCCGAGGTGTCGGCGCCTTCCCGGACCGCGCCAGCGCTCTGCGCCTCATCACCGCTGTCGCTCTTGAAGTCACCGGCGTCTGAGACGACCGCCGCTACCTCGACATGTCCCTGCTGAAGTCAAACTCAGACACCGCTGCATGACCCCGCCAAGGAGCCTTCCTCCCCCGAACCCCCTTCGGACCAACTACACACAATTCGGAACTTGACCGCCGGGAGCGGTGGGGATGGGAAAGCCGGAGAGAGTGCCGCAAAGGCGAGCTTGAACTGGAAGAGCGTCAAGACGTTCCGGCACACGTTCAAGAAACATGGGGAGGGCGCGAAGAACACCCGTAGCCTCACAGATACGGCTTGAGCCACAGGGAAGCCCCAAGGACAGTGGCTGGACAATGAGGCCGCTGCGGAGTTGTTGCACAGCCACAGGGCTGGGCTTGAGGGCCCGGCGTCGATTCGCATCCCCGAAGGCCTCGGACAGGTCATCATGCCGGACGGGTCCGTCGTGGGCACGACACGAGCGACGATGGTCCCTGGCCCCAACGGTTTTGTAACCGCCTACCCCATCCCCTGATCATGATCGCCTTGAAGCAAGCGTCCATCGACAAGCTGACTGCCGCACTTGATCTTCCAGCCAATGGCCAAGAGCAGGACTGGGAGATCGAACTGGCGGATCCCTCGCGCGTAGATGAGTTTCTGACCGCGTATCGGTCACTTCCTCTGAGCCCAGACGACAAGGTTGCGCTTATGGCGCTGATACTTGCCTCCGTGGATCGCAGGCTGGATTCTGGGATCGGTGTCCCGACCGAGTGGACTCAGATCGTGGAGTTGCTCCGTGCTGACCGGGACCTTCATCGTGCGTCGCTTGAGTACTGGACGTGCGAGGGGGACGACGATCCCGACAGCTGGTTTCAGCTGACTCCTCTGGTTCGGTCCGTGTCCACGGGTTGAGGGAGGCGCGGGTCCGGTGGACCGAGCGCACAACCTTCACCTTCCGCCCCACCCAGCCTCCCCGAGTGGCGCAGGCCGCTGAATCCAGCCCAGGTTGTGCTCCAGCGTCCAGGTCCTGACCAGCGTCCGCCGGGGCACATGCCTGGCCTGGGCGATCTCCCTCCAGTTCCGGCCCTCGGCGCGCAGCGCGGACACGGCATCGAGATCCGCATCCCGCCGGGGCCTGCCGATGGCCTTACCGCTCCTGGTGCTGCCCGTGGCCTTCACCCTGGCCGGGCCGGCGCGTACCCGGTCCCGGAAGGGTAAGCGCTCAGGGAGGGATGTGCGGCTGAAGAGGGAGCAGGCCAGAAGCCGTTCGGCTGCGACGGCGGCCACAACTTCAGCTGCTGGAACTACGCGTTCTTCGACGTGCTACCGAGGATGTTGTCGGTGCTCGACGGGCCCTGAAGTTCCGTCTGGGAGAGTTGGCGTTGCTCGAAGAGGTCCAGGGCGACGTCCAGCGTCCCGTCGACGGCGCGGTTGACCCAGCGGACCATTCCATACGTGCCGGAGAGGGCGGCGTCATGGAGGGATTGCAGGGCGCCCACGGGTGCGTCGAGCGTGGGAATCAACCGCAGCACCTCGAAAGGCTTCGCGGCGCTGGAGCGGTGGATGCGCTCCACCGCCATGGCGCCCTGCTCCACGGCATCGTGTACCAGGTCCTTCACACCACGTAGGCGAGTCATGAGGCCTCCACTGCGAGCGACTCGCGGAGCCGCGCGTAGACATCCGCGTGGTGGGCGAGGGTGACGTGGTCGATACCTGCGACCACCTTGACGTTTTCCGGCGGGAATAGCGGGCTCGTATCACGCGGGCCGGTGCGGCCGGAAGCGCTCGCCAGGGAGACGACGCCGTCACCGAACATGGCGGATAGCCACTGCCCCTGCTGGCCGAGCGCCCCGACGATGAGATGGTGGGCGATGCCCGGCGGAGGGAGCAAGGGCTTGCATGGAGACGCGGTGTCTTCCCAGTCCTGCCGGCGGAGTCGAGCGACGCCCAGGTCCTTCACGCCGCTGCTGCGCAGGTCGACGACATCGGCGACCAGTCGCGTGTAGGGATTGGGCACGGCGCGGAGCACCTGGGCGACGACGGTGCCCATGCGCTCGAGGGGGCTGCCGAAGTGGGGCACGCCGATGGAGTACGAGCGGCGCACGTGGGAGAGCCAGGACAGGCACGACTCGGAGGCGATGTGACAGGCGCTGCGCAGGACGAGGCCGCCCATGCTGTAGCCGACGAGGACGAGCTCGGTGATGGGGACGGGGAACTCGGCGACGAGGCGTTGCAGGAGGTTCGCGAGGGCCTCGCCGTTGTCGGAGATGTGCAGGCCGGTGTTGTAGCGGAGATAGAGCGGTGTGAAGCCCGCGTCGCGCTCCAGGAGGGTGCCGTAGTCGGTGGTGGGCTCTGCGGGGAAGGCCCAGACGGCCTCGGTGACGGCGAGTCCGTGGACCCAGAGGGCCACGCGTCCTGTCGACTGGGGATGGGCGGCGCGCAGGGCCTCGCGCTCGACGGGGAGGGGGCGGCCCTCGTGGTAGAGGCCGATGGGCGTGGCGAGCGTGTTGTTCTGGCGGTGGAGGTAGTCGCCCAGCACGCCGTTGAGCACGCCGAGCGCGACGTCCACCTTGCCCACGCGAGGCTTGAGCGGAGCGGGGAGCGCCGCTTCGGCGGGAGAGGACGAGACCACCGGGAACCCAGGCTCGGAGTCTGGGGTTTCAGGCCCTTCCGAAGTCGTCATTCAGTACCTCCACGCGCAGTGTGACACGGCGCGTCATGGAAGTCGAATCGCGGCCTGGACGCAGGGAAGCTCCCTCTCAGGGCGGCCGTCCTTGCCACTGGACGAGCGCTCCCATTCAGTCCCCAGCCCCGCTCACTTCCGCCGTTCCTGAATCGCCTTGAACACGATGCGGTCCAGGAAGCCCGGGGTGAACAGCTTCAGGTACTGACCCACCTTGCCCTTGGTGGTCATCACCACCTCGCGCTCACGCTGATCCATGGCCTTCAGGATGATGGACACGCACGTGCCCACGTCCATGTTGCCTTCCGTCTCGTCGTGCGCGCTCACCTGCAGCGGCTTGCCGTCCTTGCCTAGCGCGTTGGCGCGCACATTCGTCGCCACGAAGCCCGGGCACACCACCGTCACGTCCACGCCCGTCCCCATCAACTCCACGCGCAGCGAGTCGAAGAACCCGTTCATCGCGTGCTTGCTTGCCGCATAGCCCGAGCGCGTGGGCACGCCCGTCTTCCCCGTCAGTGACGACACCGCCACCAGCAACCCGCGCCGTGCCTTCAGGTGCGGCAGCGCATGGTGCGTGCAGTACACCGAGCCCAGGTAGTTGATGCGCATCAGCCGCTCGAAGAGCGTCAGGTCCGTGACGTCCTCGAACCGCGCGTCCATGGAGATGCCCGCGTTGTTGACGAGCACGTCCACGCCGCCGTACGCCTCCACCGCGCGGTCCACCATCCGCCGACACGCCTCCGGGTCCCCCACGTCCGTGGCGACCGCGATGGCCTTCCCGCCCGCCGCCTCACACCGCTGCTTCACCCGCTGGAGGGCATCCTCACTCCGCGCGGCCAGCACCAGATTCGCGCCCCGCGCCGCGAGCGCCACCGACAGCTCCTCGCCGATGCCCATGGAGGCACCGGTGACCACCACGCTCTTGCCTTGCATGGCCCGCATTGTCGCCCCGCACTCCCAGCGCGTCGAGGACGTCGGCCCAGGCCTACACCCGCGCACAGCGTTCCGCTCCGAAAAATAAACCCGGTAACACTTTCCGGAACCCGCGGTGTTCCGTTCGCGCCAACGCATTTCGAGAGGGGAACGAACACCATGTCGTCCATCGCGGTCATCGCCCAGGTCCCAGCCGAGAATCTCGGCTGGCTCAGCAGCAAGCTGCTCGGTGTCACACTGACGTCCGCCGAGTGGGTGCTGTGGATCCTGGTCGTCCTCTCCGTGCTCTCCATCGCCATCATGTTGGAGCGCACGGTGTACTTCGCCCGGAACCGCCTCCCGGACTCGGAGTCGCTCGCGGTGCGACTGGCGCGCGGCGAGCTCGAAGCGGTGCGAGTGGCCATCCAGGGACGCCGAGGCATGGAGGCCGCCATCATCCGCGAGGGCCTCGCCTCCGCCGAGCAAGGCGCCGATTCCGTTGAGCAGGTGATTGCCTCCACCATGGCCCGCGAGCGTCCCCAGTACGAGCGCTTCCTCTCCTTCCTCGGCACGCTCGGCAACAACGCGCCCTTCATCGGCCTGTTCGGCACGGTGCTCGGCATCATCAAGGCGTTCCATGATTTGGGCTCCGCGGGAGTGAAGGGCGCCGCGATTCAGCAGACCGTCATGGGCGGCATCTCGGAGGCGCTCGTCGCCACGGCGGTGGGCCTGGCTGTCGCGATTCCCGCCGTCGTCGCCTTCAACATCTTCAACCGCCAGCTCAAGACGCTCACCAGCCGCGCCAACGCCCTGGGCCACGCCCTGGTCGGCAGCCTGCGCGCGGAGGTCCGCTAGTCATGGCCGGCGGCTCGCAGCAGGACGACGAGGAAATCACTGGCATCAACGTCACCCCGCTCGTGGACATCGTGTTGGTGCTGCTCATCATCTTCATGGTGACGGCCAACTTCATCGTCCGCGAGACGGTGGAAGTGGACCTGCCCCGCGCGGCCAACGGCGGCGAGACGGTGCAGGGGCTCGTCAACGTGGTGCTCGACAAGGAGGGCAAGCTCTACTTCGACGGCGCTCCAGTGAGCGAGGCGGAGCTGTCCACCAAGGTGTCCGAGGCTGTCGCCAAGGACAAGGACACCCGCGCCATCATCAGCGCCGACCAGAGCATCGCGTACGGCCAGGTGATGCGGCTCATCGACACCGTGAAGGGTCACGGCATCGCCAAGTTCGCGCTCAACATCGAGAAGGACGTCGCGCCCGCGCCGCGGGGCTGACGCGAAGGCCATGAGTACGAGCGTGCTCGAAAGTGGTGTCCTGCCCCGACGAGGCGGCAGCGGATTGTTCATGGGCTTCGTCACCGGCTCGTTCCTGCTGCACGGGCTGGGGCTGGTGGTGTTGCACACCCGCCCGCCGGAGCGTCCCGCGCCGCAGCGTCCCGTGGAGTTGGTCATGGTGGAGGTGACGAAGCCGCCTCCGCCCCCGCCGCCCGTGGTGGAGGAGCCGAAGCCGGAGCCTCCGCCGCCGCCCAAGGTCCGCGTGAAGCCCCCGCCCATCAAGGTCGCCGAGGCGCCCAGGCCGCTGCCTCCGCCTCCCGTGGATGCGCCGCCCCCGCCCAATGAAACCCCGCCGCCGAGCGCGAAGCCCGCGCCCCTGGTGGTCGGCATCTCCATGTCCTCCACCACGAGCGCGGGAGGTTTCGCGGCGCCGGTGGGCAATACCCTCTATGGTCGCAACGCCGAGAAGGCCAAGGCGCCGCAAGAGGTGAAGGCGTACAGCGCGCCCAAGTACACGCCCATCTACCAGGTGGACCGCGAGCCGCAGCTCGCCAGCGAGGTGAAGATTCCCTACCCGGATGAGGCACGCCGCGCGGGAATCGAGGGCACGGTGACGCTGTCCATCACCATCGACACCGAAGGCCGCGTGGTGAATGCACGCGTGCTGAATGGGCCCGGGCACGGTCTGGAAGAAGCCGCGCGCACCGCCATCCTCCGCTTCCGCTTCCGTCCCGCCTTCAAGGGAGGCGAAGCAGTGTCCACGGAGATGAAGTACGCCTATACGTTCCTGCTCGATTGAACATCCGCTCCCGCCGGGAGAGGGTCGGAGCGGGGGAGTGCACCGGTGGGCCCCATCCACATCCACGGCCCGTACATGCCCGCCGGCTCCTCCTGCACGCCTTCACTCCGCCCCTCTGCCGTCGGGAGCCCGACTCTCTTCACGCCCCTGTCCCTGAAAGCCCCATGTCCTCGAACGTGAAAGCCCGCGTCGCGCTCGCCGCCGCCTCCCTCTGGGTGGCGACTCCGGCGCTCGCCCAGGCGCCTCAACCTGGAGCCCCCGCCGCCGAGTCACCTCCGGCCGCGCAGCCCACCATCACCAAGCCCCCGGAGTTGGTGCAGCAGGTCCAAGCCCAGTACCCCGCCGAGGCGCTCGCGCAGGGCCTCACCGCCTCCGTGCGCCTCATCATCACCATCGCCGAGGATGGCGCGGTGACGGACGTGCAGTCCGCGGAGCTCGCGGGCCACGGCTTCGACGAGGCGGCCATCGCCGCCGTGCGCCAGTTCCGCTTCTCGCCCGCCGAGGTCGACGGCGTGCCCGCGCCGGTGCAGGTGGAGTACGTCTACCACTTCACCCTCAACGCGCCCCCGCCGGCGGAGGGCCAGGTCGCCGCCGAGCCCGAGGCGCCCAAGGCGACGCTCACCGGTCAGCTCATCTCCCGAGGCAGCCGCTCGCGCGTGGCTGGAGCCACCGTGCGCTGCGGTGACGACGCGGACGCCGCCGAGGCCGTGTCCGACGCGGACGGCCGCTTCACCCTGGAGGTCCCCCCGGGCGAGTGCGCCGTGCGCGTCATCGCCTCCGGCCATCAGCTCTACCAGACGAAGGAGACGCTGAAGGCGAACGAGACGACGGAGGTGAACTTCTATCTGGCTCCGGCCGGCAGCGCCTTCGAGACGGTGGTGCGCTCCGAGCGGCCGAAGAAGGAAGTGGTCCGCCGCACCGTGACGCGCGAGGAGGCGCAGAAGACGCCAGGGACGTTTGGTGACCCCATCCGCGTCCTCCAGACGCTGCCGGGCGTGGCGCGCGCGCCCTTCATCTCGGGCGACTTGCTGGTGCGCGGCTCCAACCCGGGCCAGACGGCGACGCTGATGGACGGCGTGCGCATCCCCAACCTGTTCCACCTGCTCGGCGGACCGTCGGTGGTCAACGCCGAGTTCATCGACTCGCTCGACTTCTTCCCCGGCGGCTACGGCAGCCAGTACGGCCGCGCGGTGGGTGGTGTCGTGGACGTGGCCACGCGCAAGGGCGCCGCGGACACGGTGCATGGCTCCGTGAAGGTGGACCTGCTCGACGCGGGCTTCTTCGTGGAGGCGCCCATCACCGAGGGCATCAGCGTGGCGGCCTCCGCGCGGCGCTCGTACATCGACACGCTGCTGCCCGCGGTGTTGCCGGACGACGAGGGCAGTACGCTCTCCATCGTCCCTGTGTACTGGGACTACCAACTGCGCGTGGACTTCGGCGCGCCGCGCGGCTCCACGCCGGAGCCTGGGGCCGCGCGCAGCACCGGCTACATCATGGCCTTCGGCAGCGACGACAAGCTGCGCCTGGTGTCCGGTGGTGAAGAGGAGAACCGTGACATCTCCCTGGACACGCACACCGTCTTCCACCGTGTGAAGGGCGACTGGACGTACCGCAAGGGTCCGCTCACCACCGTCTTCACGCCGTACGTGGGCCTGGACTTCTTCGACATCAGCTTTGGCCAGTACATCGAAAACGACTCCATCTACTCGCTGGGCGCGCGCGAGGTGGTGTCGCTGGAGCTGTCCGATACGCTCACCCTGCGCACCGGTCTGGATGTCTACTTCGAGCACGTGAAGGTGGACGTGCAGGCCCCGTCTCCGGAGGGCACCGAGTACGTGCCCTTCCCGGGCAATGACCCCGTCGCGGAGCTCATCCACGAGAAGCTCACCATCAACGGCTTCGACGGCGCGCTCTTCGCCGAGGCGGACTTCAAGTGGGGCCCGCTCACCGTGACGCCGGGCGTGCGTGGCAACCTCCAGAAGGTGGGTGGCACGCGCAACCTGCTCCTGGACCCTCGGCTGTGGGTCCGCTACGCGGCCACCGAGCGGACCTCGCTCAAGGGCTCGCTCGGCCTCTACAGCCAGCCGGCGGACACCTTCCAGTTCATCTTCTCCCCCTACGGCAATCCGCTGCTGGGCTACCAGCGCGCGTTCCAGTCGAGCCTCGGCGTGGAGCAGAAGCTGGGGGACGTGTGGAACGTGGACGTCACCGGCTTCTTCAACCGCCGCTTCGAGAACGTGGTGGCGCCGGGTGATGTCCGCGCCACCGACGAGGGGAGCTTCACGCAGGACCGCTTCGTCAACGCGGGCATCGGCAAGGCCTATGGCGTGGAGTTGATGGTGAAGAAGGACCGCGCCGCCGCGACGGACAAGTGGTACGGCTGGCTGTCGTATACGCTCAGCCACGCGGAGGACGGTCGCGCGGGCGCCAAGCCCCGGGTCGACGGTGCCTTCGGCGACGACGGTCCTCCGGGCATCAGCGAGGTCACCTACGGTCTGAGCATCTGGGACCAGACGCACATCCTCACGCTGGTGGCCAACTACGTGCTGGGCAATGGCTGGGAGCTGGGTGGACGCTTCCGCCTCACCACCGGTCGACCGACGACGCCGCTGGTGCATCCGCATGACGTCTACAACTCGGACTCGAACAGCTACGAGCCCACCTATGGCCGCTCGCTCTCGGCGCGGACCTCCACGTTCCATCAGCTCGACGTCCGGGTGGAGAAGGGCTGGCGCTTCGACAACTGGACGCTCGCGCTCTACCTCGACGTGCAGAACCTCTACAACGCGGAGAACGTCGAGTTCGTCTTCAATGACTACCGGTTTCGCGACGAGGTGGAGATACCGGGCATCCCCATCCTCCCCGTGCTGGGCGTGAAAGGAAGCTTCTGATGAATACCTGGCTCAAGTATGGGGCGCTGCTGCTCACGCTCGGCGCCGTCGCCTGTGTCGACCCCGATGACCGGCCGTCCATCGTACATGACCTGCGCGTGCTGGGCATCGCCGTGGAGCGCCCGGAGCTGATGGCTCCGACGTGCGAACTCACCGCGGAGGCCCTGGAGGTCCTCACCGAGGAGGTGTCCTACCGCGCGCTGGTGGTGGACCCCGCGGGCGAGGGGCGCGCCCTCTCCTACACCTTGTGGGCCTGCGCGGACCCGGAGGACTTCCTCTGCGAGAACACCGCTCTGCGCGTGCAACTGGCGCAGGGCACCACGACGGCGGGCGAACTGGTGGTGCCCATCCGGCCCGGTGCGAGCACGCTGCCGGACGGCACGCTGCTGCTGGACAAGGTGCGGCAGGCGGACCCCTACGAGGGCTTCGGTGGGCTGCGCATGCCGCTGGTGCTGAACCTCAGCGCGGGGAGCGAGGCCATCTACGCGCAGAAGCTGATGGTGTTCTCCTGCCCGCTCGTGCCCGGCATGGCGCCCAACCAGCAGCCGGAGCTGCAAGGGCTTCGCCTGGAGGGTCAGCCGTGGGCGGAGGAGGCGCTGCCCGAGTTGACGGGACAGGGGCCGTTCGTGATTACGGCCGAGGACGTGTCCGCCCTGGAGGAGGCCTATGTGGTGCCCGGGTTCCGGCAGGAGTCCGTGTCGCTCAAGGAGGCCTGGTCCATCAGCTGGCATGTGTCGCTGGGAGAAATCCCGGACGAGGAGACGGGCGGCGCCGACTTCAACGGCGAGCCTGGGCGGCACCGCGTGG
Organism: Myxococcus llanfairpwllgwyngyllgogerychwyrndrobwllllantysiliogogogochensis; assembly: GCF_006636215.1. Lineage (GTDB taxonomy): Bacteria > Myxococcota > Myxococcia > Myxococcales > Myxococcaceae > Myxococcus > Myxococcus llanfairpwllgwyngyllgogerychwyrndrobwllllantysiliogogogochensis. The sequence continues at coordinate 1,499 of NZ_VIFM01000061.1, read as the reverse complement.
AGTGGGAGCCTCCTGAGAAGGACGGCGTCGCTCAGGAGGTCACCTTCTGGGCCGTGGCGCGGGACGGGCGAGGAGGCAGCACCTGGCTCATCCGCAAGGCCCGCTGGTCGCCTTAGCGTCGTGAGGATGGCTCGCAAGGGGGCGGCCATCCGAGGTATGCCCCCGGTGCTCACGCGAGGCCGGGCCGGGGCTGGAGCGGGGTGGGAAGCGGATGATGAGACGGAGCACAGCGCGCGGGTGGGGACGCGTGGCCAGCGTGCTGGCCGCGTGGGTGCTGGTGGCGTGGGGCGTGGGCTCTCGGGCCGCTCCTCTCGAGGAGGCGCCTGACGCGGCGCTGCGCCGCTTCGCGCTCGTCGTCGGCTCCAGTGAAGGCGGGCCCGGGCGCGAGCGCTTGCGCTATGCGGGCTCCGACGCGCTGGCCATGTCGCGCGTCCTGGAAGAGCTGGGCGGCGTGGCCACCGCGGACCGGGTGCTGTTGCTGGAGGCGGACCGGGACGCGCTCCTGTCGGCGCTGGAGCGGCTCAAGACGCTGGTGGAGGGCGCGGCCGTGCCCGGCGTGCGGCGCGAGCTGGTGGTGTACTACTCGGGCCACTCGGACGCGGATGGCCTGTTGCCGCGCGGCGAGCGCGTCACCTACGGCGACCTGCGCAAGCTGATGGGCCTGGTGCCGGTGGACGTGCGCATCGCCATCCTCGACTCGTGCGGCTCCGGTGCGCTCACCCGCTTCAAAGGCGGACTGCGGCGTCCGTCATTCCTCACGGACATGTCCGCGCAGGTGCGAGGCCATGCGTATCTGGCTTCCAGCTCCGCGGATGAGGTGGCGCAGGAGTCGGATGCCATCGGCGCGTCCTTCTTCACGCACTTCCTCGTCACGGGCCTTCGCGGCGCGGCGGACACCACGGGAGATGGACGAGTCACGCTGCACGAGGCGTATCAGTTCGCCTTCCACGAGACGCTGGCTCGCACGGAGCGCTCGCAGGGTGGCCCGCAGCACGCGGCCTATGACATCCAACTGGCGGGCAGTGGCGACCTGGTGATGACGGACCTGCGGGGCTCCAATGCGCGTCTGCGGGTGGCGGAGGACGTGCAGGGCCGCCTCTTCGTTCGCGACTGGGGCAACCAACTGGTGGCGGAGCTGCAGAAGCCCTCGGGGCGACGGCTCTCGCTGGGCCTGGAGGCCGGGCGCTACCACGTCACGTTGGAGCGCCCCTCGCAGCGCTTCGAGGCGGAGTTGCTGGTGGGGACGAAGGGTGACGCGGAGTTGCGCGTCGGCGACTTCGTTCCGGTGACGCTGACACGCACGGCGGCGCGCGGAGGCACTGTGTCGTCGGACGTGCCGCTCGCGCACGAGGGGACGCTGGAGGACATGCCCTCTGTTCCCATCAACCTGTCGCTGGTGCCGCCGCTGTCCACGAGTGCGTTGTGGGGCGGTGGTGGCCTCAACAACGTGGCGCTGGGCGGGCTGGCGGTTCGCTCGTTCCAGCTCCGAGGGGTGGGCG
>NZ_VIFM01000618.1 GCF_006636215.1 Myxococcus llanfairpwllgwyngyllgogerychwyrndrobwllllantysiliogogogochensis | reverse complement strand
GCAGAGGCTACGCTGCGCGACGAAAACGATGTGACGGTGGTCGAGGGAAGTGCAGGTGCTGGAAAAACGTTCACCATGGCTTCTGTGGCTAGGGCGTACGAACGAAATGGATATCGGGTAGTTGGATTAGCCACTGCTTGGACAGCAGCCCAGAACCTGCAACAGGACGCTGACCTGGATGAGGGCGTTGCCATCACGGGCTGGCTCAACTCTGTGCGCAAGGGTGAGACATCGATCGGCAAAAAAACTCTTCTGATCGTGGACGAGGCCGGGGTGGTATCTGCCCAGCAAATGCGGGACGTGCTTGACGTCGCACATAGAGCGGGGGCAAAGGTAGTCCTCCTCGGCGATACGAAGCAGCAAAAATCCGTGGGGGCTGGTGCTGCACTTCAGCCCATTGCCGACAAGCTTGGTTCGCACCGTCTGGACGAGATCCGCCGGCAGCATCGCATCGAGGAACGGGAGGCTGTGAAGCAGTTGTTCGATGGCCATGCTGCTGAGGCCTTGAAGACCTTTGCGAAGCGCGAAGGTGGCATCAACGTCGTGCGCGGCGCCGATGAAGAGGTAAACGAGGCCCTGGTGAACGCTTGGTCGAACAGCCGCTCT
>NZ_VIFM01000617.1 GCF_006636215.1 Myxococcus llanfairpwllgwyngyllgogerychwyrndrobwllllantysiliogogogochensis | reverse complement strand
CCCCAACCCCACTTGCCACCGCTGGCGGTGATGCCGTCCGCCGTCTCGGTGTCGCTGCCCTTCGTCACCCACCACGGCGTGTAGATGAGCCCCAGCTTGCCGTACGGCACCAGGGGGACTCCCCACTCGAAGGCCGCGTAGTCGAACTTGTAGAAGAGGTTGAACGCCAGCGGCACCACCTTCAGCGCCGTCTGCTCCGCCGCGTTGCCTCCGCCCGCGAGCTTCGCTGCCGCGTACTTCTCCCCGTAGCCCGCCGACACCCCCACGCCCGCGGTGCCGATGCCCTGGTAGAAGTAGCGCTGCAGCTCCAGCTCGACGAGCAGCAGCGACGCGTCACCGAACGTGTCCTCGTAGGGCGTATTCCCGTTGAGCGCCTTCTCGTCATCCAAGAGCGGCTTGTAGCCGCCCACCCGGATGATGATGCCGCCGCTGCGCGACGACTCCATCTGCTCGGTCGAAACCACTCCGACGTCCTGCGCCCACGCCGGCAGCGCGGCAACCATCATGGCCACACTCACGGCCCATGCCCGACTCATGACAGCTTCCTCCTCGACGTCATCCAGAACCCCAGGGCCGCCACCACGGCGCCCAGCGCGAGGCCACCCCCGCC
>NZ_VIFM01000616.1 GCF_006636215.1 Myxococcus llanfairpwllgwyngyllgogerychwyrndrobwllllantysiliogogogochensis | reverse complement strand
TGATGGTCTCGGGCACGTAGAGCGCCGACTGCAGCGGCTGGGCCGACAGGTCGCGCACGTCCTCGCGCAGCGAGCGCGACAGCCACTGGCGGGCATTGAGCACGCCCAGCACGTTCTCCATGCCGCCGCGCACCACCGGGAAGCGGCCGTGGTCCGACGACTCGACGAGCCGCAGGTTCTCCTCGAAGCTGTCCTCCACGTCGAGCACCACCACGTCGGCGCGGGGCACCATCAGCGAGCCGATCTGGCGGTCGTCCAGGCGGAACACGTTGCGCACCATCTGGTGCTCGTGGGATTCGATCACGCCCGCGCTCGTGCCTTCGGCCAGCACGGCATGGATCTCGGCCTCGGTCACCGCGCTCGCGGTGTTCTCCTTCACGCCCAGCAACCGCAGCAGCGCCTGCGTGGAAACCGACAGCAGCTTCACGAACGGCTTGGTCGCGAGCGCCAGCCAGTTGATGGGCCGCGCGACGAGCCGCGCCAGCGTCTCAGGGTAGCTCTGGCCCAGGCGCTTGGGCACCAGTTCGCCGACGACGATCGAGAAGTAAGTGATCACCACCACCACGAGGCCCGTCGCAGCATAGCCGGCGGTTTTCTCGGGCACGCCCACCG
>NZ_VIFM01000615.1 GCF_006636215.1 Myxococcus llanfairpwllgwyngyllgogerychwyrndrobwllllantysiliogogogochensis | reverse complement strand
GATTATTACCTGCTGCAGCCGGCTAACCTGTTCGGGATTGTCTGGTGTGCCGGAGGGCTTGTCGCCGGCATCCTTCTGGCGCGGCTGCTGGCATTTCTGCTGCTTGACGGTCATTTTGCGGCCGCTGACGAGGCGGTGAATGCGAAACTGAACCAGGAGAGCCGGCGCAGCAGCCAGCGGACCGGAGAAATGACCGACGTCCGCCACCTGCATTTCGGGGAGCCGGTACCGGTTAACGCGCTGGCCGATTTTTCCACAGAGCAGGCCCGGAAACAGCAGGCGGTGTTTCTGGGTAAGGATGAGCAGGGCCAGCCGGTGCTGGTCCCGCGTGATACCTGGCGCAAGACCAATATTCAGATCCTCGGCCTGCCCGGGAGCGGCAAGAGCGTGATGGGCACCAACGCGCTCATTCGCTGCGTACGCGATTTCGGGGACGCGGTGGTGTACTTCGACCCGAATGGGGACGCGTGGGCGCCGCACGTCTTCCGGGCGCACTGCCCGGACTTCACCCTGCTGGATCTGCGGCCGGGGAAACCGGCGCAGCTGAATCTGTTTCGCGATCTCGACCAGTACGCCCTGAAGAATCTGCTGGTTGCCGGGTTTAACCTGAGTG
>NZ_VIFM01000614.1 GCF_006636215.1 Myxococcus llanfairpwllgwyngyllgogerychwyrndrobwllllantysiliogogogochensis | reverse complement strand
TCGTACGTGCGGCCGCCACGGTAGTAGGGCTCACGCTGGTAGCTCTCGCGCCAGTAGGCATCTTCCACGGTGGGGTTCACGGATTCGGCGGCCGCCTTGCCGGCCAGGCCACCGACCACGGCACCCGCGACGCCGCCCACGGCCGCGCCGATCGGGCCACCGAAGGCCCCGGCTGCCGCGCCGGCCACAGCGCCGCCCGCCGCACCAACGCCGGTGCCCACGGGATGGGCGCCGGGTTCATTGGTCAAGGGGTCGCGGTTTGCATCGTTGAAATCCGACATGAATTCGCTCCGGTTGGTTGAACAGTGCCTTCATTCTGGGAGGTCCCGTTTTTCCGGAGGGTCGGCGTGCAGACTCCTGGCCTGTAGGACGTAGCCAGCAGCGTGGATGAGCCAGGGCGCTTCCCGCCTGGCTCCATTGCTCCAGATTCCATAGCACACGCTGCCCTGACAGCGGTGCATGGAGGGTCTAAACGCCCAGATCCTCGGCGGCGTCGAGCCCCAGTTCCTGGATCTTGCGCGTGATGGTGTTGCGGCCGATGCCCAGGCGCTGCGCCGCTTCCATGCGCCGACCGTGCGTGGCAGCGAGCGCGGTGCGGATCAGGCGCGATTCGAAG
>NZ_VIFM01000613.1 GCF_006636215.1 Myxococcus llanfairpwllgwyngyllgogerychwyrndrobwllllantysiliogogogochensis | reverse complement strand
GATTTACTAAGGTGTTCCAGTCGGGACTGGATTTTTTCCAGCATGTTCATTAGTAACAGGGCGCTCATCAATGGAAACGATTTCATTAATGGGTGAAATCATTGGGCGTTTTAGCAAGAATATACCCCTCCGCAAGCGCAAGCGGTGAGGAATGACGTGAAATGATGTTGTTTTTTTTCATTACATGATCAGGGTCGTATTTTACTGACCTGAACCAGGTACAAACAACGAACAATAACGGCCGAATGCCCAAATCATCGCCGAATGTTTTCACCCTGTGCGGTTTTACCGCCGCAAACGAAGGGGAAGGCTTTCGGGAAATACGTAAACACAGTACAGTGCAGTGTAAGAAAATTACAAATATAGCCTGGCAAAAGCACCAGACTATCAACTGAGGAGAATGACATGGCGGTAACGCAAACGGCCCAGGCATGCGACCTGGTCATTTTCGGCGCGAAGGGCGACCTGGCGCGGCGTAAATTGTTGCCTTCCCTGTATCAGCTTGAAAAGGCGGGCCAGATCCACGCTGACACCAGAATCATTGGCGTCGGCCGTGCCGACTGGGATAAAGCGGCTTATACCAAAGTCGTGCGCGAAGCGCTGGAAACCTTCATGA
>NZ_VIFM01000612.1 GCF_006636215.1 Myxococcus llanfairpwllgwyngyllgogerychwyrndrobwllllantysiliogogogochensis | reverse complement strand
GACCTGGACCGCCTCGCCGCGCAGGTGCAGGTGTCGAACCAGAACATCGCCGCGGCCGTGGCCGCCTACGCCCAGGCGCAGGCGCTGGTGCGCGAGCAGCGCGCCGGGCTGCTGCCGGGCGTGAGCCTGTCGGCCAGCGAAACGCGCTCGGGCGGCGAGGGCTCCGCGCGCCGCGGCACCACCGCGCAGGCGGCGCTGGGGGCGAGCTGGGCGCCGGACGTCTGGGGCCGCCTGGGCAGCACGGTGGACAGTGCCCGCGCCAGCGCCCAGGCCAGCGAGGCGGACCTGGCCGCGGCGCGGCTCTCGGCCGTGGGCTCGCTGGTCACCGCCTACTTCCAGCTGCGCGAGGCCGATGCCGAAACCGACCTGCTGCGCGCCACCGTGGACGCTTACGAGCGCAGCCTGCGCATCGCCCAGAACCGCTACGACGCCGGCGTGGCGGCCCAGTCCGACGTGCTGCAGGCCCGCACCCAGCTCGCGAACGCGCGCGCAGATCTGGCCACCGTGCAGCGCAACCGCGCCGGCTACGAACACGCCATCGCGGTGCTGGCGGGCCAGCCGCCAGCCGCCTTCGCGCTGCCGCCCGGCACCTGGGTGGCCCGCGTGCCCGAGGTGCCGGG
>NZ_VIFM01000611.1 GCF_006636215.1 Myxococcus llanfairpwllgwyngyllgogerychwyrndrobwllllantysiliogogogochensis | reverse complement strand
AGCGTAGGCAGAGAGAACACGAATTGCCCGAGGGCCATGAGCTGCATGCAGTCAGTCTCCGAGGTCGTAGAGGGACGAGCGGCCGCGCGCGCTGGCGGCGCGGTCGCGGCGGTCCAGCTCGGCACCGATGGCCGCGGCGATCGCCCGGCCGTCCGCTCCGGGCGCGACGTTGACGGTGATGTGGTACGTGTTGCCGCCGCCGGCGATCGGCGAGCGCGCCGGCGCAGGCGCGGACAGCGGCGGCCGGCTGTCGATGGTGAGCGCGGACGGCTGCACGATGGACGGCACCGGGCCGCCGGCGGCCATGGCTGGCAGGCCGATGGAGGCCGCCGCGACCATGCCGGCCGCGGCCTTCCGGATGGCAGGGTTCCCGCCCTCGATACCGATTGCCGCGCCCTCGCTGACCCAGGCGCCGTACTGCATCATGACGCGCGACGGGGAGGCGATGCCGAGCTTTTCCTTGAACCACGAGCCGACCGAATCGGCGACGCCCCCGATTGCCTCGCGAACGTTCGGGAGGCGGGACACGATGCCGTTCTTGAGGCCGTCCATCAGGTCGCCGCCCATGGTCGCGAAGCGATCTTTCAGCCCGACCAAGTCCTGCCAGAGTGCAGCAGCAC
>NZ_VIFM01000610.1 GCF_006636215.1 Myxococcus llanfairpwllgwyngyllgogerychwyrndrobwllllantysiliogogogochensis | reverse complement strand
CTGACTCCCAGCCGGAGGCCACATGACGAGCACCACCCAAGGCCCCGCCTCCGTCCACCGCCTCGTCGACATGGTGGTGGAGGAGGTGTCCCTCGTGGACAGGGCCGCCAACAAGCACCGCTTCCTCCTCGTGAAGCGAGACGGAGACACCATGGACAACGCTTCCCAGGACACCACTCAAGCCGAGGGCGCGAGCAGCACCGCCTCGGACACCAACAAGGCCGAGGACGCAGTCCTCGCCGCTGCCCAACAGGCCCTCGAAGCCGTGACGGCCCTCGTCGAGGCGCTGGCCTCGGCGGACGGCGCCGACGACGTGCGCGTGGTGGAGGTGGCCCAACACCTGCGCGCGCTGGCCGACGCGCTGGAGGAGAGCGAGGGCGACTCCGAGGACGAGGAGGATGTCGAGGCGCGCGCCAAGGCCGCCAACCCCGCGCCGCCTCCTCAGTCGGCTCCGCCCGCGCCGAGCCCCGACGCCTCCGGCGTCATGGAAGGCCTGACGAAGCTCACCGACGCCGTCCGCGCGCTGGAGGGCTCCGTGAAGGAACAGCAACAGCGCCTGGGCCGCGTGGAGAAGCAGTTCGGCCTGCCCAACAGCAGCGCCCCCGCGGAGCGCCCGCCCAAGCC
>NZ_VIFM01000609.1 GCF_006636215.1 Myxococcus llanfairpwllgwyngyllgogerychwyrndrobwllllantysiliogogogochensis | reverse complement strand
GGAGCGGCGGCAGGCGCTGCGGCTGCGCAGGGGGCGGAGGCCTCGCGTCGTGGACGGGGCGCTGGCGCGACACTTCCTGCTGTGGCCCCGGGGCGAGGCGGCTCGCCACCCCGGCCAGTCTCGCGACGAGGCTGGCGAGTGGGCGCGCCAGCTCCTCATCAAGGGCGGTGCGGAAGGACGCCTCAAGAGATGTCGCGAACTTCGGAGCGGACGGGCGGAGGAGCTCCCTCGCGGAAGAGGATGAACCGTGAACCTGCGAAACAGGACGGCGTGGTTTTTTGTGCATGTGAGCCTTTGCTCGCCTTGCTGTGTATTCGGGGCGAGTGCGCGTTGAGGCGCCGGGTGATGATTACCATTCTCGGGGCACGTGTCGTAGTCGAGCAATGCCTGGGTGGAAAAAGGAGTGCCTGCCTCTGTCAATCATACGGAGCGACCTCGTGGGAATGGTTGCTGGCCAGAGCCACCCCGTGGGCTGGCATGTCTCGTGCTGTGGAGTATGCGGATGACGATGAACGAGCGGCACGCCCTCGCAGTAGAGCTGGGGCGAGTAGAAGTGGCGTTGCAGCGGGCGTACGCGACGATGGACGGGAGTGTCGAATCGCGGACCCGGCTCGCCAGGGCGAAGGA
>NZ_VIFM01000060.1 GCF_006636215.1 Myxococcus llanfairpwllgwyngyllgogerychwyrndrobwllllantysiliogogogochensis | reverse complement strand
TGTCAGCGCTGGGGGCACAGCTCGGTGGCGACGTACGCGGCGATACCTGCGGTGGGACAAGCCCTTCTGGCCCTGCTCGAACAGGCGTGTCCGAAGCCTGAGTTCGAGGGCGCGAAGTTCCGCCTCTACCAGGCCTCCGACTTCAAGGCCCCCATGGACGAGGGCATCTCCCTCTTCCTCTTCCGCGTCACCCCCAGCACCACGCGCCGCAACCTTCCCGGTCGACTCGACTCGCAGGGACGCCGCACGCGCCGCCCCCTCCCCGTCGACCTCTACTACCTGCTGACGCCCTGGGCGAAGTCCGCCGCCAAGCAACACCGGCTCCTCGGCTGGGCCATGCGCCAGCTCGAGGACACCCCCACCCTCACCGCCAGCTTCCTCAATCACTACGGCACTCCCGAGACAGACACCTTCCTCCCGGATGAAACAGTCACCGTCGTCTACGAGCCGCTCTCCATCCAGGACATGCTCAACGTCTGGGAGCCCGGCAAGCCGAACATCCAGGTCTCCGCCTCGTACATCGCGCGCATGGTCGGCATCGAATCCGCCATCGCCGACGAGGAAGCCGGCCCCGCCCAGACGCGCGTGATGTCGCCCGGAAAGGTGACCGAGCGATGAGGCCCGCCATCCACGTCCTCGAGCACGTGTCGCGCGTGGCCCCGCTCGGCATCCGCTTCCGCGACGAGGCCACGGGTGCATCGGTCGGCGAAGGACTGCGCGTCAGCGCGTTCCCCGAAGGACAGCCCGCGTTGCGCCGCGAATCCGTGGTCAACCGCTCGGGCCTCCACCTGCTGATGAATCTCCCCGGCTTGCGAGACTTGGAGTTCGGAGGCGAGCACGCCGGCGACGACGCGTGGTGGGCCGCCCTGCCCTCGCGACGTCCCTACACCATCGAAGTGCATGACACCTTGAACCGCTTCGTGTCGTGCGCCTTCCGCGCGGCGCTTCCACATCGGGGCCTCTTCGCCCTCGACTGCGTTAACTCTCCCCCCTCGCCGCTGTCGCCACCGTCTCCCTCCGTGCCGCTCTTCTCCGCGCCCACGCGGCAGAGCGCCGTGCCCATGGCCGTGGTGCGCGCGGAGCTGTGGGACACGAAGGCGAAAGCCCCCGCCTCCTGGGCGTTGGTGGAAGTCACGCCCACGGGGGGCATCACCGCGCGCGGCATGACGGATGAGCGCGGACGGCTCGCGCTGTTCTTCCCGTACCCGGCTCCCGTGGACTTCGCTCCCGGCTCGCCCGTGGACGCATCCAGCCTGCCTCCGGGGCTTCCGCTCTTGGAGCAGACCTGGCTGCTCCAGCTTCGCGTCCGTCACGACTACCGCGCACCCGGGACGGCGCTGCCGGACGTGTGCACCACGCTGTCCCAACCCCCGGCGGGGGTGTGGGCGGACACGGGCAGCCCCCAGGCGCTGCTCGAGCCAACGCTGCGCTACGGCCAGGAGCTCGTCCTGCGCACCCAGGATGCGCCTGCCTCCCGGCTGTGGATCACCCCCACGGGTTCACCTCCCTAGGAAATGACCGATGCCTGAATATCTCGCTCCCGGTGTATTCGTCGAAGAGACCAGCTTCCGCTCGAAGTCCATCGAGGGCGTGAGCACCACCACCACCGGCTTCATCGGCCCCACCCGCTACGGGCCCGTGGAGCTGGAGCCCGAGCTCATCACCAGCGTGGTGGAGTTCGAGCGCATCCACGGCAACCGCCGACAGCTCGCCTTCACCGACGACGTCACGCTGCACAACTACACGTGGCACGCGGCGCGCGCCTTCTTCGAGGAGGGCGGCAAGCGGCTCTACATCAGCCGCGCCTTCCGCCGTCCGGACGACGCGCTCTACACGGGCCTGGACACCACCATCGACCTGGGCACCGGCACCGCCGTCTCCAACGAGTACAACGACGGCCACGCCCGCGCGCTCCTGGATGCGAGCGCGAACCCCAAGACGGACACGCTGTCGCTGACGGCGCGCTTTCCGGGCTCGGCCGGCAACCTGCGCGTGCGCTTCTCCCTGCGCGTGGGCCAGAACGTCCTCTCGTTCGAGGACGGCACGCCCCGCGTAGGCGCGCTCCTGGCGCGCGACGTCGTGCTCATCCGCGACATCCAGTCCCCCATCTCCAGCCCCGTGGGCACCGGCGAGTTCTACCTGGCCACGTGGGACGAGGACGTGCAGGACTGGAAGTTCACCGGAGGCGCCGGCAGCCCCCTCTTCCTCGCGTCGCTTCAAGAAAACGCGGGCTTCGAGATTCGCGTCGTCACCGTCGCCGTGACGGTCATCCCCATGGATGACCCGGCCTCCGCGCAGACCTGGGACGGGCTGGCCCTGGACCCCGGACACACGCGCAGCGGCGCGGCGGACTCGCTGTCCGCGCGCTTCGCCTACGACGCGGACGAGCCGGCGAAGAACCGCGACGTCCCCATCATCGTCTCCACGCAGAACCTGGATGACGGCGTGGAGGTGCTCGGCGCCTTCCTGGATGCCAGCCTCGCCAGCCCCATCATGAGCCCGCCGCTGGACTCCGCGCTGGAGGACCCGGACTCGCCCGAGTCGCAGCGCTCGCTGGAGGTGCTGCTCAAGGGCGGCAGCGACGGCATGCGCCCCACCGCCGACGACTACAAGGGCCAGCAGGTCCCCAACACGACGCGCAAGACGGGCCTGTTCCACTTCGAGGACCTGGAGGACATCTCCATCGTCGCCGCGCCGGGCTCCACGTTCGGCTACGAGAACGGCTACGGCGCCAACGCCGCCACCATCATCAACCTGCTCATCTCCCACGCGCAGCGGATGAAGTACCGCATCGCCGTGCTGGACAGCGGCAATGGCCAGACGCTGGGACAGGTGCGGGCGCTGCGCGCGAAAATCGACACCAGCTACGCGGCGCTCTACTACCCGTGGGTGAAGGTGCTGGACCCCGTCACGCGCCAGCCCATCTTCCTGCCGCCCAGCGGCTTCGTGGCGGGCATCTACGCGCGCAACGACGTCAACCGCGCCGTCTACAAGGCCCCTGCCAACGAAGTGGTGAACCTGGCGCTCGGCTTCGAGACGAACCTGAGCAAGGCGCAGCAGGAAGTACTCAATCCGGAGGGCATCAACGCGTTCCGCTACTTCGAGGGGCGCGGCAACCGGCTGTGGGGCGCGCGCACGACGGCGTCGGACCCGGAGTGGAAGTACGTCAACCTGCGGCGCTACTTCGCCTACCTGGAGCGCTCCATCGACAAGGGGACCCAGTGGGCGGTGTTCGAACCGAACGGCGAGCAACTCTGGGCCAACGTGCGGCGCACCATTGAAGACTTCATGCTCAATGAGTGGCAGCAGGGCGCGCTGCTCGGAGAGAAGCCGGAGAAGGCGTACTTCGTGAAGTGCGACCGCAGCACCATGAGCCAGAACGACCTGGATAACGGTCGGCTGGTCTGCCTCATCGGCGTGGCGCCGCTGCGCCCGGCCGAGTTCGTCATCTTCCGCATCGGTCAGTGGACCGGCGACCGGAAGTAATCCCTCTGGAGACCACCCATGGCTGTCTTTCGTGATCGCCCCTATGTGCAGTTCAACTTCCTGGTCGACCTGGGCGCCGGCAACGGCACCGAAGGGCCGGACGCGGGTTTCCAGGAGATCTCCAACGTGGGCATGGAGGTCACCGTCGCGGAGTACCGCAACGGCAACGAGAAGGAGAACAGCGTCCGGAAAATCACCGGCCTGAACAAGGCGACGGACGTCACCATGAAGCGCGGGGTGATTGGCTCGCTCAGCCTCTACAAGTGGTTGGACCAACTGCGCAACGGCGAGTCCAACGCGCTGCGCACCGTCACCATCCAGCTCCAGAACGAGGACCACACCGCGGTGGTGCAGACGTGGAAGCTGTTGCGCGCGCGCATCATCAAGCACGTCAGCGGCCCCTTCAACGCGAAGGGGACGGACGTGGCCATCGAGGAGCTCACCATCGCGTACGAGCGCCTGGAGATGGAGTGACGTGAGCCGCCCCGCCGCCAGACGCCTCCCCGGCTTGCGCTTCGAAATCCAGGCACCGTCCGTCGTGGACGTGTTGCCCCGGATGGACGTGGGCGCGTTCGTGGGCTTCGCCTCCTCCGGTCCCCTGCACGTGCCGGTGGCGGTGGAGGACGTGGCGGACTTCGAGGCGGTGTTCGGCGAGGCCCCGCTGCTCGCATGGGACGCCGAGCGCGGAGAGCCCGTGCAGGGGCACCTGGCCTCGGCGGTGCGCGCCTTCTTCCGCAACGGGGGACGCCGCTGCTGGGTCGTCCGCGTGGCGGGGCCCGACGCGAAGTCCAACACCTTCCCTGTCCCCGGGCTGCTGCGTTGCTCGGAAGGTGGAGCGGTGTCCACGGCCGTGGCCCGGGCGCGCTCGGAAGGGAGCTGGTCGGACCCGGTGCGCGTGGCGGCATCCATCCATCGCGAGCTGGTGGACCTGGTGGACTGGAGCACCATGGGGGGCGGCGACGCGACGCTCGTCGTGACGGCCTCGGGTGGCGTGGCCGTGGGAGACCTGCTGCGCGTGGGCTTCGATGGCACCGCTTGCGCGCTGCTCGTGCCCGTGGAGGCGGTGGAAGCCGTGGGCCAGGAGGCGGCGCCGTCCTACTCGGGGCCCGCGCCTCGACGCGTGACGGTGCGCGTGCGCACGAAGAAGGCCCGGTGGCTCGAATCGAGCGTGGCGCCGACGTCGCTGCCCACCGCGTCGTGGACCCGAGGCGAAGGGGAGGTCGCCACGCTCGGGGTGACGGCGATGACGGACCCGGGCCCGGGCGATGCGCCCCGTGTGCTCACCCTCACGTTGAGCGTGACTCCGGAGGGCGCGCCGCCTCCGGGTGCGGTGCTGCGGTTGATGGAGGCGTCGCTGGGCGAGCACTGGCTCCTGGTGGAGTCCGTCATGCTGGGACAGGTGGGCGCGGGAGCGGTGCAGGTCTCCGGCGTCGCCTCTCGCGTGCTGACGTCCACGCCCGGTGCCGTGAGCTCGGCGCCAGCCTGGTGCGAGCGATTGACGCTGGGCCTGTGGACCCGCCGGAGCGCGGAGCAGCCCGCGCAGCTCGAGCGGCTCGGCTTGTGCCCGAGCCATCCGCGCCACTGGGCCGCGCTGCCCACGGACACCGAGCGGGCTCGCTTCGAGGACGCGGAGACGCTTCCCTCGCGGCTTCCCGAAGAGCGGCTGCCGAGCGACTGGCGCCAGGGCATCCCCAGCAGCCGCTTCCCCCTTGCCGGCCCGGGAGCGCGGGGTGAGGCGTTCTCCATTCCCCTCGGACTGTCGGACTCGCCCACCGCCTACGTGGGCTGCACGCCACCCGCCGGGGACTCGCTGACGCGTGACGGACTTGCGTCCTTCGACGCGGACCTCTTCCTGGATGCGGACCTGAAGTCGGTGAGCATCGAAGCACTGCCGGCCCAGGCGGACTTCCTGCGCTACCAGAGCAGCCGCCCGCGCTCGCTCAAGGGCCTCCACGCCGTCATGGACCGACTGGACGCGACGTTGGTGGCCGCGCCGGATGCCATCCATCGCGCCTGGGTGCTCACGGGCAGGCCCTCCGTCCCGCCGCCCGCGCCAAACGAGCCGCTGCCCGAGCCCGATTGGGGGACGTTCCTCGATTGCGCGCACGAGCCGCCGCCAGCGCCCGCGCCACTGGTCGCCTCACCACCGGAGCCCACCTCAAGTCAGCCTTTCACGCTGACCTGGGCCACGCTGCCCGGAACGGGAATCGAGTATGTGCTGGAGGAGGCGCTGCGCCCGGACTTCAGCGACGCGGCCGTGCTGTACCGGGGGCCGCTCACCACGCGCACGCTGTACGGGCGCACGCCGGGCACTCGCTACCATCGCGTCCGCGCTGAACGGGCGGGCATCACCGGGCCCTGGACTCCGGGCATGGCTGTCAGCGTGTCGCCTCCCGCGCGATGGCAGCTGCTGCCTGCTTCGTCCTACGACGTGGGGCCGCTGCTCGCGGTGCAGCGCGCGCTGGTGCGCATGGCGCGGGCTCGCGGAGACCTGCTGGCAGTGCTGTCGCTGCCCGAGCACTACCGCGAGGAGGACGCGCTCGCGCACGCGGGGACGCTCCAGTCGCCCCTGGGCGCGGAAGAGGACGGCGTGCCTCCGATTGGCTTCGCGGAGGACGCGGCGCTGTCGCACGGCGCGCTCTATCACCCGTGGACCTTCGTCTCCGAGGAGAACAAACCCGCGGAGCCCCGGCGCATGCCTCCGGACGGCAACGCGTGCGGAGTGCTCGCCCGGCGCGCGCTGGAGCGAGGCGCATGGGTGGCTCCCGCGAACGAGCCCTGGACGGGGGTGGTGGCGCTGAGTCCGGCGTTGGGCCGCGACTGGTGGCTGGACCTCCAGGAAGCGCAGGTCAACGTCGTGCGCCAGGAGCCGCGCGCCTTCCTCACGCTGTCCGCGGACACGCTGGCCACGGACCCGGAGCTGCGGCCCATCCACGTCCGGCGGCTGCTGTCCCTGCTGCGACGCGCGGCGCTGCGCCTGGGCGCGACCTACGTCTTCGAGCCCAACGACGCCAGCTTCCGCCGCCGGGTGCAGCGCGGCTTCGAGTCACTGCTCGGAGACCTCTTCGTCCGGGGCGCCTTCGCCGGCAAGACGCGCGAAGGCGCCTTCCAGGTGGTGACGGGCTCCGAGCTGAACACGCCCAGCCTCGTCGAACAGGGGCGCTTCTACGTGGACCTGCGCGTGGCCCCTTCCCAACCGCTCACCTTCCTCAACGTGCGGCTCGTCCAGAGCGGCGACCGCGGGCTCGTCACGGAGGCGCGCTAGGCCATGGCCACGACCGAGGACGAGACGGTCATCGACCCCTTCATCGCCTTCGCCTTCGCGGTGGAGATCGACATCCCGGACCTCGCGCCCACCGCGTGCTTCGCCGCGTTCTCCGAATGCGACGGCCTGGAGATGACGATGGACGTGAAGACCATCCGCGAGGGCGGCAACAACGGCCGGCAGATTCGCCTCACCGGCGCGCACAGCTTCGGCCAGCTCACGCTCAAGCGCGGCATGAGCGCCAACGAAGACCTGTGGCGGTGGTTCGAAATCATGAGGACCCGTCCCCGCCTGCGCGCGAGCGCGGAGGTGGTGATGTTCGGTCCCGGGCTCGAACGGAAGGAGCGCGCGCGCTTCGTCCTGTCGCGCTGCCTGCCTGTGAAGCTCAAGGCCCCTCCGCTCAACGCGAAGGACGGCATGGTGGCCATCGAGGAGCTTCAAATCGCCTACGAGTCCCTCACCCGCAAAGCCGGAGGCGCCTGAGCCATGTCCGACGACGCCACGCCGCTCGCGAAGGCGAAGCTGCTCCAGCTCGACTCCAACTTCGAGCACCCGATTGACGAGCAGACCACGTCCACCGTGGTGCAGTTCAACCCGGAGACGCTGAAGGTCGCCTACGCCAACCAGGTGCAGCAGCCCTCTGGAGGCGGAGACCAGCGCGGCACACCCGCGCAGCAGTTCGTCGGCGCGGGCACCACCAAGCTGAGCGTGCAGTTGTGGTTCGACGTCACGGGCCAGCCGGAGGGCGCCTCGGACGCGGTGGAGGACGTGCGCAAGCTCACCGCGAAGGTGGCCTTCTTCATCACTCCGAAGAAGGAGGGCGACAAGTTCGTCCCGCCCGCCGTGCGCTTCCTGTGGGGCAGCTTCCAGTTCGACGGAATCATGGAGTCGATGGAGGAGTCGCTGGAGCTGTTCTCCGCCGAGGGCCTGCCCCTGCGCGCCAGCGTCAGCTTCAGCCTGTCGCAGCAGAAGATCACCGCCTTCGTCTTCGCGCCCACGCAGCCTCCCGCGGGAGCCAGTCCGAACCCCAGCGGCAAAGGCGCGGGAGAGGCGCCCATGAAGTCCGCGCCGGAGGGCTCGACGGTGCAGGGGCTCGCGTCGAACGAGGGCAAGGGCGCGAGCTGGCAGGGCATCGCCTCCGCGAACGGAATCGAGAACCCGAGGCGACTGGCCCCGGGGCAGCTCATCGACTTGCAGGCGGGCGTCAACATCGGAGTCAGGCGGTAGGGGGGCGTGCATGGCCGTGGTCATCAACGAGATGGAAGTGGTGAGCGCGCCGCCAGTGGCGTCCACGCCGTCAGGGGGCGGGGCCGGGGGCTCGGCGGAAGGTGGCGCGTCAGCGGTGCAGAAGGCGCACGAGCAGGAACGCGCCCAGGTCCTCCATCGCGAGAGGCACGCGCGCGTGCGCGCGCACTGAGTCGGAGAGCGCCATGGCCGACGGAACCAGCAATGACTCCAAGCTGCGCGCCTCCCGCCCCACGCTGCGGGTGGACGGTCGCGAGCACCCCACGCTCGCCAGTGGGCTGCTGGAGCTGTGCATCGTCGAGACGGCGCAAGGGCTGTACCGGTGCGAGGCGACGTTCGGCAACTGGGGCCCGAAGGATGGCGAGACGGGGTTTCTCTACTTCGACCGCTCGGTGCTCGACTTCGGCAAGCCTTTCGAGGTGCGGCTGGGCACCCAGGATGTCCTCTTCGAGGGGCGCATCACCGGCCTGGAGGCCGGCTTCCCGGAGAGCGCCTCCCCTACCCTCACGGTGCTGGCCGAGGACCGCCTCCAGGACCTGCGGATGACGCGGCGGACGGCGACGTACGAGAACGCGACGGACGAGGACGTCCTGCGCCAGCTCGCGGGCAAACATGGCCTGACGGCCGAGGTGGAGGTCCCAGGGCCCAAGCACCCCGTGCTGGCCCAGGTGAACCAGAGCGACCTCGCCTTCCTGCGCGAGCGCTGCCGTGCGCTGGGCGCGGAGCTGTGGGTGGAGGGCCGCACGCTGAAGGCGAAGGCGCGCGCAAGCCGCTCCAGTGGCCAGCCCCTGAAGCTGGGACGTGGCAACGAGCTGATGTCCTTCACGGTGCTGGCGGACCTGGCGGGTCAGCGCTCCTCGGTGACGGTGGGCGGGTGGAACGTGGCGGAGAAGGACGCGATTGCGTGTGAGGCCGGCCCTTCGGTGCTGGGCGCGGAGCTGGAGAAGGACGAGAGCGGGGCGAGCCTGCTGGCCTCGAAGCTGGCGGAGCGCAAGGAAGCCGTGGTGCACGCGGCACCCATGAGTGTCCCGGAGGCGCAGGCGCGCGCGGACGCGCACTTCCGACAACAGGCGCGGCGCTTCGTGGTGGGACGTGGCACGGCGCAGACAGACGCGAAGCTGCGCGTGGGGGCGCGCGTGGAGCTGACGGGCCTGGGGCCGCTGTTCAGCGGCAAGTACCACCTGGCCGAGGTGAAGCACCTGTTCGACGGCGCGCGCGGCCTTCGCACGGAGCTGGTGGCGGAGCGCGTGGGACTGGGGAAGGCGTCATGAGCGCGGACGCGGCGTGGGAACAGGTGTTGGACGAGCGCGTCGCGGACGGCCTGGGTGGCCGCTTCTACGGCCTGTATCCAGCGCGAGTCACGGACCTCAAGGACCCGGACAGCC
Organism: Myxococcus llanfairpwllgwyngyllgogerychwyrndrobwllllantysiliogogogochensis; assembly: GCF_006636215.1. Lineage (GTDB taxonomy): Bacteria > Myxococcota > Myxococcia > Myxococcales > Myxococcaceae > Myxococcus > Myxococcus llanfairpwllgwyngyllgogerychwyrndrobwllllantysiliogogogochensis. Next base: position 39,942 of record NZ_VIFM01000060.1, on the reverse strand, counting down.
AGGGTCGGGTGAAGGTGCTGCTGCCATGGGCCGCCGACGCGGCGGGCGGCGGACGCTATGAGGCGTGGGCACGGCTGGCCACGCTGATGGGCGGCAAGAATCGCGGCTCCTGGTTCGTTCCGGACGTGGATGACGAGGTGCTCGTCGGCTTCGAGGCGGGCGACGCTCGGCGGCCCTATGTCGTCGGCGCGTTGTGGAACGGGAAGGACACGCCGCCGGAGTCCATGGACGGCGCGGGCCGCAACGCGAAGAAGGTGCTGCGCTCACGCAACGGCATCGTCATCACGCTCGACGACACGGACGGACAGGAGACGCTCACGCTGGAGACGCCCGCCGGTCAGACGGTGACGCTCAAGGACGGGCCCGGCTCCATCGAGGCGAAGGACAGCAACGGCAACTCGCTGAAGATGGAGCCCAGCGGCATCACCGTGAATGCCGCGGCCAAGGTCACCATCAACGCGAGCACCGCGGAGATTTCGGCCGGGATGCTCACCGTCAACGCGGGCATGTCCAAGTTCAGCGGCGTGGTGCAGGCGGACACGGTCATCACTAACAGCGTGGTCAGCGCCTCGTATACGCCGGGCGCGGGGAACGTGTGGTGATGGCGACAACCCTTCCCCATCCGGTGCAGTGGGTGACGGCCTCGCCGCTGTGGGGCCCCGCGCCCGACAAGCTGGCGCGACTCCAGGCGCCCGGCATCCTCCAGTTCGACTCGGACCGCTTCATGGAGGAGCTGGCGGAGCGACTCCAGGCGCCCACGCGGCCGGACCTGACGGACCTGTTGGTGACGCGCTTCAAAAGCCACCGCGAGCGCATGCCGGGCGAGCCTCCGGACGACGAGGTCAACACTCCGCCCAAGCTGTACCAGCCGGCGCACGGGCGCTTCTATCTGGTGGCCACGAGCCTCGTGTGTCGACTGCCGGGCCTGCCGGACCACGTCGTGGACACCGCGAGCGGAGAGAAGGCCGCGTTCGTCCTGCGTCGCTCCCTGGGCGGCGGCAAGGAAGGCGCATGGGTGCCGGCCTCGCCCGGCAGTCCCGCCGACAAGCGGCGCATCTGGAAGGAGCTGAGCACGGCGGAGACAGGCGCGCTGGCGAAGGGCGAGGAGCTCTTGCCCCTCTTCCCGATGAACTTCGCCTCCGAGGGGAAACGGCGACGGATGCTCGTGGGGCTGGTGCCCACCTCCAGTCGCGACACCTTCGAGTCCGCGGCGGCCTTCCAGGACGACGACCCGAGCACGGGGTTGGACCCGGACAAGATGCTGGCGGACGAGGCCGAGGGGCAGGTGGTCGCGCCCTTCGAGCAGCTCCTCGCGTACACGAAGGCGACGAGCGAGGCGGTGGCCGTCCAGAAGGAAGTGACGCGCTTCCTGCTCGTGGACTTCGCCACCTTCCTGGAGGAGCGCCTCCCCGCGCTGTGGACGCTCCTGGACAAGGCGTCACCAGGCCCCACGCCCGCGGCGGGTTCTCCCCTGCGCACGCTGTTCCTGTTGCTGACAGGCAGCCACCGCGTGGAGGGCAGCTCCGGGGATACGTGGCAGCAGGCGCTGCGCAAGGCGATGCAGCAGCGCACGGCCATCCTCAACGGCGGCACGGGCGGGCTCGATTACAACCTGCGGCTGTGCACCGAGGTGACGGTGGCGGCGCTGCGCTCGGCGTTGGGCTCGGCGGTGGTCGCGGGGGTGTACTCGCTGCCCTCGGAGCCGGAGCCGGTGTCCAAGCTGGAGGAGCCGGGCAAGGCGCTCTACGTGCTGCGGTGCGTGTATTTGAAGCCGGCGTGCGGCGCGCTGTGCCCGCCCATCGTCAGCGCGCCATCGAAGGGTTTCACCCTGGCGCCGTTCTTTGATTCGGACGCGCCCGCGCGACCGGTGCGCATCGAGCTGCCGTTGGACACCAGCATCCGGGGGCTGCGCAAGTTCAAGAAGAACGTCGGCTTCACGCTGTCGAAGGGGCTGCGCAAGCAGATGTCTCGGGTGGCGGGGTTGGAGAAGACGATGAAGGGGGAACTCGACGACGGGCTGAGCTTCGACCTGGGAGAGCTGTGCATGTTCTCCATTCCCATCATCACGCTCTGCGCGTTCATCGTCCTGATGATCTTCTTCAGCCTGCTCAACATCATCTTCTGGTGGATGCCCTTCCTGAAAATCTGTCTGCCCAAGCCCAGGGTGGGGTGAGTCCATGGACGCCGGAAAACTCATTGGACGCGGCCTCGGCTTCCCCCCACGCGTGGGCCCGGATGGGCGCATGCAGTGGTCCGAGGGTGAGCGCAACGTGCGTGAAGCCATTCAAATCATCCTCGCCACCGAGCAACGCGAGCGGCTGATGCTGCCGGAGTTCGGCGCGGGGCTCGGGCGCTTCCTGTTCGAGCCGAACACCGTCACGACACGGCATCAAATCGCCGATCGCATCAACCGGGCCCTGGCGCAGTGGGAGCCCCGCATCGCGGTGGAGTCGGTCAGCGTGGACGCGGACCCACAGGACGCTCGGGCCGCCACCGCGACCATCACCTACAAGCTCGTGGCCACCGGCGCACGAGAGCGGCTCAACCTGAGCGTCACGCTCGCGGGGTAACGACATCGTGCCACTCACCCTCCCGCCCATCGATGACCGCAAGTACCAGCAGCTCCTCGACGAGGCGCTGGCACGCATCCCCATCCACAACCCCGAGTGGACCAACTTCAACAAGTCCGACCCGGGCGTCACGCTGCTGGAGCTCTTCGCCTTCCTGACGGAGAGCCTGCTGTACCGCGCCAACCAGATTCCGGAGCGCAACCGGCTCAAGTTCCTCCAACTGCTCGGCGTGCCGTTGCTGCCGGCCGCGTCCGCGCGCGGGCTCGTCGCCTTCCGCAACGAGCGCGGCGGTCCGCCCCAGGCACTCACGCTGACGGAGGGCGTGGAGGTCCGCGCCGGCCAGGTGCCCTTCCGCGCCGAGCGCGGCCTGGACGTGCTTCCCGTGGAGGCGGCGTGCTTCTACAAGCGGAGCGTCGCGCCCGAGGAGCGGGTGAAGGAGTACTACCAGGAGCTCTACGCCTCCTTCACCGCCACCGCGCCGCCGCCCGCGCCGCTCAACGAACTCCAGTTCTACGAGACGACGCCCTTCTCTCCGCGCGGCACGGAGCCGTTGGACCTCAACACCGAGACGCTGGACAAGGCGCTGTGGGTGGCGCTGCTGCTGCGGCCCGCGGACCGGAAACTCCCCGATGCGCTGACACGGGCGAGAGAGGAGTTGAAGGGCAAGGTGCTGACAGTGGGACTCGCGCCCGCCGGTGGCTCCGAGGGACGAGACCTGGTGCCCAATGGACAGGCGCGGCCCGTGGGCTCGGCGGTGCTCCAGTTCCAGCTTCCCCGCTTGCCCGTGGACGGCAAGCTCCCGGAGGACCCGGCGCTGCGCAACGCGAGCTGGCGCACCCTGGTCACCTCGGAGATGCCTGGCGAGCCCTCCGTGGTGGACGTCCCCCTGCCCTCCACGCTCGGCGAGCTGGAGCTATGGACGAACCTGGACCCGCTGGAGGCGGGCACGCGGGACTTCCCTCCCTCGCTCGATGACGAGGAACTGGAAGCGCGCGTCATCACCTGGGTGCGCATCACCGCTTCGGCGCCGGTGACGACGAAGCTCCTGTGGGCCGGCATCAACGCCGCGCCCGTGTCCCAGCGCGAGCGCGTGACGAGCGAGCTGTTGCCCACGGGCTCGGGCGAGCCGGACCAGGCGCTGAAGCTGTCGCGCGCGCCTGTGTTGCCGGGCTCGGTGAAGCTGAGCGTCACGGTGAATGGAATCACCGAGACGTGGGAGGAAATCGATGACCTGACGAGCGCGGGCCCCGAGGTCTCCGTGCCGGACCCGCGCCTGCCGCCCGGCTCGCCGCGCCCCGCGCGGACACGCGTGAAGGTGTTCCGTCTGGACGCTGAGGCGGGAGAGCTTCGCTTCGGTGACGGCGCCCACGGCGCGAGGCCGCCGCTTGGGGCCACGCTGCGCGCCGACTATGACCACGGCGTGGGCCGGGCCGGCAATGTAGCCACGGGCACGGTGGCGAGTGGACCCGCGCTTCCTCCCGGCATCCAGGTGGCGAACCCGCTGCCCACGTGGGGCGGCTCCGACGCGGAGGGCGTGCGCGAAGGAGAGCGGCACATCTCGCGGTTCCTCCAGCACCGGGACAGGCTGGTGACGGCGCAGGACTTCGAGGCGGTGACACTGCGCACGCCCGGCGTCGCGGTGGGCCGAGTGGACGTGCTGCCCGCGTTCCACCCCGCCCTCTCACCCAACGAGCCAGGGGATGCACCCGGCGCGGTGACGGTGTTGGCCATTCCCCGCGCGGAGCCTGACGCGCGCGAGGCGGAGGGGCCGGACACGTTCCTCGATGCGATTGCCTGCTGGCTCTCGCCTCGTCGACTGGTGACGACAGAGGTCTTCGTGCGCCGCCCCCAGTACAAGCCCGTCTGGGTGACGGTGGGCCTCGAGGTGGTGGCGGGAGTCTCGCAGGCACAGGTGCGCGAGGCGGTGAAGGCGGCCCTCATCGAGTTCCTGTCGCCCCTGCCGCCCGAGGACGCGGAGCTGCTGGAGCAGACGGTGTCGCTGGCGGGCGCGAACCTGTCCACCGTGGCCCGGCGTGGCTGGCCGTTGCGCAAGGCGGTGGTGGCGCTGGAGCTGGCGGCGGTGGCCAGTCGCGTGGCGGGCGTGGCGCTGGTGCGCGGGGTGCGACTGGGGCTGGCCACGGGCACTCAGCAGGACCAGATACCGATGACGGGGCTCCAGCTCCCCCGGCTCGCCGGACTCTCGGTGGCCGTGGGTGACGCGCCCTCGCTCGACGACCTGCGCGGCACGTCCGTCACGACGACGCAGCGGCCGTTCGTCTCGGTGCCCATCGTCCCCGAGGAGTGCCAATAGATGGATGCCAACGGCGCTCGCTTTCATCTGCTGCTCGGTCGCGACGACTGGGGTCGCTGCACCTCGAAGGGCCGCGTGCTCTCCGAGGCGTGGAGCGAGGCGTCCGGCACGGGCGCGGACGTCGCGTGGGACTCGTCGCGCTCGGAGGTGTCCCTGCGCGCGGAGCTGTTCCGCTTCATCGCCGCGCCGCGCGACGTGCCACCCGTGCTGGAGGACCGGCGCGGCGCCGCGAAGGACCGCTATGGCAACGTCTACTGGGTGGCTCTCGACGGGCGCACGCTGAAGGTGCTCTCCAGCGGTTCGAGGCAGACGAGCGACTTCTGGCCCGTCACGCCCGAGGCCGCACCCGTCTCCGGCACGGGCGGCTTCGGCCCGCTGATTCCGCCCACGCTTCCCACGCCCGAGCTGCTCGGAGCCATGGCCATCAGCGGGCATCACTACCTGGTCGTCGGCACGCTCGCGCCCGCGGGGCTGCTCGTGTTCGACCTGCACTCGGGCGGCCCTCCGGTGCGACACCTGTGGCCCACGGGTGTGCCCTTCGCGCCGTGGGACATGGCGGCCACTCCCGATGGCGGCGTGGTGGTGCTGGACCGTCAGCACCGCCGCCTGTGGCGACTGGACGCGGGCTTCCGCGTGGTGCGCACGGGCGTGGATGACGTGCTCTCCGCGTCACGGGTGGAAGCCTTCCAGCCCCTGGCCGGAGGACCGACGCGAACGATTCCCGCCGTCACCTTCCCACGGCCGGTGACGCTGGATGCGTCGACGCCCGTCGCCGCCCAGGACCCCATCTCCGTGGAGGTGCTGCCCGACGGCCGCGTGCTCGTGCTGGACCGGGGCACCGAGGACAGTCGCCTGCTGGTCTACCGCGACGGCGTCCTGACAGGTGCCCCCGTGCCGCTGGAGGTCGATGGCCTCCTTGGCGACAACAGTCCCGCGTCGTCGTACGTCCTGGTGGCGCATGACATGGCACTGCTTCCGGCCGGGTCGGATGGCTCGGTGGGCCGCGTCGTCGTGGTGGGTCGGGACGGCAACCAGGCCTTCGCCTTCGAGCTGCACACCTCGGAAGGCGGTGACCTCGTCGCGGTGGCGCAGCCGGAGTACCTGCCGCTGCGGTTGTTTGGCGGCAAGGCGCTCATCGCCTCGGACGGGCAGGCCCTCTACGACTTCGCGGACACGTTCATCCCGCTCGTGGCGCAGCGACGCCCGCGCTACGTGTCCGAGGGCACGCTGCGCACGCCCGTGCTCGATGGACGGACGCCTGACTGCGTGTGGCATCGGCTGCTGTTGGACGGCTCCCTTCCGCCCGGAGCACGCATCGTCGTGCGCAGTCGCGCGGCCAATGAGCGCTCGGACCTGGAGGCCCTTCCCTTCAGCGAAGAGCCCGCGCTCTACAAGCGAGGAGCTGGCTCCGAGCTGCCCTTCACCACGACGGCGCGGGGCGAGCACCGGGGCACCTTCGAGGTGCTCTTCCAGCGCGCCAGGGGCCGCTTCGCGCAGGTGGAGCTGGTCCTCCAGGGAGGCGGCGCCGCGACTCCGCGCATCCACGCGATGCGAGCGTGGTACCCGCGCTTCTCCTACGCGGAGCAGTACCTCCCGGGCCTGTACCGACAGGACCCTGAGTCGGCCAGCTTCCTGGACCGCTTCCTCGCGAACCCCGAGGGACTGCTCACGCCCCTGGAAGACCGCATCGCCGCCGCACAGGTCCTCTTCGACGCGAGGAGCGCGCCCCCGGAGGCGCTCGAGTGGCTGGCCTCCTGGTTCGGCGTGGCGCTGGACCCGGCCTGGGACGAGACGCGTCGCCGCCTCTTCCTCCGTCACACGCTGGACTTCTTCCAGTGGCGAGGCACGCCGCGCGGCCTGCGCATGGCGCTGCGCATGGCCCTGGACGACTGCCCTGACGCGTCCATCTTCACCGACGACACCGAGCCGACGCGCGCCCGCTACCGCATCGTCGAGCGCTTCCGCACCGCGCGCACCCCGTTCCTCTTCGCGACGGACACCTCCGAGGCGGGAGGCATCCGCATCCAGCCCGCCGCCACGTCACGCCGCTGGGAACCGTCCCAGGGCATCGCGAGGCTGCTGGAGCGCTATCAAGCCGCGCTCTCCGACGCGGGTGTGACGGCGGCGTCCGATGCGCTCCCCTTGCGTGAGCCCACCCAGGCCGCGGTGGCCACCGTGTGGCGAGCCTTCACGCAGGAAGCGCTGGGCTTCATCCCGGCCGCTACGGCCGCGAGCGCGCCGCGCTGGCTCGACTTCCTCACGCGACGCTATCGGGCGGTGCAGGCCCTCAACGCGGCGCATGGCACCACGCTGACGGACTTCACGCAGGCCGTGTTGCCAGTGACGCTGCCCGGGGACGGTCCGGCGCAGTCGGACTGGTACCACTTCGAGACGGTGGTGCTGCCGGTGCGTGCGGCGGCCCATCGCTTCACGGTGGTGCTGCCCGTCCCACGAGGCAGCGCGGCGCAGGAGCAGCGCGCGCGACAAGAGCAGGCGATGCGGGTGGTGGCGGTGGAGAAGCCGGCCCACACCGTGTTCGACGTGAAGTTCTACTGGGACATGTTCCGCGTCGGCGAAGCCCGCCTGGGCGTGGACACCCTGGTCGATCTGGGCAGCCGTGCCCCCGAGCTGATGCCCGCCATGCGGCTCGGACGCGAATACCTGGCGGAAAGCCATCTGGCCCCGAGACCACCCCAGGACGCCGCGGACCGGCGAATCCTGGGGCGGGACTTGCTCGGGCGCCGTGAGACCCACGGGAGCGACATCCAATGAGCACCTTCACTTCCACGTCAGTGCAGCGCGCGCCGGCCGACCCGACCAGACACGTCAACTACGTGCTCGGCATGGTGCTGGGCGTGGACGACTTCACCCAGGAGTTCGCCTACCTGTCGGAGCGAGACAGATGGCTCGCGCGCGACCTCCTCGGCTACGGCACCGCCTGGGGCCTCGCCGTGAGTCACGGCACCGGCACGCGCGGCCCGGAGGTGCGCGTCACCCCTGGAGCGGCGCTGACACCGCGAGGACAACTGGTCCGCGTGACGCCCACCCAGTGCGCCGCGCTCAACGACTGGCTCATCGCGCGCGGCACGGAGGTGGATGCCTACCTGCGTTCCGGCAACCGGCTGACGGTCTACGTGGTGCTTCGTCACCGCGACTGCCTGACGGACCCGGTCCCCGTGCCGGGAGAGCCGTGCCGCACCGAGGACGACACCACCGCGCCCTCGCGTGTGACGGACGACTTCCACCTGGAGCTGGCGCTCCAGCCGCCCCCGCCTCCGCTCGAGGAGAACGCGGTGCGCGACTTCGTGCGCTGGCTGCGGCGGAACATGAACGTGGTCTCCTCCTCGCCCACGCCCACCACCCTGGAGCAGTTCGTCACCCTGCTGCGCGGCTCCGTCGTCCCCTCCTCGCCGGTGTCACCGGTGGACGACTACGTGCTGGACGACCCGCCCGGTGGACCCGTGCCGGTGCTGGAGACGGACGTCGAGTCCTTCCTGCGCGAGGCGTCGCGGCTGTGGGTGACGGAGCTGCGTCCCTTGTGGCGGACGAACTGGCTGGGCGAGTCCCAGGGCTGCACCCAGCCGGTGTCTCCCGCGCCGGAGTCGGCGAACGACGGTGTCCTGCTCGCGGCCGTGGACCTGCCGTTGGTGCGCGAGCTGGGCACCGGTCCGTGGAAGGTCGATGCGGCGGGCACGAAGACGGTGGACGAGAGGCAGCGGCCGTACCTGCTGCACCAGCGCATGCTCCAGGAGTGGCTGCTGGCGGGGCTCGCCCGTGACGCCTCGGCGGTGCACCACCCGGACAACCTGCCGCCCTACTCCCTCATCGCGGCGGGGATGATTCCCATCGACGACACCTCCACCGACGTTGGCTACAACGGTTTGAAGGCGACGAAGGTGGACGTCGGGCTCGTGACGCTGAGCTTCGACGGCTTCGCGCACCAGCCAGACCAGTGGCGCTACGTGGTCAAGGCAACGTTGGTTGAGCCGCAGAACGGACTGGTGACGCAGCCCTCGGTCACCTTCGTACGCGCGGACGCGGATGGACTGCTGCTGAAGGTGCGGGACAAGGACGCCCTGCTCCCCATCGCCACCCTGCGCAAGCTGGGCCTCATCGTGGAGGTGAGCCAGTACGCCGTCCCCGCGAAGAAGAAATCCTCCAGTGGCGACGCGAAGCCGAAGGCCCGCGTGAGCGCTGACACGGAAGGCACGAGGTAGGCCATGCGCATCGACCTGGACACCGCGTTCCTCGAGGACGGCATCCGCTCGACGAACTTCTTCAACGGCCGGCTGCTGTCCGCCGAGGACCTGAGTCAGGAGCAGACCGCCCACGAGGCGGCCCTGGGACGACACGTGCGAGCCATGGGCGAAGGTGTCGCCCACGGGCTCACGGTGTCCATCGCTCCGGGAAGCACCGTGTCCTCGCCGCTCGTCACGGTGACGGCGGGCCTGGCGCTCAGCCGCGCGGGCCACGCGCTGGAGCTGCTCCAGCCGGTGGAAGTGTCCCTGGTGCGAGGCCCCTCCAACAGCGGCAGTGGCGCGACGGCCACCGCCACGGGCGGCTTCGAGACCTGCGCGCCGGGCAGCAGCGACTACGTGTCCGGCACGGGCGTGTACCTGCTGGTCCTCTCGCCCGCGTCCGGCCGCGAGGGGCGCGCGCCCGTCAGCGGCCTGGGCGGAAATCCCTCCTCCGGCTGCGAGGCGAAGCGGCGGGTGGAGGGCGTGCGCTTCCGGCTGCTGGACTTGAAGCTGACGGCGGCCCAGCTCTCGGACGAAGCGCGGCTGCGCAACCGGGTGGCGCACCTGTGCCTGGGCACGTCGGACGCGGCGAGCCGCGCGTGGATGGTGAATCCCTTCGGGCCGGCGAACCCGCCCTATGGCCTCATCGACAAGCTGCGGCCCACGGCGCTGACGCCGTGTGACGTGCCGCTGGCGGTGGTGCACTGGAAGGCGGGCGTGGGCCTGCGTTGGGTGGATGCCTGGGCCGCGCGACGCCGGCCCGCGCGCGTGGCCACGCCGGAGCGCTGGGGCCTGGGGCTCGAGGACCGCCGAGCCACGGAGGGCGAGGCGAGCTTCCTCCAGTTCCAGGAGCACCTGGACACGCTGCGCACCGGGACGCCGGAGACGGTGCGCGCGCTGGACCACTTCGTGGCGCTGCCCGCGGTGGGCCTGTTGCCGCTGGAGGGCATGACGGGCGCGCGGGGCTTCACCTACACGAAGTTCTTTGACGGACTCACCTATCCCCCCGAGGCGCCGGTCCACGTGGAGGGCTCGCGGCTGCAAGCCCTCTTGAGGATGTCGCTGGCGTATCCGCCCGTGGACCTGGTCCGCAAGGAGCCCTTCCTGTGGCTCTACCTGGTCCACGAGAACCAGCTCGCGCAGAGCGACGCGAGCACACCCCGGCCCCAGCCCTATCTCGTCTTCGCCAGTGGCTACCTGCCCTACCTGGGTGACGCGCGGTCCGACGCCGCGCACTGGCACTTCGGCAACTACGCGCTGCCCCGCTGACCTTCCCACCTTCCATCTCTCGCAGGCCGCGAGGAGACCCCGATGGCCGACCCACTCAACCTCGTCAAGCCCGGCGACCTCATCAGCGCCGAGCTCATCAACGCAATCATCCAGCTGCTCAACGCGCTGGCCACCACGTCGGGTGGGCCCAACGTGGTGCCCAACCTCTTCAGCCGAACGCTGCTCGACGTGAAGGCGCTGCTGGCGCAGTCCGGCGGCAACCTCCAGCTCGCCCTGTCGATGGATGCCTCGGGCCTGGTGGTGAACCTCAATGACCCGAAGAACAACGCGCGGCCGGTCATCGGGCAGATTCCCACGCCGGGCACCCGGGTGCCGGACGGTACGGGCATCCACCTCCTCATCGCAACCATCGCCGGCTCCACGCCCACGCCTGCGGCGAAGCCCATCATCAGCGGCTTCTCACCCCTGACGCCGAACATCGGGACAGAGGTGCAGATCGTCGGCGAGAACTTCGATGCGGTGCGCACCAACAACACGGTGACGTTCGACGGGACGGTGGCCGCGCCTCCCTCCAACGCGAGCTCGCGCTACTCGCTGTTCGTCGTCGTTCCCTCCGTCGCCAACCCGCCCGCCGCGGGTCAGCAGAAGACCGTGACGGTGGTGGTGTCCAACCCCGCGGGCACGACGTCCTCGCAGCTCATCATCCTGGGACCCACGGGAACGCCCCTTCCGAGCATCACGCCCTTCAGCATCGCGAACGCGCCCTTGGGCGGCGAACTGGTCATCAACGGGCAGAACTTCGGCTCCACGCTGACCAACATCCGCGTGTTCTTCGATGACCAGCCTCGGGATGGCACGTCGGGCACACCCATTGGCGTGCAGCCGCTCGGCACGTCCACGCTGCCTGGCCGACTCGTCGTCACCATCCCCACGTCCCTGACGGGCATCAACCTCCCCGGGGACAGCAAGTTCATCAGCATCAAGGTGCGCGTGGGGACAGCCATGTCTCCCACGCAGGCACTCGAAATCTACAAGCCCTGAGGTCCACACATGCCAAGACATTCCAAGAGGCTTTCCTGGCTCGCGGTTCCATTCCTGCTGGGTGCGACGGCGTCGCTGGCCGCGACGCACGAGCTCGACATCTCCGCGCCCGCGACGACGATTCCCATCACCCGCGTGAAGGTGATGCTCGAATCGAGCACGCCGATTCCGAATGGCGCGACGCTGACCTTCGCGACGCCGACGGGCGACAAGGACGTCACGGTGGGCGGCGGGCCGACTCCCCTTGGAGACCCGCTCACGGGCGATCAGGTGGTGATCACCGGCGGCGGAACGAACGCCATCCTCATCGACTACAAGCGACGGGACCTCCTCCTCCTGGTGGGCGACCTCTGCAGCATCAAGCCCCCGCAGGATGGCTCCGGGAAGATTCGCTTCACGCCGGACGCGACGAACTTCAACAACCTCACGGGCTATCGCACGACGAGTTTCGCGGCGCCCTCCTTGTCCCAGTGCGAGTGTTCCTCGCGGCGGGTCAAGGGGCTGACGCTCTGGACCCAGCCTCCCCCGGGCGTGGACCGGGGACGCATTCCCATGGACGTGGCCCTGGTCCTGGATCGCTCCGGGAGCATGCTCTCCACGACGCCAGGGGACCCGGCCAACGTCGAGAAGTGGCTCGCGCTGCAGAGCGCCGCCGAGCAGTTCATCCACTTCTGGGAGGTCGAGGGATTGGATCCCCTGAGTCAGACGGGAGGCACGGGCCTGGGCAAGGACCGGCTGGCGCTCGTCTACTTCGAGAGCGACTCCGAGCCGACCCAGTTCAACGGCAAGCTGTTCGTCGAGCGCGCCCCGGCGTTGATGGATGGCGGGCACCCGTGGGAGCAGGCCGTCAGCCATGTGAATGCGAACGTCACCGCGGGCACCACGGCGATGGGCGGCGGCATCCGGGATGCCCTCACCGCCTGGCAGGCGGACATGGTCAATGACCTGACGCTCGTGGTGATGACGGACGGCATGCAGAACGTCAACCCGATGGTGAAGGACGGCGCGGGGGGGGACACGGGCTTCAAGGTGCTGGAGGTCGCGCCTGGAGCGCCGGAGCGCCTCACCAGGCACTGCGTCCCCATGCTGACCGTGGCGGTGGCCAGCGGCGCCGTGCCGTACGCGGACCTGATGAACGCCATCTCCCAGCAGACAGCGGGGCAGAGCCACCTGACGACGAGCAGCGGAACGACGACGGCCTTCGCGCAGCAGTTGGTGACGGCGCTCAAGGGCAACACGCTGTCCACGCTGCTCCAGAGCTCCACCACCCTGCCCTCGGGAACCAACACCGCCAGCCGGTCCGTCGATGTGGACGGCACGGTGCAGAGCCTCTACGTCAACCTGGGCTGGTTCACCACGAGCCCGCGCGGGCAACCCGTGACGCTCAAGGTGACCGCGCCGGACGGCAGCAACCCGAAGCCCGTGGCGGTGAAGACGGGCCGCAGCCACGTCCTGTACCGCTACGACTTCCCCAAGGCGGGTCCGGTCGGCAAGTGGCAGCTCACGGTGAACCGCATCCCCGGGACGGCGAGCCCCGCCATTCCCTACCAGCTCGGCGCGTATGTGCAGGAGAAGAGCCTCGACTTCCAGCTCTCGCTGGACAGGCTCCGCCACTCCGCCGGCCAGCCGCTCAACGTCGTCGCGCAGGTGTCGTTCGACGGCAAGCCGCTGGAGAACCTCAACAACGGCGAGCTGACCGTCCTGGTGGAGACCCCGAATGGGGCGCTGGGCACGCTGATGCACGAGACGCGCGGCGAGGGACGCGGCGAGCAGAGTCCGGACCCGGTGTCGCCGTACCAGGGCAAGCTGGACACGCTGATGAAGGACCCCGAGTTCCTGAAGAAGATGGGGACCACCGTCGGCAAGGATGAGCTGGTGCTGAAGGAGACCGCGCCCGGCATCTACAAGCTGGAGTTCAAGGACACGCAGACGCCTGGCACGTACCGCTTCCACTTCCAGCTCTTGATGAAGGGCCCCAGCGGAGAGCCGCTGCGGCGCACGGAGATTGTCGAGACGCAGGTGGACGTGCTGCCCTCCGGCTCGAAGACCGACGTCCAGGTGACGAGGGTCGACACGGGCAGCTACGTGCTGGTGCTGACGCCGCGTGACGCGCTGGGGAACTATGTGGGCCCGGGCTTCGAGGACCGCGTCGTCGTGCAGATCAACGGCAAGGGCCGGCAGGCCCCGGCCACCACGCCCAAGCTCGACGGCACCTACGAGGTCCGCCTGAGTGGGATTGCCGAAGGCACTGAAATCATCGTGCTGGTGAACGGGACGCCCGTGGCCAAGGGGCCGGTGACGAAGCTGGAGCCGGTGGAGCCGCGGCCTCCGGACAACGGCACCGGGCGTGATGGCGGAACGGGTGGAGGGGATGGAGGCTCGGGACCTCCCGTGCCGCCTCCCGGGGAGGGCTGCCCGTGCAAGCACACGCGTCCGAGTGGTTCCACCGGTGTCCTGGGGCTCGTGGCCCTGGGGTTCCTGGCGAGCCGCCGCCGCAAGCACCACGACGGGGATTGACGTCTGGCTTCTGGGAGCCCCTGGCCACGGGGCTCCTGGCCCGGCCGGAAGCACACGCACATCACGAAGTGGAAGCGGACGCTGGTGTCGAACCCAAGAGGAGGTCGCGACGATGCATGAGCAGGCGGCACGAGGCAGGACGGTCATCCAGCGGCTGCGGCTGCGCGGGGCGGAGCTGGAGCCGCTCTCGGCGCGGCTGCGGCTGGAGGCCGTGCTGGCGGGCGCCGACCTGCTTCCACCGGGGCTTCCGCCCTCCGCCACCGTGTGCATCCGCCGATTGATGGACCCGAAGCCCGGGGTGCTCCCCTTGAATCAGCAGGCCCTGCGCCCGCCCGCGGCGTGGAACGAGGCGCTGTCCTCGGTGCTGCGAGAGCAGGTGGCTCGTGCGGCGAGGCCCGCGCATGGCGTCGTTCCACCTGGCGCGGAGGCCGTGCTGTTCGCGGACCCCTCCGAGCTGCTGGCGTGTCTGGCGAGCGATGTAAGCCGGGGCCTCGCGAGCGCCCACTGGTGGTGGCGGGGATTGTTTTCCAACGCGGACCTGTCCCGCACCGTCGTCACGGAATGGCTGCGCGCACCCGAGTACGTCCCGAGCGCCCTGGAGTTCCTCACCCGGCGACGCGAGGTCCGTGCCGTGGTGTCGTTGTTCACGCCGCCGGAGGCCCGGGCCCTGCTCACTCGCGTGCTCCAGGTCCACGGGCTTTCCGCCGCCGCCCTCGACGCACCTTCGCGAGATGTGGGCGGCGAACGGCCCACGGTCCCCGCGAGTTCCCCGAGCACGTTGAAATCGGATGGAACGGTCCTCGCGACAAGCGCCCCATGGGAGTCGTGGGCACCTGAAGCGCGGACATTGAAGGACTCACGCGAGCACGGTGCGCTGCTCGGAGTCGCGCTCACGCTGCGTCGCGCTCCCGTGGAGGCACGTCGTTTGGAGTTCCTCCCCGCCGTGGGCATCTGGCGAGACGCTCACGAGGCGCTCGCGGTCCCCTCTCCCTTCGCACCCCACGAGGCTCGGCACGCGGCCCCGCCCGAACCTGTCGTGGCCAGCGTTCTCCCAAAGCCACACTCCGAAGCAGCTCCCGACGACACCGAATTCGCGCCCCCTGTCGACGACCTCCTGAAGGGGCCCGGTCTGGAGACATCTCCTTCCGAGGGCGCGACGACAAAGCAATCCGCATCCCGAGGCGAGGCAACGACGGCGGACGAGGGGGTCCTGGAGCGTCCGGACACCCACGGCGTATCGAAGGCCATCGAGTCTCCGCCGAGCGATGGGCGCACGCTGCCTCGTCACGCCTCGCCAGCCTCCGCAACTGAAGACCTTTCGCGGTCCCCCGTGCACACCACGACACCACCGACGCCACTCCGAGAGCTCGAGCCACCCTCCGGACGCGCGTGGGGACTGCCCTTTTCCACCCGACTCGGCGGCCTCTTCTATCTGGTCAACCTGGGCCTGTTCCTGGAGCTGTACGGCGACTTCTCGATGCCGGCCCATCCGAACCTTCCACTGTCGCTCTGGGACTTCGTCACCCTCGTGGGCCGGCGCCTGTGCGTGGACCCTCGTCCCTCGGACCCGGTGTGGAAGGTGCTGGCCCTGCTCGCTGGCCGAAAGCCCGGGGCCCTTCCCGGCCAGGACTTCGCGCCTCCCGATGCGTGGCGAATCCCTCCCGCCTGGCTGCGCACGTTCCGCGCGGCGTGCGACTCCCACTGGACCTGGAGCGTTCGCGAAAGACGGCTGCGCGTGAGGCATCCCGCGGGTTTCCTCGTGCTGGACGTTCCCTGTGATGAACGGGACGCGGACGTCCTCGTGAACAGAGAGCTGGCGCCCTACTCCGTCGGCTCGGCGTTCACGCTCTCCCGAGGTGACGAGACAGGTCGGCTCGACACCGAGCCCCTGGAGCGCTGGCTCGGATGGCTGGTGCCGTTTTGTCGAGCCCGGCTGTGCCGCGCGCTGGGGGTGTCGTCAGAAGATGCGTCAGCCCTGGACGCGACACTGCTCGCACATGACGCGCGACTTCACGTGACGGAGGGGCATGTGGACGTGGTGCTGTTCCTGTCGCAGCTCCCGCTGGCGGTGCGCATCGCGGGCCTGGACCGCGACATCGGGTGGCTGCCCTCCGAGGGGCGACACCTCACCTTCCACTTCGAGTGAGCCCGAGGCGCGCCATGTCCATCTCCCAGCCTCCTCCCACCGAGTCCCAAGCACACGAGCACTTCAAGCTCTACTTCTTCGCCGCCGCGTCACGCGTGCTGGCCCAGGGTGCAAGCCTGTGCGGTGGCGAGGACTCCGTCCTCGCGCGTTTCCCCTTCCTGGAAGTCTACCGGGCGGAGCTCACCGAGCTGGGCATCGACCCACATGAAGTGTCGACCGGAGCAGGCCCGTGGGCCGAGGCGATCTCCGCATGGGAAGAGGACGTCACCGAACACCTCCCCCTGCGCGCGCTGCGCCGGGCCGCTCTGTTGGACCATGACACGCTGACGCTCCTGCTCGCGGTGGGCATGGTGGAAGAAGATGCCCGCTTCGGCGCGCTGTTCGCATCACTCCAGGGCACGCCCACGCTCCACCGTCCCACGCTCGGCCTGCTGAACGCGGGCTGGCGCGGCGATGAGGACCGGGGAGAGACACGCGCGCGGTTGCGCCGCTTGATGGAGCTGGGGCTCGTGGAGGTGACGGACCGCGAGGCCCCTCGCTCCGAGTGGGCGCTCCATGTCCCTGGCGCGGTCTGGGATGCGCTGCGAGGAGAGGCGCCCGACAAGCCCACGTCGTGGATGAAACACCACCCCTTGGAGCGGCTGGAACAGGACGAGCCGCTCATCATTCCAGAGTCACTCCGCGAGGCCCTGGAACGACTGCCCACGCTGCTCGGCTCCGATGAGGTGCGCGCGGTGGTGCTGCGGGGACCTCGTCACAATGGGCGGCGCACGCTGCTGCGCACCGTGGCCCGCTCGCTCGGACGCGGCGTGCTCGAGGTGGAAGGACTCCAGAAAGGAGAGGACCCGCGCTGGCGCGTCGTGGGCCCGCTGGCGACGCTGCTGCACGCGATGCCCGTGGCGGTGACGGACCCGCCTCCAGGCGAGGCCGCTGAGATTCCCGCGTTGGAGGGACTCGACGGACCGCTGGGCGTCGTGCTCGGCCGACTGGGCGGTGTCACGGGAGACGGTGTCGACCGCGCGCTCACGCTGGACGTGGCGATGCCGGGCCCCGACGAACGCATGCTGCACTGGAAGCGAGGACTCGCCGGCCGCGCCTGTCACGCCCTGGAGACGCTGAGCACGGGCTTCCGCCTCACCCGGGGACACCTCCGACGCGCGGCCCGCCTGGCCCAGGCGCACGCGGCACTCGCGGACCGAGTGCATGTGGAACCCTCGGACGTGCGCGAGGCCACGCGTGCGCTCAATCGACAGGCCCTGGACACCCTCGCCGTGCGCGTGACGACGCCAGGGGATTGGAGCCAGCTCTCCGTCGCGAGCGAGACGTTGCGCGAGCTTCGCCTCCTGGAGACGCGCTGTCGCAACCGCGAGCGCATGGGTGCGGCGGTGGGAAGCGCACTGGCGCGACAGCTCACCGCGGGCGTGCGCGCCCTCTTCCAGGGCCCCAGTGGCACGGGCAAGACGCTGGCCGCGCGGCTCGTATCGGCGGCGCTCGGGCTGGACGTGTACCGGGTGGAGCTGTCCTCGGTGGTGAACAAGTACATCGGCGAGACGGAGAAGAACCTCGCGCGCATCTTCGCGCTCGCCGAGGAGTTGGACGTGGTGCTGCTCTTCGACGAGGGCGACGCGCTCTTCGCGCGGCGCACGGGCGTGGGCTCCTCCACGGACCGCTACGCCAACCTGGAGACGAACTATCTCCTCCAGCGCATCGAGTCCTACGAAGGCATCCTCATCATCACCACCAACGCAGCCGACGCCATCGACACCGCGTTCCAGCGGCGGATGGACGTGGTGGTGGACTTCCGCTCCCCGGACGCCTCCGAGCGCTGGACGCTCTGGCAGCTCCACCTTCCTCCCGCGCACGCGGTGGACAGCCAGTTGCTTCGCGAGGTGGCCGCGCGCTGCCAGCTCAGCGGCGGACAGATTCGCAACGCGGTGCTGCACGCCTCATTGCTCGCGCTGGAGGAGCAGGCGCCGCTCGGCTCCGCGCACCTGGAGGCGGGCGTGACTCGCGAGTACCGCAAGGCCGGAGACGTCTGCCCGCTGCGTCGGTCCACCACGCCGTCCCTGCGAGGCTGAGAGAGACCACCCATGCCTCCCGCCCGCGCACCCGCCCGAGCTGCCTCCCGCGCACCCGCGCGAGGAGCGGCGCCCGCGCGCGCGGGGGCCACGAGCGCGGCGGCACCGGGAGGCGCGGCCATCAAGGTCGGCGGTGACGCGGAGAAGGACCCGCGCTTCCGCAAGGTCATCGAGCAGCTCAAGAAGAGCTCCGACAAGACGAAGAAGCATCCTCCCGCGTCGCAGAAGGCCGCGGAGGCGCAGGCCGCCGCCGTGTCCCCGCCCACCGAGCAGCTCGCGGGGGCGAAGGGCAATCAAGTCGACGCCATGAAGGCGGCGGAAGCGCCCAAGACAGAGCCCAACGGTTTCCTCGCGATGTTGCGCGCGGAAATCGAGAAGGCGATGCCGAAGACGCTGGATGACGCCGACAGCTTCATGGAGGGCAACCAGACGGCGCAGGTGAAGGACAGCGTCGCCGGAGGCGTCAGCGAGTCGAAGCAGGCGGCCACGGGCCCCACGGAGGCCGCGACGGCGGCGGCTCCAGACCCCAGCAGCGTGCCCGCCCGGCAGTCCTCGGCGATGCCCTCCGAGCCCGCGCCCGAGTCGCTCCCGGTCAACGGCGCGGAGGCCATGCCCGCGCCCAAGCCGAACACCCAGGTGCAGGCGCTGGAGAAGGGCAAGCAGGACGCCGACCAGCAGATGAAGGACGCGGAGCTGACGCCCGACCAGCTCAAGAAGGCGAATGACCCGCGCTTCTCCAAGGTGATTTCGGAGAAGGGTCAGGTGGAGAAGACCGCCGGAGCCGCGCCCGGCAAGTACCGCGCGAGTGAGACAGGCACCCTGGGTCAGGCCAAGGCGAAGGCAGGCGGAGACGCCCGTGCCGGCGTGGCGCAGATGGCCGGCGTCCGCGTGTCCGGCAACAGCAAGGTGAAGACGCGCCAGCTCCTGGCGAAGCAGAAGGACGAGGCCCGGCGCAAGGAAGTCACCGCGAACATCGAGCGGATGTATCAGCAGACGAAGCAACGGGTGGACTCGCGGCTGTCCACGCTCGAAGCGGACGTCATGCGCATGTTCGACCTGGGCGCCGAGGCGGCCCTGGGGGACATGAAGTCCTATGCGGACCGTGAGATCGAGAAGTTCAAGGACGACCGCTACAGCGGCCTGACGGGTAAGGCGCGCTGGGTGGCGGACCTGTTCCGCCCCGTGCCCGAGGGCATCAAGGTCATCCTCGGTCAGGCCCGCGTGCGCTTCGCCTCGAAGATGGACGCGCTCGCGGTGCGCATCTCCACCGCGGTGGACAACCGGCTGGCCCAGGCCAAGGCCGACGTGGACAAGGGACAGGCCGCCATCAAGGCCTATGTCGACAGCCTCCCTCGCGACTTGCAGAGCGTGGGACAAGAAGCCCAGAAGGCGGTGGGCGAGCGCTTCGACGAGCTGAGAAGCGGCATCGACGCGAAGAAGAACGACCTGGCCCAGAAGCTGGCCCAGAAATACAAGGACGCGTTCGACAAGGCGGACGCGGCGCTCAAGAAGTTGGAGGAGGAGAACGCCGGCGCGCTGAAGAAGCTGGCGGACGCCATCGGCGAGGTCATCAAGATCCTCACCGAGTTCAAGGACAAGCTGATGGCCCTGCTCCGCAAGGGCTGGGAGACCATCAAGCTCATCCTCGCGGACCCCATCGGGTTCCTGTCCAACCTCATCTCCGCCATCAAGCTGGGCGTCCAGCAGTTCCTGGGCAACATCAAGGCCCACCTGATTCGCGGCTTCATGCAGTGGCTGTTCGGAGCGCTGGCGCAGGCGGGCATCCCCATCCCCACGGACCTGACGCTGCCGAGCATCCTCAAGCTGGTGCTCGCGGTGCTCGGCATCACCTACGAGCGCATGCGCGCCAAGGCGGCGAAGCTCCTGGGCGAGCGCACCGTGGGGCTGATGGAGAAGGTCTTCGAGCTGGTGCGCACCCTGGTGACGTCTGGCCCCGCGGCGATGTGGGAACAGATGAAGGAGAGCCTCGGCAACTTGAAGGACATGGTCATCGAGGCGCTGAAGACGTGGCTCATCGAGACCGTCGTCAAGCAGGCCATCACGAAGATCATCTCCATGTTCAACCCGGCGGGCGCCATCATCCAGGCCGTCCTCGCCATCTACAACACGGTGATGTTCTTCATCGAGCGCGCCAGTCAGATCATGGCGCTCATCGAGGCCATCATCAATTCGGTGCATGCCATCGCCACGGGAGCGATTGGCGGCGCGGCCAACTGGATTGAGCAGGCGCTGGGGCGCGCGGTGCCCGTGGTCATCAGCTTCCTGGCGCGGCTCATCGGCCTGGGCGGCATCAGCGACAAGATCAAGGAGACCATCCTGAAGGTGCAAGGGATGGTGGACCGCGCCATCGACAAGGTGCTGGCGAAGCTGGTCGCGCTGGCGCGGCGGATGTTCGGGCGCAACCGGGGAACCAGTCGTCCGGGTGAATCCGCCTCCGCGGACCAAGATGCCCGGTTGACCGCGGCCGTGACGGCCGCGAAGGCGCACTTCGCGACACGCGACACGACGGTCGCTCAGGTCGAGGAGAAGCTCCCCGGCATCGCGCGTCAGCACGCGCTGACGTCCCTCAAGCTCGTCAAGGACCGCGAGGGTCGCTACCACGTCGAAGCCGTCGTCAACCCACGCAAGAAGGGCGGCGTCGAGCCCCTCTTCACCAACGAGCAACTCCGGGCCATCCGCCAGGTCGCTCGGGATTTCGCCGCGCTGATACGCACCCGACGCCAACAGGCCGAGTACAGGGCCAACAAGCATGCCTACCTGCTGAATGCCGATCGCGTCACCGTGGGCCGTCCCGTCGAAGCCGCGGGCGAGCACATCGTCGCGAATCTGGCCCACGACAAGGGCCTGTCGGTGATGCGAAACGTCGCGCTTCAGTTCTACGATGCGACGGGAGAGAACATTGGTGGATCGCAGGCGGAGATCGACTTCCTGATTCTCGGTTCGAATCGCGTCGAGGAGATCGTCAGTGCGAAGATGAACCCGGCGCAGCTCAGTGTCTCGCGCGACCGCAGCAACCTCGGCCACTATCAGAGCATGCCGCTGAGCCTCCAGCAGATGATCAACTATGCCACCCGTCATTTTGGCAGCGCGCGGCTCTATGCGAGGGCCGTCGGGGCACGCGTCACCTTCAACGACTATGGAAGTCCGGGCTCCATGCCGATCAGCCAGTTCCGCAGCCGGTACATGGCGAAGACTCCCGTGGACACGCTCTCGGTCAAGGTCCTCAGTCCGGCTCAGCCTGGAGGAGGGCGCACCCCGGATGTGCCGCTCTCCATGACCGCGACCGAGCTGATCGAACAGTTGAGCGCGGAGATCGACAAGCTCTTGTAGGGACTTCGCACCAGGAGGATGCCAGATGGGTCGTCGTCACCAGGTCTTCGTCGCTCCCGGTCCCGAGAACGAAGCGCTCCCCACGGAGCCGTCGCCCTGGCACCAGGGCCGAGAGGTCTACCTCCCCCTGGAGCATTGGCACCTGCTCCTGAACGAGGCCCGGCACCTCGACGCCGCCGAAGCGGCGCGCCTTCAGGAGTGGTCGGGACGGGGAGCCCTGGAGGATGACACCTTCGCGCCCTCGACAGGAGAGCTCGACAACGCGGTGGCCTTCCTGAAGCGCCTCGCGAGCCATGTACGAAGCGCTCCCGCCCTCGTGCCAGAACCCACCGAGGAGTTCCCGGAAGACTTCATCCCCGAAGAACATGCCCGGATGCTCGACTCCGTCACCGCGGTGTTCTCCGAGTCCTTGCAGCGCGGCCAGCCCTTCAGGGCGTGGGTCACCTGAGGCGCATCTCCCCATGGCTCCCTTCCGGCACATCTTCGCCTGCCTTGTCCACGAGCGCCCCGATTGCGTCGTCGACCTCGTGCGCAATCTGCATCACCTGGACCCCAGCTCGCTCATCCTGCTCTACAACGGCGGGCACAACCCGAAGCTGCTCGAGGGTTTTCCCTTCGAGCACTTCAACGCCGTCATCCACCCCACCCCACGGCCGATGAAGTGGGGCTGGCTGCACGACTTCGCGCTCGACTGCTTCCGCTTCGCGCGGGAGCACCATCCGTTCGACGCGATGACCATCGTCGACTCGGACCAACTGGGCCTGCGGCCCGGGTACTCCGAGCACCTGCGTGCGTTCTTCTCCGCGAATCCCGGCGCGGGCCTGCTGGGCAACGTGCAGGCCCCGCACGGTCCGGGAGCTCGCACCGCGCCCGCGGTCCATGCGCGGCGCGAAGTGGACCTGTGGCGTCCCTTCCTGCGCAGGTTCCCCAATGGAGAGTCCCAGTTCGTCCACTGGACGTTCTGGCCGTCCACCGTCTTCAGCGCCGACGCGGCCCAGGACCTCGTCTCGCTGTTCGAGCGAGACGCGCAGCTCCAGGACATCCTCCGCCGCTCGCGCATCTGGGCCACCGAAGAGGTGCTGTTCCCCACGCTCACGGCCCTGCTCGGCCACCGCGTGCTCACCAGCCCGTGTGACTACGAGGTGGTCCGCTACCGCGTCCGGTACTCCACCGCGCAGCTCGACGCCGCGATGGCCACACCCAACGTGTTCTGGGCACACCCCATCCCGCGCCAGCTCGACGACCCGCTGCGCACCCATGTGCGCGGACGCTTCGGCCGATATGAGAGCCCCTCCACGCTCGCGGGGCTGTCCGACGCGAATCCCAACGGCGAACGGAGCGCCGTGCTGGACACGCACGCCTCGCGCGAAGCCCCGGTGATGGAGGCGGCACGCTCGGAGTCTTCCGGTCTGCTGCTCACGCGGCCCATCCTCGCGGAGATGCGCGAAGTCGAAGGCTGGCTCACGGACGACGAGGCAGACCTGCTCATCGCCGCCACCTCTCGCGCGCTGACCTCCCTGCCCGCGACACATGCCGTAGTGGAGGTGGGGAGCTACTGCGGCAAGGCCACCGTCGTGCTCGGCCGGGTGGCGCAGGCGCTCGGAGTCGCGCCGCCCATTCACGCCATCGACCCGGGTGACGGTGTCGTGGGCGCTCGCGGAAGCAACCTCCAGCACATGGGCTCCACGCGCGCGAAGCTCGAGCACACCCTCCAGCGGACCGGGCTCGCGGCGCGCATCCAGGTCCACCACCAACACGCGCCCACCGTGGCGTGGAGCGAGCCCATCTCCCTGCTCCTGGTGGACGGGCTTCACGACTACGCCAGCGTGTCGGCCGACTTCCTCCACCTGGAGCCCTGGCTCGCCGTGGGAGGACTGGTCGCCTTCCACGACTGCGCCGACTACTTCCCCGGCGTGAAGCGGCTCGTGCGAGAGCTGCTCCATGAGGGTCGCTACCGCGCGCTCCACACCGCAGGCACCCTGGTCGTGCTCGAAAAGCGCGCCATGGCCACCCGTCAGGAAGTGGCTCCCAACCCAACGCCACCTCCAGCGCGGACGCAAGAAGAGGCGAAGCCCACGCTCACCCTCGCTCGTGCCTCCGCCGCTCTCGGCACCGAGGAGCCACGGCTCACGGTCCTCCCGTCGCGTGACGAAGCTCGGCCCACGGTGTCCTGCATCATGCCCACGTTCAACCGGCGCCAGTTCGTCCCGCTGGCGGTGCGCTGGTTCCTCGCGCAGGACTGGCCGGAGAAAGAGCTCATCATCGTCGACGATGGCACCCAGCCCGTGGAGGACCTGCTGCCCGAGGACCGGCGCATCCGCTACCTGCGACTGGAGCGCCGACACTCCGTGGGAGCCAAGCGCAACCTCGCCTGTCAGTCCGCGCGTGGAGACCTCATCGTCCACTGGGACGACGACGACTGGTCCGCTCCTCGACGCCTTCGCTATCAGGCCACGTCCCTGCTCGACGCGGGCGCCTCCGTCTGCGGGCTCACGCGCGTCTACTACCACCAGCCCGCGACGGACCGCTCCTGGCAGTATGTCTATCCCGCCGGACAGCGCCCCTGGGTCTCCGGCAACACGCTCTGCTACACGAAGTCCTTCTGGAGTCGGAACCCGTTCCCCGACATCAACATCGGAGAGGACGCGCGGTTCCTCTGGAGCGACCCATCCCGCAAGCTCCTCGTGCTCGACGACCCGTCCTTCTTCGTCGCGTGCATCCATGACGCGAATGTGGACCCCAAGCGCGTCCACCATCGCTACTGGCACCCCCATCCCACCGACACGGTGCGCGCGCTGATGGGCGATGCGTTCGACGCCGTCCACGCCCTCCTCGCGGCCTGAACCCGACATGACGCCCGCCCTCAACTTCTGCTTCCACGGTGGAGCCTTCCGCCCCACCGTCGTCGCGGCCATCCGCTCGGCCATGAAGCACAATCCCCAGGCCCGGACGTTCGTCTACTGCGATGAGCAGAGCATCCGCCGCTATCAACCCCTGCTCCCCGGTGCCCGCTTCGAGGACCTGGCGCAACTCAGCGCCCAGTTGGGCACGACGCGGCCGGAGGTCGCCTCACGGCGCATGCGGGCCTTCGCGCTCCATCAGCACGGCGGCTGGTACCTGGACGCGTTCGACACCGTGACGCTGCGCCCGCTGCCCGACGTGGAGCGCTTCACGATCGGCGAGGAGTGTTGGGACTCGCGCCGCCGCTGCGCCGGGGTCTGCGCCAGTCCCCCGGGAGACGCCTTCGCCCGGCACTGGCTCTCCGCGATGATGGCCATCCCCGACGAGGCGTGGGACCACTGGACGGACCAGACGGTGTGCAACCGCCTCATCAGCACCCATCACCACCTCGTCGAATCGCTGCCCACCGGGCGACTCAACTGGCCCTCCGAGAGCGGATTCACCGGCGAGCTCCGCCTGTCCGAGGACCAGGTGGCGTGGCTCCTGGAGAATGCCTGGGTCATCCACTACTTCGGCCGAGGCGCGAGGGGCGTGCCGTACAAGGAAATGGACCTGTCGGCCTTGAGACATTGTCGCAAGCTCGGCGGATGGCTTCCCCGACTCATCCTCCATCACACCCAGGGCCTTTCCGCTCCAGCCCCCGCGGAATGAGGCCTGTGACGCGCCCTGCCTTCCTGGATCACCCACCGTAGGTAAATACACCAGGGGTGGATTGCTCGACTGCTAAGAGGATGTGAAAGTGGGGCCTGTCGAAGAATCAGCAGGCACGCCTTCTCGACCCCCTCTCGAGGACCCACAGTGAGCGCCCCACCCGCTGTACTTGGTGTCTCCTTCGCAGTGTCCGTGGAGCAGGGAGTTCCCTCCGCGCTGCCTTCCCGGGCCATCGAAGTGGACGTGGGGGTGGCGCTGCCCACCGCCTTTGGAGGACTGAGGAAGGTCCTCCGTGCCTGCGAGGAGACCGCTCCCGAGGTCGTCCGCGCCGTGGCCGCCGCGCATCCCTCGGAGTGGAACCGGCTGTTTCCGGGCGCCATCCAGGGGGCCGCCGACCTGGGTGACCTGGCGCTCTCTCCCTCCGAGCGTCGGCTCCACCGCGAATCCGAGCAGGCGTTCTGGATTCTCACCGTCGCCGCGCGCGCCATCGTCGAGACGCTGCGCGTGAGCGGCCGTCCCCTGGTGCTCCACGGCGCTGGAGAGTGTGACCTGGTCAGCCTGCGCGCGGTGATGCGCGCGGCCGAGTGGGCACGGCTGGACGGACTGGACGGGACGCTGCTGTTCACCGGCTGGAGGATGCGGCGTCCCCATGGCGCCGCCGTCTTCGAGTCGCGACGGCAGGCCTACCTGGATGCGCTGAGCGACAGGCTGCGAGTCCCCCACGCGTCGGGCCCGGGGCCGGTGTCCTCGCGTCGGGAAGAGCCGGCGGTGGACCTGGAGGGCCGCTACCTGCGGCTCGTGGTGGATGGCTCGGAGTCGCGTGAGTCGCGCGTGGCGGCGGCCATCCTCGCCATCCGTCAGTGCTTCTTCACCACGAACTACGAGGGCGCCTTGCTGGCCGCGGAGCACGGCCTGGCGCTGCTGGACGGAGACCCGGACTCGCACCTCGCCTCGCGCGTGGCCCAGGCGTGGGACGTGCTGGACACGGGGTTCTCCACCCCCGCCATCGAAATCGACCGGAGCAGTCTGGGCGACGTGGATGAGCTGAAGGCGCTGCTCCACCGCAGCATGGGCGTGGTGCATGTCTTCACCGGCGCACACGACGCGGCGATGGAGGCGTTCGGCCGAGGCCTGGAGTGCCACATCCCTCCGGAGCTGGTGGCGAGGCTGCACATGTTCCGCGCGCTGACGTTGACCAAGCGCTTCGGCCAGCTCCCCAATGCGCGCGTCGAGGTGGAAGCGGGCGTGGCCGCGCTGGCGAAGAGCACCGCGCCGGACCGCGCGCTCCAGGAGGGCTGGCTGCGCAACGTGTGCGCGCTGACGTGGTTCCAGGAGCGCAAGCTCGACAAGGCGCTGGTGGAGGAGAAGCTCGCCATGCGCTGCGTGGGCGACCTGCACGACGCGAGCGCCACGCATCTGAAGATCAACCTCATCTCCAACGCCAGCTACCTCCAGGAGTCGGCGCGGCAGTTCTCCGACGCCATCGCCACGTGGCGGCGCTTCGAGGGCATCAGCGAGAAGTGGGGCGTCAACTTCTCCAAGCACCACCGCTACCGGCTGGCGGGGCTGGAGTTCGCCTCGGGAGCGCGCGCGGAGGCGGTGGAGCACTTCACGCAGGCGTATGCCAGCGCGGAGGCCCTGAAGGACTCCTTCCACCGACAGGTCATCGCCTCGGAGCTGGGGCGCATGTTCCTGGACGACGGGAAGATGGACTCGGCGGTGGACTGGTACGCGCGCGCGGAGCAACACGCGCGCGAAATCGGCGAGCCGCTCAAGGCAGCGGAGAGCCTCGCGGGGCTGGCCCTGGCCGCCGGACGCTCGGACTGGTCCGAGGCCCTGCGCTGCGCCCGCGCCAGCTCCACGTGGCCCAAGGAGACGCAAGCCCTGGTCGACGCGCTGGGAAGAGGCGACGCCGCGGCGGTGCAAGCCCTGCTGCCCCGCCCCCGGACGAAGCTGAACCGGCCTTTCGACTCGGTCAGCCTGTACTAGCGACGCTCTTCGACGACGGCTTTCAACGACGACGCCCTGCCCGGCGCGAAGGGCGCGGCGAGTTCCGTTCGTCCCCACGCGACCAGCTCCACGAGCACGGTCGCCGCGTGGGCGCCGGTGAGGATGCCCTGCCCTCCCAGGCCCGTGGCGACGAAGGTGCGCTGAGTGCCCGGGTAGCGGCCCAGGTACGGGCGACCATCCGGCGTCACCGCGCGCAAGCCCGCCCAGGCGCGCACGAAGCGAGCCTCCCGCAGACGCGGCGCGAGCTTCGCCACGGTGGCGCTCAGGTGCAGCAGGCCCGCGGGCGTCACGTTCTCCACGAAGCCGACGTCCTCCTCCGTGGCGCCGACGACGATTTCTCCCGCGCGCCAGGGCGCCAGGTACGTGGGCCCGGAGACGACACGAGAGAGGGACAGGCCCGGCTGGTGCACCACCAGCATCTGCCCGCGCACCGGCTTGAGCGGCAGCGGTGGCAACCCCGGGAAGGTCGATGACCACGGCCCCGCGCTGACGATGAGCTGGTCCGCGCGCAGCGTCTCGCGGTCGGTCCGCAGCACCACGGCGTCGGATGTCTCCTCCACGGACCGCGCGGACTCACCGAGCCGCAGCCGCACACCCGCGCGCAGCGCCGCGCCCAGCAGCGCGTTGACGTAGCCCTCCGTGTCGACCATGTGGCCCCGCGCGGACTCGAACGCGCCCAGCAGCGGCGTTCCCTCCAGCGCGGGCTCCAGCTCCACCAATCGGGCCGCATCCACCCACGTGCCCAGCTCGTCCGGATGCCGTGCCGCGCGCTCGGCGAGCACGTCACGCCCCTTCGCATCCGCGGCGATGCGCAGGATGCCCTGGCCCCGGCGCAGCAGGTGGCCCTCCGGAAGAGAGGCCAGTTCGTCCGCCAGCGTCGCCCTTCCCGCCTGCGAGAAGGCGAGCATGGCCGGGTCGTCGTAGAGGCGCACGGAGGGAATCGCCACACCCGCGGCGGCGCGGGAACCCCTGCCGCCGGGGTCCACTGCGTCCAGCACCGTCACGCGCGCCCCGGTGGCCGCCAGCCGCCTCGCCGCCGACAGCCCCACCACACCGGCACCCAGGACCACGACATCCGAGCTGGAACTCATCCGCGAGACTCACCAAGGCAATGCGAGGGGTTGCCCCTTGAATACACGAAGGGCGCCGACCCTGCTTCAGGGTGCGGCGCCCGGGGGGGAGGGCGAAAGTGAAGTCGACCGCGTGAATCAGGCGACCGCGGTCTCGGCCATGCGCTTGGCGAACAGCTCCTGCGCGTTCTTCAGGCTCTGCTCCGACAGGCCCTTCTCCGTGTTCGCCTTCATCACGTCGGTGAGCAGGTCGGTGACCTGGCTCGGCTTGGAGACCTTGTCGAGCAGACCGCTCACCAGGCTGTTGCCGCCCATGCCCTCGAGGAGGGACTTACCGGGGAAGTTGTTCAGCAGGTTCTTCGCGACACTCGCGCCAGGGAACATGTCCATGGCGGCGCCCAGGCCGGCCTGGAGGGGGTTCTCGCCCTTCATCAAGCCGCTGACGAAGCCCGCCGCGATACCGAGCGCGGGGTTGATGGCCGTGAGGGCCGGCTTGATGATGTCCAGCGCCTTGCCGAGAACGTCCTTGAAGAGCCCCATGGTCGCTATCTCCCGAGGTCTGGCATCGCTCCGCGTCCGCCGCGAGCCAGCCTGACAGTGGAGTTATCGGTCCACCGCTCCCGAAGTTCCGTGGGGCCTGGAACAAATCCCACCGTCCGCCAAAGTCCCCGGGATTCCGTGGGTTTACATCCCACCTTGTCGGCACCCGGGGAGAAATGCCGCCGAAAATCAGGCGATCAACCCTTCTGGGGGTCCTGGGGCGGAGGCGTTCCACCGCGGGATTCCGGGGCGCCCTTGAGGACCGCGTCCGAGGCGAGCGCGGCCTTGTAGCGGTCGTCACCCTGTCCCGCGCTGAAGCCGTCCCGCATCTGCGCGCGGCTGATGATCACCTCGCCGCTGATGAGCTTGTCCAGATGGTCCTGGATCTCCGCCACGGTGGCGGCCTTGGGGTCCTTGGCCTTGAGGTCACCGTCGAGGGTGATTTGCAGCGGCATCTGCTTCTGCGGGTGCTGGGCGTAGTCGAGGATCTTCTCGACGTAGGCCTCGACGGAAATCTGGAGGAGGCGCGCCTGCTCCTTCACGTCCGCGTCGACCAGCAGCTCCGCGCGAATCTCCTCCACGGGGCGCTTCAGCTTCCGAGTCTCAGGAACGACGGTGTTCTCTCCGGACATGGGCTCTCCAGGGTGGCTGGCCGTGGCTTTGCCCCATTCTGTTCGCGGACGCGCCTCGGATGTCAAAGCGGAGGGGTGCCCTCGCTCCAGCGAGTGAACTGCATGCGCAGCTCACAGGTGTAGCGCCCCCGGGCGTCCTTGAGCCAGAGCTGCGCGGGGGCCGGGTACATCTCCTCCACCGACAGCCGCTCGGCTTCGCGCGACAGGTGCGAGAGCAGGTCCAGGGCGAAGGGGCTCGCGGTGTCGATGAGGTAGGGCTTGCGCTCCTTGGAGCTGCGCATGAAGACGAAGCGAGGCCACCCGCGCGTACGCCGCTCGCGCTGCGCGGCGAGGAAGAGGTCGAAGCCGGTGGGGCGCGCCAGCTTCTCCGAGGTCAGCTCCCAACGCTCACGCTGGTACACCGCGCCGCCGATGCTCAGCCGCGGCAGGTGGCTGCCCTTCGTGCGCAGCGGGGCATGGAGCACCTGGGGATGCGCCAGCGCGGCGAAGGGCGGATAGGACGAGAAGTCATCCAGGGGCAGGTACAGGTGCAGCCGCTCACCCTTCCCGTCCACCAACACCGGCCCTTGCGACGTCGGGAGCACCTTTACGTCGGCTGGCGTCATCGCGCCGTCCTCGACGTCCAGCACGTCCGACACCGCGTACACGAGGCGCCGACCGGGAAACACGTAGAAGCCCTTGTTGCGACGGCGGATGGACAGGCCCACCAGTCCACGTGCCGCGGGGTCCGCGTCCAGCCAACGCGCGGCCACCGCCGAGTACCGCTCCCGCGACGGGAAGAAGGCGCTCAGCCAGCTTCGCAGCATCAGGTGGTGGTGTACGCGCGCGAGCATCACCTCGAACCCGGCGCCCTCCCCCTTCGACGCGAGGCAGACATCCGGCAGCGCATACCGGCCGCCCGGCGTGGACGTGCCCAGGAAGTCCACCGGCAGCGAGCGTGCCCGTGAGGAATCCTCGTCCAGCAACACCGGAGGCACGGGAGAGAAGCGGCTGCCCGTGACCTGGTCGGGACGCAGCCGGACCGCGTACTCCAGGAGGTCCACCGGCCGTTCGTCGGTGCCGAGCGCGTCGCGGACCTGCTCGCGGAAGCCCTGCTGCACGCGCTCGCCGTAGGCCGCGGACAGCTCCAGGGGACCGGTCAGCGCGGACTCGAGTTCCTCCGTGAAGCGCTGGCCGAAGCGCAGACGAAAAGGAGAGCTGGCCTCCTCGTAGATGATGAGCCGGTCCGCGTACACCTGGCCGTCACCGCGCCGCGCGGGCTTGCCCGTGGCCTCCGTGAAGAGGGCCTCCAGCTCCGGCAACAAGGCGCGACGACGCGTCAGGTTCGCGGTCTCGAACTCGGCCTTCAGACGCGAGAGTGTGTCCAACCGCGCCAACCAGAGTGCGCGGGCCTCCAGCGCCGGCAGGGCCGCGACGGAGTCACGCACGCTCTCGAAGGTGGTGAAGTCGTTGGGCCGGAACGGCAGCCCCCACAGCAGCAACGCGCCCTTCACCAGGGGCAGGGCCGAGCGCATCACCTCTTCGACCGCGAGACCGAGCACCTGCGCGGCGGCGGCGGGCGTCGGATGCGCTCGCAGCACGGCCAGGAGCTTCTCGGCGCCCTCGGCCAGCGGCACCTCCAGTTGCAGGGCTTCGCACGCGGCGCGGCCCGGGGACACCGTGAAGAGGGGGTTGAGGCGCAGTGGCAGGTGAGGCCGCAGCGTCCGCTCGCGCCCCACCGCGCGCGCCAGCTCCGTCACCGCCCAGAAGGAGAAGAACGTGCGCCGGCTCGTGTCGCCGCTCGCCACCGTGCGCACGTCGAAGTCATCCGCGTCGGTGCGCTCGCCGTAGGAGATGGGGCCGAAGAAGCTGGTCGTCTCGTTCTTCGCGCAGAAGCGTTGGAGGTACGTGTAGACCTGTCGGTCCACGCGGCGAGCGTCGGACGTGTCCTTCTGCTCGCCCCCTCGCAGGTAGCGGGCCCAGACGTTGTCGAACATCGCCGGACTGGAGAGGAACACGGCCTCCTGGATGGCGGGGTCCGCCGCGCGCTCTCGCAGCTTCAAGCGAAGGTCCGTGCGCTCATTCGCATACCGAGTCTGAAGGACTTCGCGCCTCACGCGATAGCGCTCCAGCGCGTCACGACTCGTCTGGCCGTGACGGGACTTCAGCGTGGGCACGCGGCCCTGCTCGAACGAATCCTGGAGTGCCTTCGCCCCCGATTCGTCGCCCTCGGCGCGCACCGCGTCCAGGAGCGCCCGCTCGTCGTCGAGCAGCAGGTTCGCCTCGCCCAGCACCTCGTCGGAGAACCCGAGCGACTCCAGCCAATCGAATGGGAAGCCGGCGTGCCGGAGCACGAACACCTCGCCCAAGGTCCAGCGCTCGCTCATCCGTGCGTCCTCTCCAGGATGGACTTCGTCACCAACGTCTCGACCAGCTTCGCTCGCTGCGCTTCCGGCACCACGCCCAGCGCGGCCGATGCGGTGGTGGGCGCCGTCAGTCGGGACAGCACCGGCGCGAGGCGCGCATCCATCGCGAGCACGACACCAGTGCGCAGGTTCGCCGCATACCACGTGGGCTTCGGGGCACCATCGAGCGATGCCGGCAGCCGCACCACCGCGCAGTCCGCGTCCAGCCGGATGAGCGCGGCGGCTTCGTTCGCGGGCTCCTTCTCGGGCGCTGGAACCACGGGCGCCGCGACTTCGTGCGAGGTCTGCGCCGCGGGCGTGGCAGCTCCATGAGTCGTATTCGTCGCGCGTTCAGGCGCTGGAGTCGCGGCGACCTCGTGCGAGGACTGCGCTGCGGGCGTGGCAGTTCCATTCGCGGTATTCGTCGCGCGTACAGGCGCTGGAGTCGCGGCG
The DNA here is from genome assembly GCF_006636215.1 of Myxococcus llanfairpwllgwyngyllgogerychwyrndrobwllllantysiliogogogochensis. Classification (GTDB taxonomy): domain Bacteria; phylum Myxococcota; class Myxococcia; order Myxococcales; family Myxococcaceae; genus Myxococcus; species Myxococcus llanfairpwllgwyngyllgogerychwyrndrobwllllantysiliogogogochensis. Next base: position 7,759 of record NZ_VIFM01000060.1, on the reverse strand, counting down.
GCTGCATGCGCGGTGTCGTCGCCAAGCAATGGAGCTGCGGGCGCGAGCATGAAGGCCGCCGCGACCCGGCCCGGAATGAGCGGGGAGCGACTCAGCAGGCGGCTCGCCAACGATGTGAGCACCGAGGGCAGGCGCGCCCCTGGAATCGTGCCGGGCTTTTCAATGGGGCGACTGCGGGACAAGTCCCGGTCCGCCGGCGGGTCACCAGGCTGTCCCCACCAGCGGCCCAGGTCGCGAACTCGAGCGATGCGCTCCACCGACGCGTGGAACGGGCGCACCCCCGCGAGTTGGTCGAAGAAGCACGCGCCCTCCATCGCTGCCAGCGTGACGTCCAGGGACTCCTCGTCCACACCCGGCGCGCCCACCCACCACTCCGCGACGACCCGCACACCCGCGGCCTTCAGGCGTTGGTGGCCTTGGACGAGCTGCTCCACCGGAATGAACCGGCGGTCGATGTCCATCACCCGGCCGTTCTCGATGAGGCAGAAGCCCACCACCACCGTCTGGCAGCCGCTCTCCACGAGCACATCGGCCGCCAGGAGTGAGCCAAGCGACACGTGGCCCGCCCAGCGTGCCCCCCCGGTGAAGGCGCGCACATCCTTCAGAAAGCAGGCACCGAGCCAGCCCGCGCTTCGCCGCGCCTCCGGTTCCGCGTCGCCGGCCGGTGGCGTTTCCAGGTAGGCCCAGTCCTGCTCATCGCCCCATGGGTAGGGAGCAATGACCTCCAGCCCCAGCCCGTCGGGGACCCACAGGACATCGTCAGCGCCAGGGGCACCGTCCAGCGGAACCACCCGCCAGCGCAGCGGGGGCACGTGTTCTGGAAACGCGGCGCGCCGGAAGGCCGGCATCCGCGCCAGCACCTTGCGATGCGCCCAGGCGAAGGGCCCCGCGACCTCCAGGGCGACGTGTGCCGGACACGCCTGCGCGAGTGTCACCGCGGCGGGAAGCTGGAGGTCTCGCTCCAGCCACAAGCGGACACACTCCGCTTCCTCGAAGCGCGCGAGGACATCCGCAACGTCATCCGAGTACGACGCGGGCAACCCCGCCACACGCTGGACATCCCCGCTCCGCTCCGTCGTGCCGGACTCCAGCTCCACATCATCCAACCGCAGGTGGACACCGTGAGGCGGGCCGGAGATGGCCGTCAGCACCGCGCCCAGGGCCCGCAGCTCCGGGATGGGGCCTCTGTCGCGAAGTCCCTGCGCGACTCGCAGCAGGAGCAGCTCGCGCATCGCTTGTGGCGACGGGGGCGACGACTCGCGGACCAGGGCCTCCGCCTCCATCGACTCCGCGGAGAAGACCCGGCGGACGAAGTCCCTCGCCAGGTCCAATAGGTGCCACCCCTCGGGGACTTCCGGAACGAGCGTCACGTCCCGGTGTGGCGGTAGAACCAGCCACTTCATCTCCCCTCCTCCAACGTCGGAGGTGCGCCGGCCCTCGGGCCTCCCCACATCAACGTGCAGCGAAGCTCCACGGTGTGGCGCCCTCCAGGGCCTCGGAGCCAGAGCTGCTCCGGTCCGGGCAACATCTCCGAGAGGATGACCTCTTCCTTCTGCTCCAGCAGGTTGAGGAAGACGCGCAGCAAGGGCGGGCTGCGCACGTCCACCAGCACGGGCTTTCGCTCCCCCTTGAACTTCGCGAAGACACACTCGGGAAGGCCCCGCGCGTCCCACAGGCCCACGGCGACCCGCAGCCTCGAGCGGTCATCCTTGCACGCGAGCAACGCCTCACACGCCGCCGCGTCCAGCCGCCACTGCTCACGCTGCACCACCACCCCACCGAGCGTCACGCGGGGCGTGTGCTCTCCCAGCGACACCCGCAGCGGACGGATGCGTGGGAGGGAGAACGCCGTATGCACCGCGCTCTCCAGCTCGCCGTTGTAGAGACACACCTCGGAGCCGAGCCGCTTCGACACCAGCCGCGCGCTCTTCCCGTCGCTCTCCACGAACAGGTCATCCAGGGGAATCCGCCACGCGGAGGCACGGGAACTCACCCCGCCCAGCTCCACCACCGGCCCTGGAAACTCCGACGGCAACAGTCCCGTGCGACGAGAGGGCAGCACCGTCACCAGCGGCATCGCGCGAGGAAGCGCACCGAGCGCTCTCACCATGGCGCTCTCCACCTTGCCGCGCGCGGGGTGGAACTGGAGCGCCCAGCCCCATACGAGCGCGGTGTCGTGGATGTCTCCCATCACCAGCGTGTAGTCGCCCTGCCCCCACGCCTCCACGTCCTTCGCGCCAACGAGCAGATCCACCGACGTGACGAGCGGCAGTGCGCGGGCCATGTCCCAGGCGGGCGGCTCCACCGCACCCAGCTCGACGGTGCGCGCGTCCGCGCTCGGAATCGACTGAGCGAGCAACTCCGCCATGGAGGTGTCCAGCGGCACCGGCAGGTCCGCGCTGGCCGCCGCCACCTTCCAGAAGGGAACCGTGCGCGAGCCCACCTTCTGCGCCACCGCCGCGCGGGCCGCGTCTCGCGTGCGCCAGGCCGCCTCGGCCATCCACGCCAGCGCCGGCTCCATGCGGGTCCCCAGCTCCCGGGCACGCTCGCCGCCCACCTCGAGCCGCAAGTCGCCTCCGCACTCCTCCCGAAGCGCGAGCCGGTCCTGGTAGAAGTTGTGCGACTCGGACGCGGGCCCTCGCTCCGTCGGAGGAGCCACGCCCCACTGCTCCTTTGCCCTCTTCGCGAAGGCGTCCTGGAGCGACATCTTCCCGCTCGCGTCCGCCGCGCCGTAGCGCCCCATCAACTCCAGCAGCGCGCTCAGTCCCTCGATGTGACGTCGGGCCCCTCCGCTTGGCAGGGCGGCGACACGTTCGGCCAGGTCATCCACGGGATGGTGCACCGCGGAGGGCACCTCGAGTTGGTGCGTGAGCAGCGACTTGTCACAGCCCAACCGCAGCGCCTCGCGGGCCAGACCGGGCGCCACGCCCAGCGACGAGGCCAGGGCCGCCAACGTGCGCGTCCCATCCGCCAGCTCCACCAACCGAGGCAGCAGCTCCTCCGCGCTCTCCGGCGTGGGGCCCGACTTGCGCGCGGGCATCTCCGCGAAGGCCTTGCGGCGCGGCACCAGCCACGACGCGATGTCGGGGTCGAACGCGATGGCTCGCACCAACCCCTGCACCAGCCACGAGGCCGCGAAGGTGTTGCGCCCCACCAGCGTCTCGGGACCGGACCAGCGCAACGTCACGCCCGTGGGAGTGGACGGGTCCACGCGGCCGTAGTTGATGGGGCCAAAGAAGCCCATCGTCTCGTTCTTCGCGCACAGCCGCTGCAGATAGCTGGCGACCTGCCGCCGGAGCCGCGAGCCTTCTCGTCCCGCGAGCAGGTCCTTTGCCACCGGCGGACTGGAGCTGGCCACGGCCTCCAGGAAGCGCGGCTCGCGACACAGGGCCACGGCCTGGGCCTCCACCGCCGCAAGCTCCCGCTCCATCGCCTCCGCGAAGCCCGCCTCGGCCTCCTGGGCCGCCGCCGCGCGGACATTCCACTCCGCGAAGCGCTCGGGAGACTCCAGGCCCTCCGTGTTGACGGGGCGCCCCGCCTTGAGCGCCGCCAGCAGCTCTCGCGGAGGGCGGCGCACGCGAGGCCCCTGGGCTCGCAGCGACTCCAGCCCGCGCCGCTCCGCTTCGAGACGACGCGCCCACGCCGCCGACTCCGGGCATCCCAACCGCTCCAACCAGTCGAATGGGAAACCCGTCGTCCGCACGACGAGGTGAGGGAAGAAGGTCCAGCCCTTCATGGGTCACATGCCCTTCAACCTCGTGGGGCGCCCGAAGGCGGCCCGAGGCCAGCCGTTCAGTCGTGCTGCTGAGCCGTCAGGACAATCTCCTGCCCCGGCACCGCCAGCACCCACTGCTTGCTCGCGGCGCCAGGACAACTCACCACCACTTCCAGCTCCCTGCCGGCCTCGATGGAGGCCTTGTTCACCGGCGTGCGGTTGGGCAGCGGAGCACCATCCACCTGGACCTGGCAGCCCGGAGCGCTGCTCGCCACGCTCAGCACCCCGCGAGTCCCCGGCTGGGGCATCGCATCCGCCAGCGTGCGCACGTCGATGTCCTCGCGCAGCTGCGTGGTGCCGAACCGCCGCAGCTTGCCGTTCACCGCCGTGGCGATGAGCAACGGCCCCGAGGGCGGTGCCGGCAACGTCTGCGCGCCAGACTCCAGGCGCACGCCGCCGACGTACACGTGCTCGCCCTCTTCCAGATTGCGGAACATGGAGTCGGAGCCGCGCAGCAGCACCACCGCCACCACGGCCACCACCAGCAGCAAGCCGCCACCCATGGCCGCCCACTTCAGCGACGAGCGCCGCTCCGACTCGTCCGCCGCCGCGGGCACCGCGTGCACCTGTACCGGAGGCGGAGGACGCGGCGCGGCGACAGGGCTCTGATGCGTCGGTGAAGAAGGCCTGGGTTGCCCGGGGCGAGGCGCCACACCCGCCGCGGGCACCATCGTCGAGGAAGGCCGCTGGGGCGCGGGCACCGCGGTGTGTCCCGGCTGCGACGGACGCGGCGCGGGAGCCGGCCGGGCAGGCGCGGGAGGCGGCGGCACATTCCCCTGCAGCAACACCACCTCGGTCCGGTCCGAGGCATCCAGCTCCGGGAGCATCGGCAACGGCGGCGTCAGGGCTGGAGGAGGCGGAGGAGGACGATGCGCCACGGGAGGCGGCGTCGGAGGACGCGGGGCCACGGGAGGCGGCGTCGCGGGCCGGGGGGCGACAGGCGCGGGACGCGGGACGCTGGACGAAACGGGCGGCGCGGACACGTTGCCGCTGCCCGTCCCCGTCGGACGCGGGATGTTGCCGCTGCCCGCGGTCGTCGGCTTCGGGCCACTGCTCGTGCCCCGGTTCGGCGTCCTCCCATCGCTGGGGGCCACCATGTCGCCACTGCCGACGTTGCCACTGCCCGTGCCGGTGCCGGTGGGGACGGGCTTGGGATGGCTGCCTGTTCCCGACGCGGACGAGGGCGCGTACTCCACCAGCCGGTCGCCGAGCGTGTCCTTGAAGAACTGGGCCACCGCCGCCGGAGACGAGTTGAGACGGTGATGCGCCATCACCGCTTCGATTTCCTCACGCATCGCCGCGGCGGACGGAGTGCGGCGCGCGGGGTCCTTCACGAGCGCGCGCAGGACGAGGTCGGAGACGTCCTGCGGAATCTGCGGACGCAGCTGCGAGGGGACGGGCGCGGGGTCTCGAACGATGGCGTTGAGCGTGGCCGCGTCGTGGTCCCTGCGGAACGGCAACTGTCCGGTGAGCAGTTCGAAGAGCACGACGCCGAGCGCGAAGACGTCGTTGCGCGCGTCCAGCGTACGGCCCGACGCCGCCTCCGGGGAGATGTACGAAATCTTCCCCTTCAGCACGCCCGCCTGCGTGTTCTCCTCGCCCGCCACCTTGGCGATGCCGAAGTCACTCAGCTTGATGGCGCCGTCCAGGGAGATGAGGACGTTGTGGGGGCTGACGTCCCGGTGCACCACCGGGTGCGGAATGCCCGCCGGGTCCACATAGGCGTGCGCGTAGTGAAGCCCCGCGGCCACTTCCGCGACGATGCGCAGCGCGTGCTCCAGCGGCAGCGCCATGCCCTTGCGGCGCAGCTCATTCACCAGCCGCTTCATGTCCGGCCCGCGCACGTACTCCATCAGGATGTACGCGACGCCGTCGGACACGCCCACGTCGAAGGTCTGCACGACGTTGGGGTGCGTGAGCCGCGCGTTGGCTCGGGCCTCCGCGAACAGCATGTCCACGAACTCGGGGTTCTGCGCGAACTGCGGGAGGATCTTCTTCATCACGACGAACTTCTCGAAGCCCTTCACGCCCACCTGCTTGGCGAGGAAGACCTCGGCCATGCCGCCCTGGCCCAGTCGTCGGATGATGTTGAGCTTGGTGCTGCCCAGCGAGTTGGAGATGTCGGTGGGCGAGCCCTTGTTGGCCTGCGGGTCGATGTTGGTGGACCCGAACAGGTACTGACTGAGCGCGCGCGGCTCCAACGCCTCGATGTCCTCCAGGGGCCGGTCCGTCAGCTGCACGCGCGCCAGGAACCCCTGGAGCTGCGGCATGTGCGGCACCTGGGCGCTGCCGCCGCAGATGGGGCACTCGATGGAGATGGTCGTCTGGTGCGCGCGCAGCTGCGCCAGGTACTCGTGCGCCTGGATGCGCTGGTGGCTCACCTGGCCGCAGTTGCGGCACTCGCACGGCAGCCACAGCGTGGCCAGCCGGCCCGGCATCAGCTTGGACGAGCGCGCCAGCATCGCCAGCACCGGCGGAGGCACGCGGCAGAGCACCACCTGGGCGCCCTGCGCCGCGGTGTCCAGCACCTGCTCCAGCTTGGGCAGCGCCTCCGGCTCCACCTTGCTGACGTGGCTGAAGTCGAAGGCGGCGCGCCCCTCCAGCCCGGACGCGAGCCTGCGCACGTTGAGGTCGCCCTTGAGCGTGCTGGCCAGCGAGATGAACGTGACGTCGTCCTGGACGATCTTCAGGTGCTGCGGGAGCTCCGACTGCTCCGTCGGCATGCTCGCGCGCAGGTAGCGCATCACCACCGGGTCCACGGTGCCGAACTGCTGCCGGCGCGCGTAGTCGAAGAACTCGCTCGGCAGGTCCGCGAACTCCAGCGGGTTGGAGCAGACGGGACAGGTGTGCTCGGGCGCGCGCTCCTCGGCGATGACCTGGGCCTCGTCCACCAGGTTCACCACCCGCATCCGGTCTTCGTTGCAGGTGCGACAGGTGTACGGGGCGAGGACGGAGAGCACGCGCGCGACGCCCGCGAAGCCCTCCACCATGTTGAGCTGATCCACCACGACGGGGGGCGCATGCACGACGTACAGCCCCAGCGCGCCCGGAGGCAGCTTCGCGGCGAATTCAATCCACCGACGGACCCCGAAGGAGCTGATGCGCTCCACCCGGCCGAGGTCGACCACCAGGAGCCCCGTGAGCTCCGGATGGGTCGACGTCAGCGGGAAGGTCTCGTCGATGACACCAGCAATCCGGACGTGGGTGATGGTACCCACGCGGAGCCGGCTGATGATGGCGTTGGAACCCTGGCTATCCACCGGCCCTGACCTCATGCAGACAGAACATCAGTGACTTGGGCTGGGCCGCGCGGCGGCGCGCGTCTCCCAGGTCCACCACGCACACGACTCGCGACTCCCGGCCAGCGGTCACCCGGACCGCCACCGTGTCGCAGTGCTCGAGGATGCGACGCAATCCAAGACCCGCTCCACCACCAGACGCATCCACCTTCACGCGCTGTCCCCACCCTTCCAGCGCCCGGGCGAACGAGCCCGGCCGCAGGCCGCCGAAGCGGTCCGCCACTTCCAGCCACATCCGGCCGTCCTCCACCGCGAACACCAGCTCGCAGGCGTCCTCCGCCTCCACTTCGCGCACCTCTGTGCGGCGGTGCGCGTAGCGAGGCTCGCCCCGCGCATCCACCGGCGCATCCAGGAGCGCGTTGACGGCGATTTCATGCACCACGTCCGCCACCAGCCCCGCCGAGACGCGGCTGCCCTGCGCGTCGCTCACCGCCACGGCTGCCGCCGTGGCCGCCGTGTTGATGTCCACCATGCGGCGCAGCGGATGGCGCGACACCTCCGCCTGCTCCGGCAGCAGCGAGCCCTCTTTCCAGAGCGCGCCCAACAGCCGGACCTCCCACATGGAGGGCCCGCCGTCCCGCTCGCGCGTGGCCAGGAGCAGGGCGGGAGGCTCGCGCCGCAGCCATTGCGCGTGCTCGGGCTTGAGCACCCCGTCGAACAGCACCAGGGCGCCCTGCCCTCCCAC
>NZ_VIFM01000608.1 GCF_006636215.1 Myxococcus llanfairpwllgwyngyllgogerychwyrndrobwllllantysiliogogogochensis | reverse complement strand
GCCCGCAGGACCTCCAGAACGCTCCTGCCCTCGCGCGCCTGGCGCCCACCGAAGCAAGCGCCTTTCTGGCCTACGACCATGCGGTGAAACGGACCGATGGCGCCATTCCCCCGAAAACACGCGAGTGGATCGCGCTCGCAGTCGCACTCACCACCCAATGCGGCTATTGCCTGGACGTGCACACGCGCGCAGCGAAACGTCTCGGCACGACCCGCCAGGAACTGGCCGAAATCGCATTGATCGCGGGCGCCGTTCGCGCGGGAGCGACCGTGGGCCACGGCTTGCTGGCGCTGCGGCTGTTCGACGAGGCACCGCCGCAGACGATCGGCCGCTAGCCAGACTCAGCCCGCGGCTGTACGACCCGCGCGAAGAAATCCTCGGAACTCATGGGCTTCGCGAACAGATACCCCTGCAGCACGTCGCACGACTGCTGGACGAGATAGGCGGCCTGCGCTTCGGTTTCGACGCCCTCGGCCGTCACCTCCAGGTCCAGTTCGTGCGCGAGCGCGATGATCGCGTTCACGATCGCGCGGCTGTGGTCCTGCTCCGGCAGTTCCTTCACGAAGCTCCGGTCGATCTTCAGCCGGCGCATCGGCAACTGCCGCAGGTACGCGAGCGAGGAATAGCC
>NZ_VIFM01000607.1 GCF_006636215.1 Myxococcus llanfairpwllgwyngyllgogerychwyrndrobwllllantysiliogogogochensis | reverse complement strand
GCCCAGGCAGGCGCCCACCCCCACCCCGGGGAGCCCCTGCGTTGGCGGTCGGCGCCAGGTCCCATCCCTCGGGGCCCCATCCAATGTTGGAGGCCATGCTTCGGACCTGGAGCATGTGGTGAATTGGGTGACGAGCGGGCCGGATGGCGTCATGCTCGCGTCCATGAAGACGAGTCGCGCGGAAAGGGCCGAGGTGCTCGGGGCGGCACTGAAGGCCGCCCGCCAGCAGGCGGGGCTCGGCATGGAAGAAGTCGCCGAGCGCCTGGAAATGCCCGTGGAGGTCCTCGCCAGGGTGGAGCGTGGAGTCATGGTACCGACCATCTCCACCCTGACCCGGTTGTGCGTCATCTTGAAGCTGGACCCGGACACCCTGCCGGACCTCCCCGAGATGAGCGACTGAGCCTCGCTCTGGGAGCGCGCCGGGAGGAGGCCTGATGGCCCCACCGACGTCCCCGGAAGCGGTGGCCGTCCCTCTGGGGGAGGCTTCCGTCCGCGCCGCCGAGAGGCGATGCTTCGAGGGGCCCGCACGCACCTCGGACTGAACTCCCCTCGCCGCCGCCATCGATGCGCTGTCCCACCTGCCATCGCCGTGTGGTGGATTGTTGTCCCCTCCACCCCTCCTCCGCGCT
>NZ_VIFM01000606.1 GCF_006636215.1 Myxococcus llanfairpwllgwyngyllgogerychwyrndrobwllllantysiliogogogochensis | reverse complement strand
CCGTATCGAGGGCGGCCAGCGCCTGGCGGCAGGCGGCCGACAGGTCCTGCAGCGCCCGGCTCCAGCCCTCGGCATCGACGCCGTCCGGCACCTCCCCGGCCCAGCGCAGCCGGGAGCCGGGCGTGCGGGCCCCCACGGCCATGCGCCAGTCCCGCGCGGCATGCTCCAGTGCGGCGGCGACGCCCTGCCAGTCCGCCAGCCCCCGCGCCCACTGCAGGCCCGACGCCAGCACGTCGCGCGCCAGGTCGAGCCACTGCGAGGACGCCATCTGGCTGCCCAGGAGCTGCACGCCCGTGTCGCTCAGCTGGTGCGCTTCGTCGAACACCACCACGCGGGTGCTCGGCAGCAGCTCGGCCACGCCGGTGCCGCGGATGGCATGGTCCGCGAAGAACAGGTGGTGGTTGATGACGACCACATCGGCCGCCATCGCCTCGCGCCGCGCCTGGTACACATGGCAGGCGCGGAAACGCGGGCAGGCCGATCCCAGGCAGTTGTCGCGCGTGGACGTGAACAGCGGTGTGGCGGCCGAGCGTTCGTCCCAGCCCGGCAGCTCCGCGAGATCGCCCGTGGCGGTGGCCTGCGACCAGACCTCCACGCGCGCCAGCATCCGGGCGACGGCGGAATCCTCCGC
>NZ_VIFM01000605.1 GCF_006636215.1 Myxococcus llanfairpwllgwyngyllgogerychwyrndrobwllllantysiliogogogochensis | reverse complement strand
GCGCTGGCCTTGTCGATCTCGTCGACCACGATGACGGGATTGGCGTATTCGCCGTCCACCAGCGCCTCGAACACCTTGCCGGGGCGCGCGCCCTTCCATTGCGAGGACGAGCCCGAGAGCAGCCAGCCGGCGGTCATCGAGCTCATGGGCACGAGGTTCATTCCGGTGCCGAGCAGCTCGGCCAGCTGGCGCGCGAAATGGGTCTTGCCGATGCCGGGCGGGCCGATCAGCAGCATCGGCGTCACCTCCAGGCCGTCGCGGCTGTCCTGTGCCAGCGCGACGTGGCGCTTCACGTCGTCGAGCGCATCGGAGAAGTTGGGCAGCTGCTCGTAGAGGCCTGCCATGTCGGGCACGCCGGACGGCTTCACCTGGAAGCGCTCGGGGCCCCGTTCGAGCATGCGCTCGTAGACCGCGCGCAGGGTTTCGTATTCACGCTGGCTGCCCGCGTCCTGCAGCCGGGCGAGGCGGCGCTCCACGTCGCCGGGCCGGAACACGTTGCGCAACTGGGCCACCGGCAGGCCCATCGAAGGAGATTGCGGGACAAGGCTGTGTGTCGTCGTCATGGCGCGCTCCTGGTTCGTTGGAGGGTGAGGGCACGCAACCATTCAAGCACACAACATGCCGGCTTCCAACGG
>NZ_VIFM01000604.1 GCF_006636215.1 Myxococcus llanfairpwllgwyngyllgogerychwyrndrobwllllantysiliogogogochensis | reverse complement strand
ATCAACCCTTCTCCGTGGAGATATGCCATGCAGCATCAGCACACACAGACCCCCAGCGATCGCCCCCGGTTCTGGCGATCGCGCTACGGCGTGGCGTTCCTCATCATCGCCGCTGTCGCCGCGTATTTCCTGCTCAAGGAGCACACGGCACATGTTGCCGGCTATCTCCCCTTCCTGCTGCTGGCGGCTTGTCCGCTGATGCACCTGTTCATGCACCGTGGTCACGGCCACGGCGGACACGATCATGCCGCGCGTCAGGGTAAGGAAGGTGCCGCAGCCTCCAAGGAGCAGAAGCAATGAGTCGAGGCACTCGCACCGTGCGAGCACGCGACGCCGCGCTTGTCTCCTTGCGCGCCTGCGGTCTGCTGCGATCACCAGACAGCGATGAGCAAGAAACGAGTCCAGCGCGTCTGTGACGGCGCCCTCTGTTGCCCCCTCTGCAACATTCGTACGGGCACCACAAACGTGTTTGTCTTCAGGGCCCACCGGACCTCTCGCCCCAGTGACCAGCCGGGATGCTCGCGGCGTGCAACGCCAGTGGCCTCACAGCCCATATGTAGAACTGTAAGGCTGCGACACAAGCTCAGCCGAGTGCCGCTGAGTCAGCCGCGATGCCCCTTCCGAAGCAAAGAGTAGAGG
>NZ_VIFM01000603.1 GCF_006636215.1 Myxococcus llanfairpwllgwyngyllgogerychwyrndrobwllllantysiliogogogochensis | reverse complement strand
CTGTGGGTGGGCACCTATTCGGGGCTGTTCCGCCTGCGCGACGGCCCGTTCGCCACGTACGGCGCTCCGGAGGGCCTGAGCAACGAGACGGTCAGCACGGTGTTGCAGGACAAGCGGGGCACGGTGTGGCTGGGCACGGTGGGCGGCGGGTTGTTCTACCTGCGCGACGGGCGCATCCACCGCATGGAGGACTTCGAGGGAGGCACGGACCCGGTCATCACCGCGTTGCACGAGGCGCCGGACGGCACGCTGTGGGTGGGCTCCAAGGCGGGGGCGTTCCGCTACGACGGGCAGCGCTTCGCGAAGTCGTCGCGCGTGCAGGGGCTGCCGGACCACGTGGTGACGTCCATCCTGGTGGACTCGCGTGGGACGCAGTGGTTCGGCACGCGCGAGGGGCTGGCGCGGGTGCGGGGCGGCGACGTCACGGTGTTCGGCGAGCGGCAGGGGCTGTCGACGGAACCCATCATCGTCATGGCCGAGGACGCCTCCGGCGCGGTGTGGCTGGGCTCCGAAGGAGGGCTGTGGCGCTTCGAGGAGGGCAAGGGCCTGCACCGCTTCACGCTGAAGGACGGGCTGCCCGGCGAGGTGGTGCTGGCGCTGCTGGCGGACGCGGACGGCACGGTGTGGGTGGGCACGGAGA
>NZ_VIFM01000602.1 GCF_006636215.1 Myxococcus llanfairpwllgwyngyllgogerychwyrndrobwllllantysiliogogogochensis | reverse complement strand
CTCCGCACGCTGTCCCTGCAGGAGCCCGGTCATCTGTCGCGACCAGCTCAGATAATCCTGCGCCAGCATCGGCAGGTCGAGCAGCCACTCGCCCGGATAGTCGACAATCTCCAGATACAGCGTGGAGGTATCTTTAAAATGGCGCAGCAGGGAGTCATTCGAACGGTAGCGCAGCGCGAGACGGATCTCGCTCACCCCGCGCGTCGGGGTTGGCCACATGGGGGGCTGGCCGTACAGCTGGGCCAGCCCTTCGTCGTAGGTGAATCGGGGAATGCCAAAGTCCCGCTGCGGCACGCGCTTGACGCCGAGCAGCCGCTCTTCGCGTGCGGCGCTCAGCAGCGGCAGGCGGGCGCCGGTGTGGATATTCAACAGCTGGTTGACCAGCGCGGTGATAAACGCCGTTTTACCGCTCCGGCTCAGGCCGGTCACCGCCAGACGTAAATGCCGGTCAACCCCGCGGTTGACCAGCGCATTCAGTTCAGTTTTCAGTCGCTTCATCGCCAGTCCGTTATGCCCTGAAGGTATGTCTCGTCATCATAAGCGATCTGCCGGGGATAAGCAGGACAACGTTAATCCTTTTGCGCCTTCCCCACGGCGGCATTATTTCATCCCGCGCGTTACGCGGTTGGCCAGCCGGCTG
>NZ_VIFM01000601.1 GCF_006636215.1 Myxococcus llanfairpwllgwyngyllgogerychwyrndrobwllllantysiliogogogochensis | reverse complement strand
CCCCGAGACACCGCCGGAGCCCGGGGCCGCCGCATCACCCACCGAGCCCGACCCGAAGGCCGTCGTTCCACCGCCCGCACCCGACCCACTGTTCGTGGCGGCGGTCGAGAAGCTCCTGGATGAGAGCCGTTCCTATAAGGACTTCGACAACGAGGTGCGAGCAACCTTCTTGAAGGTCTTCCTGAACAAGAAGTACGAGACCCCCGCGAACTTCGCGCTCTTGAAGAGCTACACGCGAGAAAAGGTGCTCGCCGGGCTGCTCCCCGAGGAGAACGTCCAGAAAGCCGTCGAGGGCCCGCCCCCAGCGCCGAAGGAGCCCAGGGCTTTCGAGAAGTCACTGGAGAAGACCTCCAAGACGGCCATCGAGACAGGCCTGGAGAACCTGCGGACGAAGCTCACGGAGACCAAGGACGCGTGGGTGAAATCGCTACACGCCGATCGAATCGGAAAAAGGCACGCGGAGTACCTGAAGGATGGGCTTGAGCCCTGTGACTTCGGCGCGTGCGGCTTCAGGTTCGACTACATGCTGGCCGAGACAACCCGGGCCAACATGGAAGCCTTCGTGTCGAAGCTGGGTGGCCGGGACTGGAATGCGCTCTTCCCCGAGGATGCGCCCCTCCCGCCACCTCCATCCCCCAAGCC
>NZ_VIFM01000600.1 GCF_006636215.1 Myxococcus llanfairpwllgwyngyllgogerychwyrndrobwllllantysiliogogogochensis | reverse complement strand
GGCGGAGTCGGCGGCGTCGGTGGGGACGAGCCAGCCGACGGTGCGACGCTGGGGGACGAAGACGCGAGCGGCGACCTTGCGGATGTCGTCGCGGGAGACGCGCTCGTAGCGGGCAGGGGCGTCGAAGACCTTGCGGAAGTCGCCGCGGAAGACCTCGGAGGAGCCGAGCGCGTACGCGCGCCCGTTGATGGTCTCCAGCGAGCGCCAGAAGTTGGCGAGGGTGATGTTGCGAGCCTTGCGCAGCTCGGCGTCGGTGACGCCGTCCTTCACGACGCGGGCGAGCTCCTCGGTGATGAGGGCTTCGACGCGCGCCAGGTCGCCGCCCGTGGGCAGGTCGGCGGTGAACCAGACGAGGCCCGGGTCGAAGCCGGGGGTGTACATGGTGTTGGTGCGGATGGCGACGCGCTCTTCCTCGACGAGGCGGCGGTGGAGGCGGGAGGAGTCGCCGTCGCCGAGGATGTTGAGCAGGAGGGTGAGGGCCTCCACGTCGGCGTCCTTGCCGGACATGCCGTGGTAGGCAAGCTGGAGCAGCGGGGACTGGGAGATCTTCTTCACGACGACGCGGCGCTCTCCCTGCTGCTCGGGCTCCTGGGTGCGGACGGGCTCGGGCGCGGGCTGGGCCCTGCTCGCTCGCAACGTGGGC
>NZ_VIFM01000005.1 GCF_006636215.1 Myxococcus llanfairpwllgwyngyllgogerychwyrndrobwllllantysiliogogogochensis | reverse complement strand
GCGGGGCGGGTGGGCTACCGCGTGGTGGCGCAGCTGAGGGAGATGGAGAAGGACGTGGTGGTGGTGGAGAAGCGCGAGGACGCGGCCTTCGTCTCAGCCCTGCGGGACGAGAACGTGCCGCTGCTCATCGACGACACGCGCAGCCCGCTGTGCCTGCCGCGCACCAACGTGAAGGACGCGTCCGCCATCGTCTGCGCGACGGACGATGACCTGGCCAACCTCAACATCGCGCTGGATGCACGGAGGATGAACCCGAACATCCGCGTCGTCATCCGGCTGTTCGACGAGGACCTGAGCGGCAAGGTGCGCGACACCTTCAAGGCGGAGGCGCTCTCCAGCTCGTCGCTCGCCGCGCCCGCCATGGCGCTGGCGGCCCTGGACCCGCGCATCATCCACTCGTTCCACCTGGGCAAGCACCTGATGGTGGTGTCCAACTTCGAGGCGCGCGAGGGCCTGCCCGGCCTGACCATCTCCGACATCCGCGACAGGTTCGGCGGGCTGGCGCTGTCGCTGCTTCGCGGCAGTCACGAGCGGCTGCACCCGGTGGGCGAGGAGGTCATCCGCCCCGGTGACATCCTGGCCATCCAGGCGTCGTATCCGGAGTACCGCCGCCTGCGCGCCTTCTCGTGCGAGGCGGAGCCGCCCACCTGGTCCCACCAGGACCCGCCGCCGCTCCCGGGGCAGCGCAAGGTGGGCTGAATCCCGGCGTCACACCGTCCTCGCTGTCGCGGGGCGGGTGGCGCTGGTGGACGCGAGCGCGGCGCCGCCGTGCTCCAGCGCCGAGGGAAGCGCGAGGGCTTGAGTGAGCAGGGCCGCGAGGGGTTCCCACTCGACGAGGAAGCCGTCGTGGCCGTACAGGCTGGACAGCTCCGCGTGCTCCGCATGGCGTCCGAGCGCGCGCAGTCGCTGGGCCAGGGCCTCCATGTGCTCGGGGAAGAAGAGCTGGTCCCTGTCGATGCCCACGCACAGGGCGCTCGCGCGGATGCGCTCCAGCCCACCGTGCGGCGCACGGGCGAGGTCGTGGTGGTCCATGGCGCCCAACTGCGCGAGGTAGGCGCGCGCGTCGAAGCGGGCCTCCAGCTTGCGCCCCTGGTGCTCCAGGTAGCTCTGCACGGGGTAGAGCGCGCGGGAGGACCACGTGGGTGGACGCTGCTGACTGGCTTCGAGTCCGGGCTCGGCGCGGTAGGTGAGCATCGCGAGCTGTCGTGCCAGCTCGAGGCCGCGGTGGGGGGCCTCGGGGAAGCCGGGGTCCAGGAGCAGCGCCTGCCGCGCGACGTGGTTGAGGCCCACCACCCATGAGGACGCGGCTTCGGCGGTGGCGATGGGGGCCATGCGCGCGAAGCGCTCGGGAGCGAGGGCGGCGAGGCAGAGGACAATCATCCCACCCAGCGAGCCGCCGGTGACGAGGCCCACCTCCTGGATGCCCAACGCGTCGAGCGCGAGGAGAATGCTGCGGGCCTGGTCCCACGGCGTGACGGTGGCGGGAAGGTGTTGCTCGTCTTGTCGGAGGTCCCCCTTGGCGAGTGTGGGCGCGGGGCCGAAGCGCGTGTCGTCCGCGCGGCGGGGGAAGCCTTCGTCGGAGGGGCCCGTGGTGCCGTAGCAGGAGCCGAGGTTGTTGAAGCACAACAGCCGCACGCGCGTCGGGTCCAACGCGCGGCCAGGGCCGATGACGGGCTCCCACCAGCCGCCTTCGCCTCCCGCGCGCATGTCTCCGGTGAGCGCGTGCACGAGCAGCACGGTGGGCACGCGCGCGTCGGGGCGGGTGGTGCTTCGACGGCGTGCGCGTTCGACGGCGTGGTGTTGCTCGGCGAGGGTGCGACGGACGACGCGCGGCGAGGTGGCCTGGGCTTCTTCGTCCGGGAGGAGCCGGGCGCGTGCGTGGAGCCAGGGCAGGTCGTCCTCGGGGCCCCACCACCAGCCGCGCACGAGGTGGGGAGTGAGGCGGGCGCCTGCTTCCAGCGTCAGGTCCGGCGGGGTCACTTCAAAGAGGCGCGGCGTGGGCGCGCAGGGGAGGGAGGCCAAGGGAGACTCCGGACAAGCGGGTGTCGTCGCGGGCGCGCGGGGGCGTCCGGGTGGGAACGAGGTTCAGCTCGGGCGTGACGGGCTTCGCTCGGCTCCTACGGGGTGGAGCGAGGGCGCTGAAGGAGGGCCAGAAACGACGAAGCCCACCGACCCTCGCGGGGTGGGTGGGCTCGGTGGCTCGCCAGGGTCGGATGGACGTCAGCCGACACGGGCGGGCGGGAGCCCACCTGTCATCGACATTCGACGCATGGCGAGAAGGGACGTCATCGCCGCTAGGGATAAACGCTCGCCCCACGCGAGTCAAGCCGACCCACCTCGCCAGGGCGCGGCGTGAGAGGCGTGTGACACTCGCAGCGCCACGGTGTCGTGGGATTCCACGACGGCGCGGGAATCCCTCTCACGGGTTCGTGACGTGGGCGTTCGCGGTGTACGGGGCGAGCGCGCCGATGTGGCCGGGGCGGGCCTTCACTCGCGCGAGCCACGCGGACACGGCGGGGAAGTCCCCCAGGTCCAGGCCCACGTCAGGGGCGACGTGGGCATAGGCATACAGGCCGATGTCGGCGACGGTGGGGCGCTCGCCCACGAGGAAGGTGTGGTGCTGGAGGTGGCGCTCCAGGGACTTGAGGGCGTTGCGACCCGCCTCGATGCGCAGGAGGAAGGTCTCCGGGTGGCGAGGGGCTCGGCCCGTGAGCTTCCAGAAGCGCGCGGTGCCGATGTTGGGCTCCACGGCGTTCTGCTCGAAGAAGAGCCACTGGTGGACCTGCGCGCGCTCGAAGGCATCTTGAGGGAGCAGCGGGGTGCCCTCGGCGAGGAAGAGGAGGATGGCGTTGGATTCGGCGAGGAAGCGCCCCGGTTCGGGCTCCAGGACGGGGATGCGGCCATCCGGGTTCTTGTGGCGGAGGAAGTCCTCCGTGCGGCTCTCGCCCGCGAAGATGTCCACGGGGACCAGCTCGTAGGGCCTGTCGAGCCAGGACAAGAGGAGGCGCAGCTTGTAGCCGTTGGCGGAAGGCGCGTAGTCGTAGAGGCGCATGCGAGGCTCCGGGTGGGGGCTGATGGGTGGCAGCGTAGGCCCCTGCCTCCAGGCGAGCGACCCGGTCCTTGCGGCCCGTGGCGTTCCGAGAGGGCGCAAGAACCGGGTTGAAGGAGCGGGGTCCGGGGGCCATACCGAGGGGAGGACACACCTTTCAACCAGGAGCCGGGACATGGCGACCAGCGACTACGCCCGAATCGAGCAGGCGATTCTCTATCTCGATGCGCATGCCCGCGAGCAGCCGTCCCTGGACGACGTCGCGGCGCACGTGGGGCTCAGCCCCTTCCACTTCCAGCGCCTCTTCACCCGCTGGGCGGGCATCAGCCCGAAGCGCTTCCTCCAGGTGCACACCCTCAGCTCGGCGCGTCGGCTGCTGGCCGAGCGGCGCAGCGTGCTCGACACGTCGTTCGCCGTGGGACTGTCGGGAGGTGGGCGACTGCACGAGCTCTTCGTCACGCTGACGGCGATGACGCCGGGGGAGTTCAAGCTCGGGGGCGAGGGGCTCACGGTGCACCACGGAGTGCATGTGTCGCCCTTCGGAGAGTGCCTGATTGCCGTGTGTGAGCGGGGCATCTGCGGACTGCACTTCCTCACGGGGGCGTCGGAAGCGCAGGCGCTGGCGGAGCTGCGAGCACAGTGGCCGAAGGCGACCTTCGTGGAGTCCATTCGGGAGACGGCGCCGTGGGTGGAGCGCATCTTCCCCGAGGCGCCGCCGAGTGGGCGCACACCGCTGTCGGTGCTGGTGAAGGGAACGCCATTCCAGGTGCAGGTGTGGCAGGCGCTGCTGCGCGTGGCGCCGGGAGAGGTGGCGACGTACGAGGACCTTGCCCGGGCCATCGGCAAGCCGAAGGCGGTGCGCGCGGTGGGCACGGCGGTGGGAGGCAACTCCGTGGCGTTGCTGATTCCCTGCCACCGCGTGCTGCGCAAGACGGGCGTCTTCGGGGACTACCGCTGGGGACCCGCGCGCAAGCAGGTGATGCTCGCGTGGGAGTCGCTGCGGTACGGGGCGGAGAACGAGGACGGCGAGCTCCGCGTCGAGGCCGCCCGGTCCGAACTGGCTTGAGTCGACGGGGCGCTAGGCGGCTTCGTCGAGCGGCAGCTTCTCCGCGAGCTCCTCGATGAAGTCGTCGATGACGTAGGGCACCGATGCGTCTCGTTCGGGGCCCTTCCGCGAGGGATGGTCGAACTCACCGGCGAGATGGCCAACGACCTCATGTCCGAGATGCGAGGCCAGCTCCGAAGGGCTCATCGAGTCGAAGGCGTCCACGTAGGTATAGACGTCGTTGGTTTCCGGAATGCGCCACCCGCGAACGGATGACAGCTTCTTCCAGATGGGCCGCTGCACGAGCTCGTAGTCGAAGAAGACGAGTCGCGGCACGGCGAGGGCACCCAGCGGCGGCGTGGGTTGCCCCCAGATGAGCCGGTTGAGAATCTGCTCGTTCGTGAGTCCTTCGTTCCAGGTGTAGGCGGAGTGCTCCAGGACCCGGCGACGGAACGACTGGGAGTTCACGATGCGCTCGAGGATGTCGAGGGCCTCGCGCAGCCTGGCTCCGCGAGAAGCGTCGATGTTCACCTGCCGCTTGACCTGAAAACGCACCATGTTTCCTCCTGGGTTCTTTCAGTGAGAGGGCTCAGCCCAGCGCCGCGAGCGCCGAGACCTTGGCGATGATTTCGGGCGCCGAATGCACCAGGCTGGCAATCAAGGTGATCCACCCGATGACGCCCGTGGCCGCGCTTGCGACCAGTCGGATGACCAGTGACAGGACGGCCCCCGCCAGCCCCAGCGCGGCCGTCACCCGCTCCAGGCGCCGCAAGAGGCTTCGCGCCTCCTCCAACGGAGCCTCCTGGTCGATGAGCAGGACGGTGTCGCAGTCCATGTTGAGCCGGCAGCCCATGTTCAGCCGTGGGGCAGGGGGGAGCAGCTCTCCGCCCAGGAAGATGCCGATGCCGTCCACGAAGGCCGTGGCGGCCCGGCTCACCGCGCCGAGCACCTCGTTGGCGACGCGGAAGAGTGAGCGAAAGACATTGCGCGCCAGGGTCCTGACGAAGTCACCGACGGCCTCGAAGATGGTCGACAGGGACTGTCCGAGTCGCACGACCTGCCGCTTCAGCCATTTGAAGGTGCGCTTGATGCCGTCCCAGAGAAAGAAGTCCGAGTTGTCGACCTCGCTCGTCCAGTAGTCCTGGAGCTCGGCTTCGTTGGCCCGGACGAAGCCGAGGATGTCGTCGCGAGAGACATCCTCTTCGCGCTGCTGGCGTGCGAAGTCCTCGAACAGCTCCGGGGTGACCTGGTGGGTGGCGCTCTCCATGGCGGCCACGGTGAGGGGCCTCTTCGGATTGTTTCGCCAGTAGAGGTCCAGCGCCTTGAGCATCTTCTGCTGGGTGATGGGCTCTCGAATGTCGCCCAGGGGATAGCCGTTCAGCCACAGCTCGTTGCGCGCGAGTCGCAGGAGAAGACGCCGTGCGGCGGAGAGGTTCTGTTCGGACAGTGCCAGTCCCTCCAGCGCCTGACGCACGGGAGGGGCGGCCTTCGCCACCTTGTCCACGAGGGCATCGTGAGACAGCACCAGCTCCATGGCCTGTCGTTCGGAGATGTTGCTGGAGGGGATGAGTCCCAGCTCTGCGGCGACGGCGCGGAAACGGGCGAGCTGGATGCGCAGGTTGTTCGTGTCGCTCGGGTCGACAGGGACGTTGGGGCGCAGGCCCAGCGTCGTCAGGCGAAGCTGGACGGCGCGCACGAGCACGGGACGCGCCGTTCCACCGACGGGGTACCACTTGTCGATCTGGAGCGGGTCCTCCAGCGTGACGAACTCCTGGAGCGCATCCCACGTGGCCTGCTCGATGGTGGCGCCACTCGCCTCCAGCCCGATGTCCCTGCGAAAGACGTTGAGCCCCTTGAGGAGCTCCGCATTCATCTTGTCGCTCGTGGGGTCTCCCACGGCGTAGCCGAGGTGGCTCAGGCGCAGACGGACGGCGCGCACCACGAGCTGGTACCGCTCGTAGTTGGCTCCCTGCGACGAGGGCGTCAGGGCGGAGAGCGGGACGAGCCCCGTTCGCTGCTCCAGAATCTGGAGGTTCTCTTCCAGGTTCAATGCGTTCGCGAGGGGCTCTTCCCCACCGGCTCTCAGCGGCACGCCCTGCGCCGCGGAGAGTCTGCGGGGGCCATTGAACAGGGCCGCGACATGACCCTGTGTCGTCGATGGAGGCGGCATGTGGGAGCTCGGCCGGGGGCTCAGGTCTTGGAGACAATCTCCTTGAGGGTGTCGGCGAAGAAGTCCACGACGGCCTTCCGGGCAGCGAGGCTGGTCTCCACGGACTTGCGGTGCACGTCCAGCAGCTCCTGAAGCCGGGGAATGTCCTGCTCATCCGTCTGGAAGAGCTTCGTGTCTCCGTCGAACTTGATTTGAGTCGCCGCGACCAGCTTGATGACTGCTTCTGTCGTTACGCCGTTGACTGTCTTGGGCAGCGCGCTCTGCGTCAGGCTGTCCCAATTGATGGCAGGATTGCCTTTGCTGTCGTTCTGGATGACGTGTTTGACCTGGCCTGTGTAGGTGATGACCTCCAGCGTCACGAGGTCATCGACCGCCGCATTGAGCTTCTCGAGCGCTTGCCTGAGTCCCATGTGTTTTCCCCCAATAAAGCTCGCGTCGACTCGCGGAGCCTGATGCTGGGATTCTACAGCGAGTCCGAACAGCGCCGTCAAGGCGATGACTCAGGGGGCTTGTAGCGCACGGGTCGCGAAAGACCTTTCCGGTGGCCCGCATGGCGTTGAGCCGAGGGTGGGGATTTTCGCGGGCTTGTCTGTATTTGGAGTCCGTCGACGGGCGCGTTCTTGGGTGCGGTCGGACCCCATGAGGTGTCAGGATGGAACGGCTTCGTCATGGCGTTCCTGGCCCTTCCTCCGCATGCCGCGCTCTCTCCCCTGGTGATGGGGTACTGGTTCATCGAGGACCTGGAGGGTTCGTACGAGGGCAAGCCCATCCGGACGACGCCTCACGCGGGCGCCGTGCTGACGCTCAACTTCGGTCGGCCCTGTGCGAGTGAGTTCGCCGCGGGAGCGCCCCGCGCCTCGCTGCTGGGCATCCAGAGTCATCCCCGGAACTGGAGCTCCGGAGAGGGCTGCTCCTTCGTGATGGTGATGCTGCGACCACCGGGGCTCGCGCGTCTCTTTCCCGCCTTGGGGAAGGACAGCCGCGACGACATGCTGGAGCTCGGTGGTGTCCTGGGGGATGGCGCCGCGCGGCGGCTCTGCGATGACCTCGCCGCCGCGTGGGCTCCACGTCGTGTCGCCGCGCGCCTCGATGACTGGCTGCTGCGACGCTTGTCCGCGAACCGTGCCTTCGTCGGTGTGAGCCAGTTGGGGCATGCCTGGACGACCCTGCTGCGGACTTCGCGCGTGGACGAGGCCGCGAGAGAGGTGTCTGTGTCCAGACGGCAGCTCGAGCGCTGGTTCAGCCTGTACGCGGGGCACACGCCCAAGCAACTGCTCGGGCTCGACCGGATTCAATCCAGTCTCCACGCGGCCCAGACGGGGAAGGGAGACCCGCTCCAGGGCTTCAGCGACCAGGCCCATCAGATTCGACAGTGGCGTCGCCACCTGGGGATGACGCCAGGAAGGTACTCACGTGCTTCGAAGTCGATTCTCGCCGAGTACTTCGCCCAGGCCCGGGATGCCGCACCCGAAGGACTGGCCCACTTCTTCTGACGGATGCTCGCTCGCTCGACCGTGGCGAGTGCCGGGGGCTTGTCGCATTCGTTCAATACGCTCGTGGGACGGCGCTCCAGACTGTCTTTCCTCTGGATGAGAGAGGAGCCAGCGCGATGGGGCAGGGGACGTTCGTCGAGTATCGAGAAGGCGGGACTGACTGTGAGGCGTACGTCACCTGGGACTCGCGAAGCGATGCCCGTCGACCGTGCGTCCTGCTCGCTCACGCGTGGGATGGGCTGAACGCCCCGATGCGAGAGAAGGCGGAGGAGCTCGCGGCGCTCGGCTACGTGTGCTTTGCCTTGGACGTCTATGGCAAGGGCGTGAGGGGAGGCGTGGCCGATGACAACTCTCGCCTGATGGCGCCGTTCATGGCGGACCGCGCGCTCTTGCGCAGGAGGCTGTTGGCGGGATTCGAAGCGGCGCTCCGTCATCCCCTCGTGGATGCCGACCGGGTCGCCATCATCGGCTACTGCTTCGGTGGCCTGTGCGCCCTGGACCTCGCGCGGAGCGCCGTGCCGGGCCTGAAGGCCGCGGTGAGTTTCCATGGAGTCCTCAAGCCACCGCGGCTCGAGCCTCAGGAGCCCATCTCCGCCAAGGTCCTCATCCTCCATGGCTGGGAAGACCCGACCGGACCGTCTCCCGACGTGCTGGCCGTGGCGCGCGAGCTGACCGAGGCCGGAGCCGACTGGCAGCTTCATGCCCATGGCCACGCCATGCACGCCTTCACCTATCCGGGATTGCACAACCCCCAGGCGGGGCTCCAGTACCACCCGGCCGCGGCGAGGCGCTCCTGGGCCGCCATGCGGACCTTCCTCGACGAAGTCTTCGAGCCCTCGCCACGGTAGCTCCTGCCGTGGGGCTATGAGCGGCTCACGGAGCGAGGAGCCCGGCGGCAGGAATTGCTTCGCCGACCCTGGGTGCTCGCTTCGCGATTCAGTCGATGCTTGCTGGAAGGACTTCCCACTCGGTCCGCTCAGGACATCCGGGCGACGAGCTTGAGTGGCAGGTTGCGCAGGAAGAACCCCACCACGGTCCACGGCCAGCCGGGGACGTAGGCGCTCACCGGCTCGCGCTCAATCGCCTTCACCAGCGCACGAGAGCCCGTCGCGGAGTCCACGGCGAAAGGCAGGTTCTTCGCCCCCCGCGTTCAGCTCCGTGTGGATGTAGCCGGGATAAATCGTCGACACCTTGATGGGCGTGTTCATCAGCTCCGCGCGGATGCCCTCCGTCAGCGTCGCGAGGCCCGCCTTCGTCGCCGCGTACACGGTGAGATGCTTAGGCAGCCCTCGCATCGCGCTCATGGACGAGATGGTGACCAGATGCCCCTGGCCCTGCTTGCGCAGGATGCCCACGGCCGCTTCGCACTGCGCGACCGCGGCCACGAAGTTCGTCTGCGCCGTCTTCGCGTTGGTGGCGAAGTTCCCGGTGCCAATCCGCTTCCCCACGCCGATGCCCGCGTTGATGATGATGCGGTCCAGGCTACCGAGGTCCTTCGCGAACGCCTCGAAGACCTCGAACACCTGCTCGTGCTCGTTCACATCCAGCGCACGCACGGAGATGTGCAGGTCCGGATGCTTCGCCAGCAGCTCCGAGCGCAGCGCCTCCAGCCGGTCCGTGCGCCGGGCACACAGCGCGAGGTTGCGTCCCCGCGCCGCGAACTCGCGAGCCATGCCCTCACCCAGTCCGGAGCTGGCGCCGGTAATCAGGATGTTCTTGCGCATGGCGGTGCTCCTCAGCGGTAGGTGATGAGGGCGCGCTGAGAGCCCTCGAAGTGGGCGTGCTCGTTGAGCGTCGACATGTAGCGGCCCCGGTCACTGTAGATGACCTTGGTGATGCCACAGTTGGCGAGCGTCCAGTTCAACCTGAACGCGTGCTCGTCTGGAATCTGGAGCAGGTGCTGGCAGATGGCCGTGACAGGGCCGCCCGAGGTGAACACCAGCGCCGTCTTCGACGGCCCCAGACCCTGGATGAGTGCGTCCAGCGCTCGCACACAGCGCTCCCGGAACTTGGGCCAGGGCTCCGTGTACTCCGCGTCGTGTTTCCCGGCGACCCAGCGCCCCACGGCCTGGGTGAAGAGTTCCTGGAACGCCCGACGCGGGTCCGCGGCACCCAGGAGGTCCTCCGCCAGGGCCGCGTGATTCGCGTAGCGCGGCGTGTGCCGGGCCACGAGCTCGTCATGGTCGAACTCGTTGAACCCCGGCGTGCGCGTGGGCAGGAGGCTCGTGCCCATCGCGGTGAGGCACGTCTCCGCCGTCTGCCGGTGGCGGGTGAGCGTGCCGGTGACCACTGCGTCCACGGTCAGCCGTGGCTTGAGCGCCTCACCGAGTACTCGCGCCTGGATGTAGCCCGTCTCGGAGAGCTGGTCATAGTTCTCCGCGCCGAAGGACGCCTGACCATGACGGATGAGATACACGACGCCCATCAGCGGCCACCCTTCCGGATGAGGCGCTTGCAGCGCCAGTCGAAGTACGTCACCAGCGACCAGAAGTTCTTGAACGCCGGATTGCGCGTCTGCTTGTGGTGATAGCGGTAATAGATTTGCTGGATGATGCCGGCGAGCCGGAAGATTCCGAAGACCTCATAGAACGTCCAGTTGGCGGGCTTCAGGCCGGAGCGCTGGAGGTAGTAGTCGACGACCTCCTGGCGGCGCAGCATGCCGGGCACGTGCGTGGGCTGGCGCCGCGTGGCGCGCATGAAGAAGTCGTCATCGGTCTGGACCCAGTAGGCCAGCGCGCTGCCCAGGTCCATCAGCGGGTCGCCCAGCGTAGCCATCTCCCAGTCGAGCACGCCGATGACATGCGTGGGGTCTCCCGGGTCCAACACCACGTTGTCGAAGCGCCAGTCATTGTGGATGACGCAGGTGGCGACGTCGTCGGGGATGTGGTCCTTGAGCCAGGCGCGCACGTACTTGAAGCTCGGCACGTTCCACGTCCGGGCCTTCTCGTAGCGGTCCGACCAACCCTCCACCTGGCGCCTCGGGTAGCCGGCCCCTTTGCCGAGCGACGACAGGCCCACGGCCTGGGCGTCCACGGCGTGCAGCTCCAGCAGCCGGTCAACGACGTTGAGGCAGAGCTTGCGCGTCTCCGCGGGGCTGAGGTTCATGCCCCGGGGCATGTTGGCGCGAGGGATGATGCCCTCGATGCGCTCCATGACGTAGAAGTCCGCGCCGATGATGGCGGGGTCCTGGCACAGGCCCACCATCTCCGGCACCCACGGGTAGGTGGGCTTGAGCGCCTTCTGCACGCGGAACTCGCGCGACATGTCGTGCGCGGACTTCGCCTTCGTTCCCGCGGGCGGCCGGCGAAGGATGAGGTCTCGGTTCGGGTACTTGAGGCGGTACGTCCAGTTGGACGCGCCCCCCGAGAACTGCGTCACCGTGGGCGAGCCCTCGAGCGTGGGTACCTGCTGCTTGAGCCAGGCATCGACGGCGGCGACGTTCAGCTCCTCACCGGCGCGGATGGAGCCGGGTGCGTCGAGCGAAGTGGAAGGCGTGGCGTGGGTTGCCATGGTGGGTCACTTCCTGGAGAAGCCGCGCTTGGCCAGTTCGATTCGGGCGATGACGCCCTTGTGCACCTCGTCCGGACCGTCCGCGAGCCGCAGCGTGCGCGCCTGTCCGAAGAAGCCCGCGAGCGCCGTGTCATTGGACACGCCCGCGCCGCCGTGAATCTGGATGGCGTCGTCGACGATGTGCTGGAGCATGCTCGGGGCGACGACCTTGATGGCGGAAATCTCGGTCATCGCGCCCAGGGGACCCACCTGGTCCATCTTCCACGCGGCGTAGAGCGTGAGCAGGCGGGCCTGGTCGATGGCGATGCGGGCCTCGGCCACGCGCTCGCGGTTGCCACCCAGGTTCATGATGGGCTTGCCAAAGGCCGTGCGGTTCATGCCCCGGTCAATCATCAACTCGAGCGCCCGCTCCGCCGCGCCGACACAGCGCATGCAGTGGTGGATGCGGCCGGGTCCCAGTCGGCCCTGGGCAATCTCGAAGCCCATGCCCGGGCCTCCGATGATGTTGGAGAGCGGTACGCGCACGTTGTCGAAACGCACCTCGCCGTGGCCGTGGGGCGCGTCGTACTCGCCGAAGACGGGCAGCATGCGCTTGATGGTGACGCCCGGCGCGTCCAGGGGCACGAGCACCATGGAGTGCTGGTGGTGACGGTCGCCCCCGGCGTCGGGCGTGCGCGCCATGAAGATGGTGACCTTGGCGTTGGGGTGCCCCAGGCCGGTGGACCACCACTTGGTGCCGTTGAGGATGACCTCGTCGCCTTCGACGACGGCGGTGGCCTCCATGTTGGTGGCGTCCGAGGAGGCCACTCCAGGCTCCGTCATGCAGAACACCGAGCGGATTTCACCCGCGAGCAGCGGCTTGAGCCAGCGCTCCTGCTGGGCGGGGGTGCCGTACTTCCACAGCACCTCCATGTTGCCGGTGTCGGGGGCGTTGCAGTTGAAGACCTCCGGCGCCATCAGGCTGCGCCCGGTCTCCTCGGCGATGGGGGCGTATTCGAGCGTGGTGAGGCCCGGGGCCAGCTTCTCGTCCGGGAGGAAGAGGTTCCAGAGCCCCTTGGCCTTGGCGCGAGCCTTGAGGTCTTCCATGACGGAGGACACAGGCCAGGTCTTCCAGTCACCGCCACGAGAGGCCTCCATGACCTCCTGGTAGTAGCGCTCCTCGGCGGGCTCGATGTGCTCGCGCATGAACTGCTTCACGCGCTCCAGGTAGTCCTTGGCCTTGGCGCTCGGCTCGAAGTTCACGGTGCAGCCTCCTCTCACGAGAGGAGGCCATCCTTGGCACCCGTCTCTTGTTGAATCCACTGAATGTTGATCATGTGTCGTCATGAGCCCAGTTCAGGATTCAGCGCGACGGCAGGGGGCCCCCGACCTCAACCTCTTCAGGGTGTTCGACGTCGTCTACCGGGAGCGCAACCTGACGCGCGCGGCGGAGGTGCTGTTCCTCAGCCAGTCCGCGGTGAGCCATGCGCTGACCCGTCTGCGCGAGCAACTGGGGGCGCCCTTGTTTGTCCGCGAGGGACGCGGGGTGGCGCCTACGCCATTGGCGGAGCGGCTGGCACCGGAGATTCGCGAGGCGCTGGCCCTGCTGCAGCAGGCGGTGCATCACACCCGGGGCTTCGAGCCCACTCGGGACGTGGGTACCTTCACGCTGGCGATGAGCGACATGCTGGAGCCGTCCATTGTCCCCCGGCTCGTGGCTCGGCTCCGGGAGCACAGTCCCAAGGCCCGCATCAGCAGCGTGCGGCTGGAGCGGACGCGGCTGGAGCGAGACCTCGCCTCCGGCAAGTTGGACCTGGCCATCGACGTGGAGCAACCCACCAGCGCTCAACTGCGGCACACGGCCTTCACCCATGACGCGTTCTGCGTGGTGAGCCGCAAGCGCAGGCGGCTGGACGTGACGGCGTACATGGGAGCGCGACATGTCACGGTGTCCTCGCGGCGAACGGGGTTGGCGGTGGAGGACCTGGTGCTCAGCCGTCTGGGCTACCAGCGCGAGGTGACGGTGCGCTGCCGGCACTACGAGACGGCCTGTCGCATCGTGTCCGGCTCAGACTTGATGTTGACGATGCCCCGGCGCCGCGCGGAGGAGATCAACGCGGAGTTGGACAACCACCTGTTGCCCATGCCGCTCGCGCTGCCCCGACTGGAGCTGCACCTGTACTGGCACCGCTCCGAGGACAGCGAACCGCGCAGTCAGTGGTTGCGAGCGGAGCTTCAATCCCTGGCGAAGGGACTGATGGGCGCCTCGCGAAGATAGTGCTTCCGGGTGTCTGGATTCGTGAGCGCGGGTCTCGGGTTCGTCCCATGCACGCGGCACATTCCCCCTGGGTCGAGCGCCCGGGGGGCCATGGCCTCCAGGGTCAGTCCGTCACGCCTCGATGTCGAACGCGAGCGACGCGCGCTCACCGGGCTCCACGTGCAACAGGCCCTCACCGGTGGCCAGTGCTCCGGCGGCGGCCGTCCACGGCTCCACACAGACGAAGTCCTTGCCGCGCAGGGTCCACACCACCAGCATCTTGAACTCCGGGCTCCACGACAGGTGCACGGGCCTCAAGCCCGGTCCACGTCCCAGAATCGTCCCCGGGCCCGAGTGGTCCCTCAGGTGCAGGTCCACCTCGTCCAGCGTCAGGTCGAACCCGGTGAAGGGCACCTCGCGCTTGTTCCGGTTGTCCCACGCGTGTGTCGCGTCCGTGTCCACCGTGGCCACGGCCTTCGCCGCGTCCGGCACCCGGAAGTACGGATGGAAGCCCAGGTGCAGGGGCAGGGGACGCGTGTCGCGGTTCTCCACGTCGAAGTCCAACGTGAGCCGCGTGCCCACCAGGGAGAAGGTGAGCTGCGCGTCGAAGGCCCACGGGAACTGGCGCAGCGTCTCCTCGGTGGAGGACAGCCCCAGCACCAGCAGCGAGTCCTCCGCCTGGCGCACGGTCCACGGCAGCCTGCGCGCGAAGCCGTGCTGCGACATCGTGAAGGACTTGCGGTCCGCCGGGTACGTGTCACCCGGAAGGGGCCCGGCGATGGGGAACAGCACGGGGATGCCACCGCGCACGTTCTTCGCCGGGTCCGCCACGGTGGCCTCGTCGAGGTAGAGCACCTCGTCGCCGTCCACCGTCATCCTCGAGACGAGGGCCCCGCGTGAAGGAATCACCTCCACGCGGCACCCACCGTCCACCAACGCGTACGTCTCCAACCCGGCGATGCCGGGGAACACTCGGCTCATACGAGCCTAGATACCCCCATCGTGGGGGTCGCTGTCCATGAAGGGATACGGCACCTTCACGGGCGGCGCGAAGTTCTCCTTCACCGTGCGAGGGCTGGTCCACCGGATGAGGTTGAGCAGCGAGCCCGCCTTGTCGTTGGTGCCCGACGCGCGCGAGCCGCCGAAGGGCTGCTGGCCCACCACCGCGCCCGTGGGCTTGTCGTTGATGTAGATGTTGCCCGCGGCGTGGCGCAGCTCGCTCATCGCCGTGTCGATGGCCTTCCTGTCACGGCCGAAGATGGCGCCCGTCAGCGCGTACGTCGCGCTCTGGTCCACCTCGCGCAGCGTCTCCACGTACTTCGCGTCGGGATACACATACACGCCGACCAGCGGCGCGAAGATTTCCTCGCGCAGGATGCGGTGACGCGGGTTGGTGAGCTGCACCAGCGTGGGCTTGACGAACCAGCCTTCCTTCCGGTCCGCCTCGCCGCCCGCGACGATGCTCGCCTCGCCGTCCTGCTTCGCCAGGTCGATGTACGAGGAGACCTTCTTGAAGGACTTCTCGTCGATGACGGCGCCCATGAAGTTGCGGAAGTCCGTCACGTCGCCCATGCGGATGTCGCCGATGAGCCCCTGGAGGCGGGACTTGAGCTTGGGCCACAGGGACTCGGGCACGTAGACGCGGCTGGCCGCCGAGCACTTCTGCCCCTGGTACTCGAAGCCGCCCCGGACGATGGCCACCGCGAGCGCGTCCACGTCGTCCGCCGCCGACGCGTGCGCCACGATGAAGTCCTTGCCGCCCGTCTCACCCACCAGCCGCGGGTACTGCTTGTACCTGCCGATGTTCTCTCCCACCGTCTTCCACATGGAGTTGAACGTCGGCGTGGAGCCGGTGAAGTGGATGCCGCCCAGGTGGGGGCTCGCCAGCGTCGGGTTGCCCACGGTGGGGCCGTCGCCGTTGAGCATGTTGATGACGCCGTCGGGCAGGCCCGCCTCGCGCAGCAGCTCCATGAAGTACCAGGCGCTCAGCGCGGCCGTGGAGGACGGCTTGAACAGCACGACGTTGCCCATGATGGCGGGCGCGGTGCAGAGGTTCATCGCGATGGACGTGAAGTTGAACGGCGCCACCGCGAACACGAAGCCGTCCAGCGGACGGTAGTCCAGCATGTTCCACGTCTGCGGCGAGGACTCCGGCTGGATGGCGAGAATCTGCTCGGCGAAGTGGACGTTGTAGCGCAGGAAGTCGATGGCCTCGCACGCCGCGTCGATCTCCGCCTGGTGGGCCGTCTTGGACTGACCCAGCATGGTGGACGCGTTGATGAGCGGGCGGTAGCGCGTGGCGAGCAGCTCCGCGGCGCGCAGGAAGATGGCGGCGCGCGAGGTGAACGACATGCGCGCCCAGTCCTCCTTCACGGCCAGGGCGGCCTGGATGGCCTGCTCCACGTGGCTGGCGTCCGCCTCGTGCAGCGTGGCCAGCACATGCGAGTGCCGGTGCGGCATGCGGACGGTGTCCGTCTTGCCGCTGCGCACCTGCTTGCCGCCGATGAGCAGCGGGATGTCAATCTGCTCACCGGCCATGCGCTTGAGCGTGGCCTGGAGTTCACGGCGCTCGGGCGCACCGGGCGCGTAGGGCAGGATGGGCTCGTTTCGGGGAGCCGGGACGCGGGGGATGGCGTTGATCACGCGGAAGACCTCGGGACGGGGCGAAGAAAAAGGGCGGGCGAGCATTAACCAACCCGCTCCACCGGGGAAGCGTGGAAGCGGGCCGTCGTCAGCGCCCGGACACCCGCTGTCAACCCCCAGGCAGGCCGGGTATTTCCCACCACCCCGCCTGGCGGCTCATACCGCGCGAGGGGGGCACATTGACCGCGCGACACAGCGCGCGGTTACGATGGGGCATGCGCATCCCGCCCCCGAGCCCCGTGATGCCGCCTGTTCCTGGCCTCGTCGCCCTGGAAGAGGCGCTCCGGAAGGACCTCGAGCGGCTGGAGTATCCCCGGCGCTCCTGGGTGCTCCCCCGACGCACCCGCGCAGGGCAGGCCGTGCTGGATGTCCTCATCATCGGCGGAGGGCAGAGCGGCCTCACCGCCGCCTTCGGGTTGATGCGCGAGAAGGTGACGAACCTGCTCGTCGTCGATGACGGAGAGCAGGACCTCGCCGGGCCGTGGAAGACCTTCGCGCGCATGCACACGCTGCGCACGCCCAAGCACCTCACCGGCCCCGACCACAACCTCCCCAACCTCTGCTTCCAGTCCTGGTTCGAGGCCCAGTACGGCGAGGCCGCCTGGACGTCCCTGGAGCGCATCCCGAAGGAGCTGTGGGCGGACTTCCTCGGGTGGTATCGGCGCACGCTGGGCATCCCCGTGCGCTGCCGCTCGCGCGCGGGTGCGCTGACGTGGAGCGCGGAGGACGACTGCTTCCAGGTGCCGCTGGAGGACGTGCGCACCGGGCAGGTCGAGGTGCTCCCTGCGCGAAAAATCGTGCTGGCCACGGGCATCGACGGCTCGGGACGCTGGGAAGTCCCGGCGGTGGTGGCGGGGCTGCCGCGCGAGTTGTACGCGCAGACGCGCGAGGACATCGACTTCGAGGCGCTCCGGGGGCGCAAGCTGGGCGTGCTCGGCGCGGGGGCCTCCGCGTTCGACAACGCCTCCGTCGCGCTGGAGCACGGCGCGGGCGAGGTGCACCTCTTCTACCGGCGCAAGACGCTGCCCACCGTCAACCCGTATCGCTGGGCGGAGTTCGTCGGTTTCCTCAAGCACCATGCGGACCTGCCGGACGCGGACAAGTGGCGCTTCATCCATCGCATCTTCGAGATGGGGCAACTGCCTCCCGCCGACACGTACCGCCGCGCCCGCGCGTATCCCCAGTTCCACCTGCACGCGGAGAGCCCGTGGGTGGGCGCCGAGGAAGTGGACGGACAGGTCCGCGTCACCACGCCGCGGGGGCACTACACCTTCGACAAGCTCATCGTCGGCAGCGGCACCGTGACGGACCTCTCGCTGCGGCCGGAGCTGGCGAACCTGCACCAGGACATCGCGCTCTGGAAGGACCGCTTCACGCCGCCCTCGGGCCAGGCGCACACGGACCTGCTGCGTCATCCGTACCTGGGGCCCGGCTTCGAGTTGCAGGAGAAGCACCCGGGCCGCGCGCCTCACCTGTCGTCCATCTTCAACTACACCTTCGGGTGTCTGCTCTCGCTGGGCTTCGGTGGCGCGAGCATCTCTGGCATGAAGTACAGCCTGCCTCGACTGACGGCGGGCGTGACGCGGCAGCTCTACGTGGATGACCGGGACGCGTTCTTCAGCGCCCTGGAGTGCTTCGACGAGAAGGAATTCGAACCATGAGCAGTGGTGAGTTCGGGCTGCGCAGCCGTCGCGTCCTCGCGGCGGGAGGGATGCGTGAGGCCGTGGTGGTGGTGAAGGACGGTCGGGTGGAGAAGGTGGCGGGGCCGGGAGAGGCCCTCGGCGCCCTGACGGTGACGGACGTGGGCAATCACGTGGTGATGCCTGGCGTGGTCGACTGCCACGCGCACATCAACGAGCCCGGCCGCACGGAGTGGGAAGGCTTCGCGACGGCCACGCGCGCGGCGGCGGCCGGAGGCATCACCACCGTCGTGGACATGCCGCTCAACTCGCTGCCGCCCACCACCACGCTGGAGGCGCTGAAGCTCAAGGCGAGCGCGGCGCGTGAGTCCAGTCAGGTGGACCACGGCTTCTGGGGCGGCGTGATTCCAGGCAACGCGAACGAGCTGGAGGCGCTCATCGACGCGGGGGTCGCGGGCTTCAAGTGTTTCCTGTGTCCCTCCGGCGTGGACGAGTTTCCCCCGGCGGACCGCGCGGTGCTCGACGTGGCGATGCCGATTCTCGCGCGGCGGGGCATTCCGCTCATCGTCCACGCGGAGCTGGAGTCTCCGCTGGCGGAGGCGGACGCGGGCGGCCCTCGCACGTACCGCGCCTATCTGGAGTCCCGGCCTCGACGCTGGGAGCAGGATGCCATCCGGATGATGGTGGAGCTGGCGCGTCAGCACCGCTGCCGGGTCCACATCGTCCATCTGTCGTCGGCGGATGCGCTGCCGTTGCTGGTGGACGCGCGCCGGGAGGGTCTGGATGTCTCGGTGGAGACGTGTCCGCACTACCTCAGCTTCACCGCCGAGGAAATCGAAGACGGGGC
The DNA here is from genome assembly GCF_006636215.1 of Myxococcus llanfairpwllgwyngyllgogerychwyrndrobwllllantysiliogogogochensis. Classification (GTDB taxonomy): domain Bacteria; phylum Myxococcota; class Myxococcia; order Myxococcales; family Myxococcaceae; genus Myxococcus; species Myxococcus llanfairpwllgwyngyllgogerychwyrndrobwllllantysiliogogogochensis. Next base: position 109,566 of record NZ_VIFM01000005.1, on the reverse strand, counting down.
GACGCACTTCAAGTGCGCGCCACCCATCCGCGAGGCTGAGAACCGTGAGCGGCTCTGGGCCGGGCTGGCGCGGGGCGACATCGAGCTGGTCGTGTCGGACCACTCGCCCTGCACGCCGGCGCTGAAGCTCCTGGAGCGTGGCGACTTCAGCGCGGCGTGGGGCGGAATCGCGTCGCTCCAGCTCAGCCTGTCGGCCGTGTGGACGGAGGCGCGCAAGCGCGGACATGGCCTGGAGACGCTGGCGCGCTGGATGTGTGAAGCCCCGGCCCGGCTGGTGGGACTGCACGGCACGAAGGGGACGCTTACGCCCGGCGCGGACGCGGACCTGCTGGTGTTCGACCCCGAGGCCACCTTCATCGTGGAGCCCACGCGGCTCCAGCACCGTCATCCCCTGACGCCGTACGCGGGCCGCACACTCTCGGGCGTGGTGGAGACGACGTTCCTGCGCGGGATGAAAATCTACGAGCGAGGACAGCCGTTCCCTCGCCCGAGTGGAACCTGGGTGCGTCGCCCGTCCTCGGCGCGCATCGCCGCTTGAAGCCTCTGGAGAGTACACACCATGCATGCACCGGAAGAGGGGAAGCTGCGCGTCGGCTTCACCGAGCTCATCGATTTGGCCGCGGAGAAGGTTGGCGGCAAGGCCCTGCTGGCCAGTGACGAGTTCTTCGCCGGCAAGGAGAACCTGCTCAAGCCTGGCCGAGGCGTCTTCATCCCCGACAAGTACACCGAGCAGGGCAAGTGGATGGACGGCTGGGAGTCGCGCCGCAAGCGCGTGCCCGGCCACGACTGGTGCATCCTCCAGCTCGGCCTGCCCGGCGTGCTGCGTGGCGTGGACGTCGACACCAACCACTTCGTGGGCAACTTCCCCGAGTACGCCTCCGTGGACGCGCTGGAGGTCGAAGGCTCGCCCTCCGCGCAGTCGCTGGTGGACGCGAAGTGGACGCGCATCCTTCCGCAGCTCCGGCTGCAGGGCGGCTCGCGCAACCTCTTCCCCATCCTGAGCGAGCAGCGCTGGACGCACCTGCGCCTCAACATCTACCCGGACGGCGGCGTGGCGCGTTTTCGCGTCCATGGCGAGGTGCGGCCGGACCTGACGCGGCTGACGCATGCGAATGGCTCGGTGGACCTGGCGGCGGCGGAGAACGGCGGCACGGTGTCCGCGTGCAACGATGCCTTCTTCGGGCCGAAGGACAACCTCATCCTGCCGGGCCGCGCCGCGAACATGGGCGAGGGCTGGGAGACGCGCCGCAAGCGCCTGCTGCCGGGCTTCGACTGGATTGTGGTGAAGCTGGCCGTCCCCGGCTCCGTGGAGCGCGTGGAGGTGGACACCGCGCACTACAAGGGCAACTTCCCGGAGAGCGCGTCCCTGGAGGGCATCACTCTGCGCGAGCCGGTGGTGGACTTCGCCAACGCGCATGACCTCGTCTGGACGGAGCTGCTGCCGCGCACGAAGCTGCAGGCGGACCACCGGCATGACTTCGAGTCCGAGCTGAAGGCGAAGGGGCCCTTCACCCACGTGCGGCTGAAAATCTTCCCCGACGGTGGTGTCAGCCGGCTGCGCGTCCACGGGCGGCCGGCATGAGCGCGCTGCACCGGCTCAACACGCTGGCCCCCGAGGCGGCCAGGGAGGAGCTCTTGCGCTGCTGTGGCTCCTCGCGCTGGGTGGAGGCCATGGTGCGCGCGCGGCCCTTCCGTGACGTGGAGCACGTGTTGTCGGAGGCCGGGTGGTTGTGGGAGCAGACGGGGCCCGACGACTGGCACGAGGCCTTCAAGCACCACCCGCGCATCGGGGATGTGTCCTCGCTGCGCGCGAAGTTCGCGTCCACCGCCACCTGGTCCTCGCAGGAGCAGGGCGGGGTGAACGGCGCCGCAGAGGCGGTGATTCAGGGCCTGGCTGACGGGAACAAGGCCTACGAGGAGCGCTTCGGCTTCATCTTCCTGGTCTGCGCGACGGGCAAGAGCGCGGAGGAGATGCTGGGGCTTTTGCGCGCGCGCCTGGGCAATCCTCCGGACGAGGAGCTGCGCATCGCCGCTGGCGAGCAGGCGAAAATCACCCGCATCCGATTGGAGAAGCTGCTGGCGTCATGAGCACACTTTCCACCCATGTCCTCGACACGCACCGCGGCCGTCCGGCCGCTGGTGTCCCCATTGCCCTGGAAGTCCAGGTGTCCTCCGGCGAGTGGAAGGAGCTGGCTCGCGGCGTCACCAATGACGATGGCCGCGTGCGCGACTTCCTGCCCGCCGGCGCGCGCGTCGAGACCGGCGTCTACCGGATGTCTTTCGACACCGGGACGTACTTCCGCTTGCTTGGCGTGAAGGGGTTCTACCCGTCCGTGTCGGTGGTGTTCGAGCTGGCCGCGCCCGACGAGCACTACCACGTGCCCTTGCTGCTCAGCCCCTTCGGCTACTCCACGTACCGGGGGAGTTGAGGGGCTTCAGGCCTTGTTGGCGGCCTGCGCGGAGGCAGCGGCCTGGACGGGGCTGCTTCCGCGCCGCAGCAGGGCGTGGATTTCGGCGATGAGCAGCGCCGGCTTCACGGGCTTGACGAGATACGCGTCGGGCACGGGCAGGCTCGGGTCGCTGTCCGAGCGGGGCGCGTAGCCACTGACGAAGACGACGGGGATGTGCTGGAGCGCGGGCTCCTGGCGGCAGCGGCGGCACAGCTCGTAGCCGTCCATGCCCTCCATGTTCACATCCGAGAGGAGCAGGTCGGGCGGCTGGCTCAACGCCAACGCCAGCCCGGCCTCGCCATTGGCCGCCACGGCGCAGTCGAAGTCGCCGGACAGCAGGAGGCGCAGCGTCTCGCGCATCGTCCAGGAGTTTTCGACGATGAGGACCTTGGGCTTCACGATGCTCGGGCTCCTCCGGTGATGGTATCGGGCCCCGTGGGAGACGGCCTCGGGTGGAGCATCACCGCTCGGCGCCCGCCGTAGCAAGGGGTCCTCCCTCACCCCCAGACCCAGGTACAAGGTGGATGCCGACAGGTGCTCCCGGAGCGGTGCGTCGAGGGCAACTCCCCGGGTGGCGGAGCTTCACCAGTCCACGTCGGGATGCCTCCAGGTCTGAGCCTGGTCGCCGCACGCGCGCGGGGACCTGCTCGGACGTGCACGCATCAGCCCGCTCCACGCGCACGTGGTCCCGTGGGTAGCCCAGAGGGCGCGGGGATTGGATGCGTGGCCACCATGCTTCATGCCCGCGCGTCGTGTGGGTGTCGCCTGTCCGACGGGCGCGCGGAACTGACGGTGCGCTGGACTCGTGTTGGCGAATATCAGGCGGCCTGGTTCGGACGGCGGAGGAAAGGGGTTTCCTCCGTTCCAACGGAGTGTGTCCGATACATGGAAACGTGATATTCCATCGACTTCTGGATTCTGCCGACCTTCCGGTCCCGCCTTCGTGAGCGACGAAGAGAAGACAACCGTCCTTGACGAGCGCAGCCCTCCTCCGAGCTCCTGGGGGGACCGCATCCGCACGCCCGTCACCCTGCCAGGAGACGCGGCCGGAGCGCGCCGCTCGCTGGAAGTGGGGATGGTGGTGACGGGGCGCTACCGGGTGGAGGGACTGCTCGGTGAAGGCGGCATGGGCCGCATCTGGCTGGCGGAGGACCTGCACGAGAAGCGCCGGGTGGCGCTCAAGGAGATGCAGGTCCCCGCGGGGCTGACGGCGGGGAAGACGGAGGAGCTGGTGCTGATGTTCCGGCACGAGTTCTTCGCGATGAAGAAGCTCCAGCACCCGGGCACGCTGAAGGTGTTCGACTGGGGCATGACGGAGGCCGGCAACCGCTTCATCACGATGGAGGTGGTGGACGGGCAGGACCTGAGCACGCTGGCGCGCGAGGCGCCGCTGGACACGCGCACGCTGTACCGGGTCCTGCTGCAGATGGCGCAGGTGCTCGCGTTCATCCACTCGCGCCTGTACGTGCACTGCGACATCAAGGCGAGCAACGTGCGCATCACCCGCTCCGGCGCGGTGAAGCTGATGGACTTCGGGGTGATGCACCAGTTGGGCACCCCGAGCCCCGGCAAGCTCAAGGGCACGCTCGAGTACCTGGCCCCCGAGTGGCAGCGCGGCGCGAGCATTGATGGGCGCGCGGACCTCTACTCGCTGGGCGTCATGGCGTACTACCTGGTGACGCGCCGGCTGCCCTTCAAGCGCAACACGCCGGCGGCGCTGCTGGCGGACCACCTGACGCGGCCGCCGCCCCGTCCCTCCACGTTGTGTCCAGTGGACCCGCAGCTGGAGGAAATCATCCTGCTGTTGCTGGCGAAGGACCCGCGCGAGCGCTTCCAGGACGCGAGCGAGCTGATGGAGGCGCTCTGCCACGCCAGCGGTGAGCCGATGCCAGAGGAGCCCCTGTCGGCGCGCTCCAGCTACCTGCACGTGCCGGAGGTCGTCGGGCGCGCGGCGGAGCTGGAGGCGCTGATGAACGGGCTGGCCGAGGCGGACTGGGGACAGTCGCGCGCGGTGCTCCTGGGCGCGCCCGCGGGCGTGGGCAAGACGCGGCTGCTCCAGGAGTTCGAGCTGCAGGCGAAGCTCGCGGAGCTGCCCTTCGGCCGGGGACAGTGTCGCGCGGAGGGGCAGGCGCCGCTGACGCCGATTGCCCAGGCGCTGCGCGCGCTGATGCCGCACACGCCGACGGAGGTGATGGAGCGGCTGTCCCCGCGCCTGTCTCGGCTGTTGCCCTCGCTGTCATCGGCGGAGTCCGCGGGCGTGGCGCAGGTGCCCGGCGAGGAGAAGCTGGGGTTCTTCGGCGCGCTGGCGGAGTGGGTCCAGGCGCTCGGCAAGCGGATGACGTTCGTGCTGTGCTTCGAGGACCTCCACTGGGCGGACACCGCCTCGCTGGAGGTGCTCAACGTGCTGATTCGCGCGCTGCAGGGCACGCGCGGCATGGTGGTGGGCACGTTCCGCTCCGGAGAGCTGAGCCGGCTGAGCCTGGCGTTCCAGACGGTGGACGAGAAGCTCACCTGGCGCATGGACCTGGAGCCGCTGGCCGCCGAGCACGTGGGCACGCTGGTGGGCCTGGCGCTGCCGGGCCTGCAGGTCCCCGAGGGCTTCGTCGCGCGGCTGCACGAGACGACGGGGGGCAACGCCTTCTTCGCCACCGAGTGTCTGCGCGCGCTGGTGGAGGAGGGCGCGCTGACGCGCGTGGGCGGCCGGTGGACGGCGGAGGCGGGGCTGGACACCCGGCCCCTGCCGGAGAGCATCCAGGCCGTGGTGCTGGAGCGGTTGTCGTCCGCGCCCGTGGAGCAGGTGTCGCTGTTGCGCAGGTTGGCTCCGGCGGGACGAAGCCTGGAGCTGCCCATGGTGCGGGCGCTGGCGGAGCTGCCGGAGTCGGAGCTGTTCGCCGTCCTGGACGGCATCGTCGAGCGGCAGTTCCTCCAGGAGGAAGAGGGCCGGTACGTCTTCACGCACGACACCGTGCACCAGGCCATCTACGACAGCACCCAGGACGAGGAGCGGCGGGCCGCGCATGCGCGGGTGGCGCTGGCGCTCCAGACGCTCTACTCGCAGCGGCCGGACCTGTCCCGCACGGTGGGCTGGCACTACCTGCGCTCGTCGGAGCCGGAGCTGGCCATTGGTCCGTTGCTGGACGCGGGCCGCGCGGCCATGGAGGCGCAGGCGCTGCTGGAGGCGACGCTGCTGTTGAAGGAAGCATCCACGCTGCTGGAGGCCGCGCCGGACTTTCCTGGACGCGACAGGCTGCTGTTGCGCATCTGGGTGACACTGGTGGAGGTGGGCTACGCGAGCGACCCGCCCAGCTCCCTGGCCTTCTCCGAAAAGCTCTTCGCGCACTGGGCGGCGACGGTGGACCTGGTGGAGGGCCGGAGGCTCGCGCTGGCGCAGTTGGACGCGGCGTGCGCGGCGCCGGAGGACGAACGGCCCGCGCGACTGCGTGAGTTGTTCCGTGAGCGCGCGGCGGACGCACAATCGTCGCCCGAGGACATCTTCTGGAAGCAGGCGGAGCTGCGCATCCTCCAGGCCATGGCGCTGGCCATCGTCGGGCGCACGAAGGACCTGGACGTGCTGCTGGAGCGCGTGCGGGCGGAGCAGCCCGAGGTGTCGCCGTACCGTGCGGGCGCGTTGCTGGCGCCGGCGGTGCTCAGCGCGTACACGGGGCGCTCGGCGGGCGTGGTGGAGGCGCAGTTCGAGCAGCTCGCCCGGCTGCGGGGGATGCGCGAGGTGATGGGCCGGCTGCCGAGGCGCCTGGCGTGGGCGCTGGGCATGGGCGGCTACATGATGAACATGAACCTCGCGTTGCGTGGCGAGCCGCTGGACGCCCAGGCGACGCGGGACGGCTACGCGGTGGCGGAGGCCCACGGCTTCACCGACGTGCGCGCGTTCCACCTGTTCTCCGTGGTGACTCGCGCGGCGTTCACGGGAGACGGCGCGGCCTTCGTCCCGGCCTTCACCGAGAAGACGGACCTGGTGCGCAGGCTGGGCAACCCCCGGTTGATGGAGCGCAACCTGGCCATCTTCACGCCGCCCTACTACCTGGAGCGCGGCGAGCACGAGCATGTGGCCGCCGTGGTGGCGCGCGCGGAGTCGCTGGCGCGGGTGCTCCCGGAGGACCGGTGGTTGCAGTGCCACGTGCAGACGTATCAGGCGTGTCGGGACGTGCTCTTCGAGGACGCGGCGGCGGTGCGTCAGTCGTTGCCCCGGGCCCTGAGCTCGGCGCGCGAGGGTGGCATCCGGATGGAGACGCTGCTGCGCGTCTACCAGTCCCGCTTCGAGCGGGAGCAGGGGAACCTGGAGGCCGCGCGCGAGGCGGCACAGACGGCGCTCTCCCGCGCGGTGGACCCGGTGCTGGCGAATCCCTGGGATGAAGTGCTGGCGCGGCGCGCGATGGCCGTGCTGCTGCCGGGCGAGGAAGGGTTCACGCACCTGCGTCGTGCGCTGGCGCTGGCGGAGCTGACGGGCAACGTGCTGCAGGTGGGGCTGGTGCATCTGGCGCTCGCGGAGCGTGCGGTGTCCGCGGACGCGGCCGTCGTGGAGCTGGAGGCGGCGGAATCGGCCTTCACGGAGGCGCGGGCGTCCAACCTGCTCGCGCAGGCGACGTCGCTGCGAGGTGCGCTCCAGCGGAGCGCGGAGTCCCGGCAGAGCGCCTGAACGCGGGTCGAGGCGACGTCGCTGCGAGGGGCGCTCCAGCGGAGCGCGGAGTCCCGGCAGAGCGCCCTGAGCGCGGGTCGAGGCGACGTCGCTGCGAGGGGCGCTCCAGCGGAGCGCGGAGTCCCGGCAGAGCGCCTGAACGTGGGTCGAGGCGACGCCGCCTTCGAGCGCGCTTCAGCGCGGAGGCGACACGGTGCGCCTAAGGGAACTCCCGCGTTGGTGCGTGAGCCCTCCCCCATGTGTGAGGTGTTCGAGGACCCCGAGGCGCACTCGAGAGTCCCTCTTCCCGCCAGGCCCCCCCGAGAACGCGGTGCGCGAGGGCGTTAGAGTTCCGCCCATGGCCCTCGCACCCCTGCGCTTCTGTTTCGACTACCTGTCTCCCTACGCCTATCTCGCGTGGACGCGCATGCCCGCGCTCGCCGCCCGCCATGGTCGCGTGGTGGAGCCCGTGCCGGTGCTGCTCGCCGCCGTGCTCAACGCCACCGGCAACATCGGCCCGGCCGAGGTTCCCGCCAAGCGTGGCTACGTCTTCAAGCACACCTTCCGCATCGCTCACGAACTGGGCGTACCCTTCGGTCCACCCCCCACGCACCCCTTCGTCCCGCTGCTCCCCCTGCGCGTGACGGCCGCGGTGGACGACCTGGAGGCGCGCGGCCGGCTGGTGTCCGCCCTCTACGCGGAGGTCTGGGGCGGAGGGAAGGGCGCCGAGTCGCCCGAGCAGGTGGCCGTGGCCATCCAGGCCGCCGGGCTGGACGCCCCCTCGCTGCTCGCCGCCGCCCAGCGGCAGGACATCAAGGACCGTGTGCGCCGGAACACGGACGAGGCCATCGCCGCGGGCGCGTTCGGCGTGCCCACCATCTTCGCGGACGGGGAGCTGTTCTTCGGCGTGGACTCGCTGGGCCACCTGGAGCGCTTCCTCCGGGGCGAGGACCCGCTGGCGTCGGTGGACCTGGCCCGGTGGAGGGATTTGCCGGCCACCGCGTCCCGACGCTGAAGGGGGGCCCTGGGAGCGCCGGTTTCCGCTAGGGTGCCCCGGGTGGATGGGCCGTTGGTCGCCCGCCACGTTCCCAGGTGCTCACCGCATGAACGTTCTCGCCGAGCTGGGCATCGTCGTCGCTGGCCTCGTGCTCGCCATCGTCCTGCTGGCGCTCAACTTCTGGCGCGCCATCCTCTTCCTGTTCCCCCACAGCGTCCGCGTGGAGCCGGAGGCCCCGGCCGACCAGATGGACATCCCCTTGGAGCTGGCCCAACTGGCCATCCAGCTCCAGGGCCTGGGCTTCGTGGCGCTCGGCAGTCACGAGGAGAAGCCCCGCCTGCGGAAGGCCACGCTCTCCTACGACTGGGCACACCCCGTCGAGCGGGTCTTCGCCACCATCTACCAGACCCCGGACGGCGAGCCCCGGCTCTACTTCCTCACCCCCCTGGCGCCGGAAGGCTTCGTCATCACCGCCGGTTATCGCCGCCCCGCCCTGGACGTCCCCGGGGTGTACCGGAGCGGTTCACTGGCGGACGCTTCGCCCGAGCGCCTGCTGCGCGCCCACCTGCGCCGCATGGAGGGCGTCACGCCCGCCGGGGACTTCTCCTGGGAAGGTCGGGTGGAGGCCGGGCGTTCCTGGTACCGCGGGCTCGGCCGGAAGGAGATACGTCGGCAGAACCTGCAAGGGCTGTTGTGGACGGTGATGGCGCTTGCCATCGTCGCCAGCGCCTTCCTGGGGCGGCGCGCGTCCTGAATCCCCGCCACCCCGTCACTGCGCGCGTGCACCGCGCGCCCCTTGAGAGTAGGTAGACGAGCACCATGAAGAGCGTGTCCAAGACCGAGGAAATCTTCTTTCTTTCCGGCAAGCGCACCCCGTTCGGGACCTATGGCGGCAGCCTGAAGGACCTCAGCGCCACCGACCTCGCCGTGGAATCGGCGAAGGCCGCCTTCGCCCAGGCGAAGGTGTCCCCGGAGCTCGTGCAGCACGTCGTGTACGGCAACGTGGTGCAGACGAGCGCGGATGCCATCTATCTGCCCCGCCACGTGGGCCTGCGCACGGGCGTGCCCATCGCCGTGCCCGCGCTGGGCGTCAACCGGCTGTGTGGCTCCGGCTTCCAGGCCTTCACCACCGCCGCGGAGCTGATGCTCACCGAGCAGGCGAGCTGCGTGCTCGCCGGTGGCACCGAGTCCATGAGCCAGGCGCCCCACGTCATCCGGGGCGCGCGCTGGGGCCTGCCCCTGGGCAAGGGCAATCTGGAGGACATGCTCTGGACGGCGCTGACGGACAGCTACACCGGCCAGCCCATGGCCATGACGGCCGAACAGCTCGCGATGGACTACTCGCTCACGCAGGAGCAGGTGGACGAGTACGCGGTGCTCACCCAGAAGCGCTTCGCCGCAGCCCAGGAGGCGGGCCGCTTCCAGGACGAAATCGCGCCCGTGACGCTCAAGGGCAAGAAGGGCGACACCGTCTTCGCCAAGGACGAGCACAACCGTCCGGAGACGACGGTGGAGGGGCTGCGCAAGCTGCCCAAGGTCTTCAAGAAGGACGGCGTGGTGCACGCGGGCGCCGCCAGCGGCATCTGCGACGGCGCGGGCAGCATGGTGATGGCCACGCGGAGCTTCGTGGAGAAGCACGGCCTGAAGCCCATCGCCCGGCTGGTGAACTGGGGCGTGTCCGGGTGCGACCCCAAGGTGATGGGCATTGGCCCCGCGCCCGCCATCCGCCAGTTGCTGGAGCGCGCGCAGGCGAAGCTCGCCGACGTGGACCTGTTCGAGGTGAACGAGGCCTTCGCGCCGCAGTACCTGGCGGTGGAGAAGGAGCTGGGCCTGCCGCGCGAGCAGACCAACGTCAATGGCGGCGCCATCGCCGTGGGGCACCCGCTGGGCGCTTCTGGCGCGCGCATCACCACCACGCTCGTCTATGAGCTCAAGCGCCGTGGTGGACGCTATGGTATCGGCTCCGCCTGCATTGGCGGCGGCCAGGGCATCGCGGTGCTGGTCGAGGCGCTCTGATGCCTGCACACGACTTCCAACCGGGACGCGAGATGAGCAACGAGGTGGACGCGAAGACGGCCCGTGAGCGGGCCAAGGCCATCGCCGAGCAGCGCCGCGCGGAGCGCCGCAACCGCAAGCGCAAGTGCGTGGTGTGCGGCGTGGAGGAGAGCGACAAGACGCCGCTCACCGCCCACCCGGAAGGCATTGGCCCGGCCTGCAAGGACGAGGTCTCCTGCCAGAGCCGCAGGGCCGCCGCGGGGCGGTGAACTTCCTGGGGCCTCGCGTCAGTGGACGCGCGAGGCTCCTGGCCCGCAAAGCGCCGGTGTCGGCTGCGCGACTGTGGGAGATGTGCCCCTGGACGTGGGGCCGGGCCTGGGTGGCCCAAATTCGCCCGAGGCCGGTAAATCGGGCCCGTTTCTTGATAGCGGAATCGTCTCGGGGTAAACGTCCAGAATCTCAGCTTGAGACTTGAGACGAGGGTCGGAATGGGCGTTACGAGCTTCACGGGAGTCAAGGTGTTCTCCACCACGCTCGCGCGTGATCGCGAGAACATGGGTGAGAACATCACCAAGTGGCTCAAGGAGAATTTGAACAACGTCGACGTGGTGGACAAGGTGGTGACCCAGTCCTCGGACAAGGAGTTCCACTGTCTGACCATCACGATTTTCTACCGCGCGAAGGCCTGACTCGTCGGCCAGCAACGCGCGGAGTCGATGTGCGAGGGCGCTCTCCCGGGACCGGGTGGGGCGCCCTTCGTCGTTTGGGGTTGCGAAGCGGAGAGGGTTCCACCACCTTTGGTCGGCTGTTGAGCCCGTAGTGGAGGATTGAATGCGACCGATGCGCAGCTTCGGCGGCAGGGGTGGCGGAGGCTGGGGCCTGCCCGGTCTGGAGTCCATGTCGTCCAAGCTGGCGGTGGGGTTGGTCGCGGGGTCCGTCCTGTACCTGCTGCTGCGCTACCAGGGGTCCACGCAGGGCGTGTTGCTGCTGCTGTCGCCCAACACCGTCTTCGGCAACCTCTTCCTCTGGCAGCCGCTCACCTACGGCTTCATCGAGAGCGAGCCCATCAGCATCCTCTTCGGAGCGCTGCTGCTGTGGAGCATTGGCGGCTCGCTGGAGAGCTCCTGGGGCTCGAAGCGGCTGCTCATGGTGGCGGTGGGCTGCACGGCGCTCGCGGGCTACGTGCTTGGCGTGGTGGGCCTCTTCATGCCGCTGCCCATGGGGTACCAGGGCGGCTGGGTGATGGGCACGGTGCTCTGGGTCGCCTACGGCCTGTCGATGGGCCGGGGGCAGACGAACTTCTGGGGCATCCCGCTGTCGGGCAACGCGTTCGCCGGCATTGGCGCGGGCTTCGTCGTGCTGCGCATCCTCACGGCGGGCCTGGCCAGCCAGCTGCCGCACGTCATCGCGATGGTGCTGGTGTTCGCCTACGTGCGCGGCGCCAGCCCCAAGCGGTTCATGCTGCACTTCCAGCACTGGCGCCTGCAGCGTCAGCTGCGAGGCAGGTCCAAGCACCTGAACGTGGTGCCCAAGGACAAGGACCGGCCGGACCGGGATCAGTTCCTCAACTGACCCCCGTCGTGCCGTGCCTCAGTGGGCCGCCTCCGGGTGGCCGTACTGCTTGAGCTTCCGGTAGAGCGTGGCCACGCCGATGTCGAGCTGCTCGGCGGTGCGCGCCCGGTTGCCCGCGTTCTGCGCCAGCACCGCGAGGATGTAGTCCTTCTCCATGTCCTCGAGCCGGCGCGGGTTGCCGGCGGGGATGAGGCTGGGCGGCGCGGCGCGCACTTCCTCGGGCAGGTCATCGCGCTCCACGCGGCTGCCCTCGCACAGGGCCACCGCGCGCTCCAGCGCGTTGCCCAGCTCGCGCACGTTGCCCGGCCAGTCGTAGCGCAAAAGCTGGTCCGCCGCGTCGGGCGCGAGTCCGGACACCTTGCGGCCCAGGCGCTCCGCGGCCTCGGCGAGCAGCAGCCGGGCCAGGGGCAGGATGTCCTCGCGCCGCTCACGCAGCGGAGGGATGCGCAGCTCGATGACGCGCAGGCGGTAGTAGAGGTCCTGGCGGAAGCGGCCCGTGCGCACCTCCTCGCTCAAGTCGCGGTTGGTGGCGGCCACCACGCGCACGTCCACCTTGCGGCTGGTGTTCTCGCCCACGCGCCGGACTTCCTTCTCCTGGAGCGCGCGCAAAAGCTTGGCCTGCATGGAGGCCGGCACCTCGCCCACCTCGTCCAGGAAGAGGGTGCCGCCGTGCGCGGCCTCGAAGAGTCCGGGCCTGTCGTTCGTCGCGCCGGTGAAGGCGCCGCGCGCATGGCCGAACAGCTCACTCTCCAGCAGGCTCTCCGTGACGGCCGCGCAGTTGACGGCGATGAAGGCCTTGTGCGCGCGCGTGGACTCGTCGTGGATGAGGCGGGCGATGCGCTCCTTGCCCACGCCGCTCTCTCCGGTGACGAGCACCGTGGAGTCCACCTTCGCCGCGCGGCGCCCCAGGTTGATGACGCGCAGCATGGCCTCCGCGCGCGCCACCATGCCCGCCGGGTCCTCCGTCACGCCCGCGCGCGCCAGCGACTGCCGCTTCGCGCGCAGCTTGCGCTCGGCCTGCTTCAGCGCGTCCGTCACCTGGCCCAGCACGCCCTCCATGCACTGCGTCTCATAGAAGCGCAGCACCTCCTTGCACTCGGTGCTCCACTCCTCGGAAGGACGGCCGACGATGTGGCACGCCGCGTCCCCCTGGCCCACGCAGCGCACCTCCGTGCAGTAGATTTCCCGCCCGTTGACGTAGCTCATGTAGCCGGACGCGAAGCCGGTGAGGCTCCAGCACACTGGATGGTCCGCGCGGCCCAGGTGCAGCAGGTGCTGCTCGGCTTCATACGAGTCGCGCCACTGCGCCTCGGCGAAGGGCTCCGGGCCCTCCTCGGGCTTGCGCTCCACTCGCTCCACCCGCACCTGCCCCTGCAGCGTGTGCAGCCGTCCGCCCGCGCGGCGCCACAGCGATTCGTCCTTCCACGGCACCGCGCCCTTCATCGCCTCCGCGGTGCGCCAGCCGTGCGCGTAGCCCAGCCGCGTGAAGATGCCGCGCGCGGCCGTCACCCCCATCAGCTCCACCAGCTCCTTGCGCAACAGCCCCAGCGCCACCGGGTCCATGAGGAGCACCCGCTGCCCCGCGAAGTGGATGAGTCCGCCCCCCGGCTCGAAGGACAGCAGCTCCCCCAGCTCCAACGCGTCGAATGGCCCCGCCACGGTGTCCCGCTCCCTTCCAAAGTGATGTCTCTCTCTATCGTTTTGAGAGGCTCCGCGCACGCAAGGATGTTGAGAAGTCGTTATTTCAAGGGGTTGGAATGAGCTGGGCCCTGGTCCTGGGGTTGCAGTAGAAGGCCCCCATCATGGGAGACGGACTGGACAGGCGGGAGGTCTTGCAGGGCGCGGCGGCCGGCGTGGCGGGCGTCCTGGGCGCTGGCTCGAAGGGCGGGCGGGCTGCCGCGCTCTTCGTGTCGCACGGTTCGCCCATGGTGGCGCTGGACGCGGATGCGTATCCGCGCGCGCTGAAGACCTTTGGCGACAGCGTGGCGACGGCGCGGGCCGTCGTCGTGGTGTCCGCGCACTGGGAGACGCCGGGCGAGGTGCGCGTCACCGCGAGCGCGAAGCCTCCGCTCGTCTATGACTTCTCTGGCTTTCCGGAGGCGCTGTACCGGCTGCGGTACGCGGCGCCGGGCGCGCCGGACGTGGCGTCCGACGTGGTGGCCCGGTTGGGCGCGGCGGGGCTGAAGGCCGTCGCGGATATGGAGCGCGGCCTGGACCACGGTGCGTGGGTACCGCTGCTTCATACGTTTCCACAGGCAACGTTGCCGGTGGTGCAGGTGTCGATGCCGCTGGGCGCGAGCGCGGCGGACGTGGCGAAGATGGGCGAGGCCTTGCGCCCGCTGCGCGCCGAAGGCGTGCTGTTGATGGGAAGTGGTGGCATCGTCCACAACCTGCGCCGTGTGAATTTCCATCAGAAGGATGCGTCCCCGGAGCCGTGGGCGCAGTCCTTCGACACCTGGGTGGCGCAGAAGCTGGAGGCGCGGGATTTCGTGGGCCTCCAGTCATGGTTGGATGCACCGAATGCGAGGCTCGCGCATCCGAGAGCCGAGCATTTGTTGCCGCTGTACTTCGTCCTCGGAGCGGCCCTCCCCGAAGACCGTCTCACTTCAGTTTTCGAGGGCTTCCATCACGGAACCTTGTCCATGCGCAGCTTCGCGCTGCGCGCCTGAACCCGTAGTTCATCGAGGAGCACACCCCTATGAAGACGACCCTGAAGAGCGCGATTGCCCTGCTGGTGGCCCTGCCGTCCCTCGCCCTGGCTTCCACGTGGGACGTTGACACGGCCCACTCCGGCGCCGAGTTCTCCGTGAAGCACATGATGGTGACGAACGTGAAGGGCTCCTTCGGCAACGTGAAGGGCACCATCAACCTGGACGACAAGGACATCACCAAGTCCACCGTCGAGGCCACCATCGACGCGACGACCATCAACACGAACAACGCCAAGCGCGATGAGCACCTGAAGGCGCCGGACTTCTTCGACACGGCGAAGTTCCCGACCATCACCTTCAAGTCCACGAAGGTGGAGAAGGCGGGCGAGGGCAAGCTGAAGGTCACCGGCAACCTGACCATGCACGGCGTCACCAAGCCCGTCGTCCTGGACGTCACGGGCCCGACGAAGGAGTCGAAGGACCCCTGGGGCAACACCCGCACGGGCGTGGAGGCCACCACGAAGCTGAACCGCAAGGACTTCGGCCTGACCTACAACCAGGCGCTGGAGACGGGCGGCGTGGCGGTCGGTGAGGAAGTCACCGTGAACCTGGACCTGGCCCTGACGAAGAAGGCGGACGCCGCGGCTCCTGCCCCGGCGAAGAAGTAGTCGTCGCTTCGTTCATCGACGCTGAATGAAAGAGGGGCTCCCACGGTGGTGGGGGCCCCTCTGTCGTTTCAGGGTGTGCCGCGTGCCTGCCGTGGCGCTCAGCCCTCGGCGACGGCCTGCACGCTGGAGCGGTAGATGAAGATGCGGGCGGTGTTGGTGCGCTGGTCCGCGGGGACGACGAAGAAGCCGGGCGTCGTTCCCTTGAAGTCCTGCGAGAAGCCGGCGACCTGGCGTCCGTCGTTGAAGGTGACGCGAATCTTCTGACCCTCGGCCTGGGGCTGACGCGCGCCCGCGGCGAGCATGAAGAAGATGGCCTTCACGCGCTTGCCGGGAATCTGCTCCGGCGCGTAGCCGCTCTGCTGCTCCAGGGAGATGACCTCATCGAGCAGGTCCGCGTCGCGGATGGTGCCGCGCTTCACCTGTCCTTCGACGGTGTGGATGATGACGCGATGCTCACCTTCGATGAACGAGGTGATGGGCTCGGTGTGCATCGGCGGGGTGACCGCGAAGAGCGGCTCCCGTGAGGCGGCGAGTGTCTGCGTGCGCTCGGCCAGGGACGCGGAGGCCCTCGCGGCGGGGAGCGCGCTGGCCGTGTAGGGATTCGGCTGGGCCGGTGCGGGGCTTCTGAGCGCGGAGCTCAGCGCCGCCGCGGCCACGGCGGTGGCGGCGAGTGGAGGCGTGTCCTCGGGCGGTTCGACGGCCTCTTCCACCAGTTCGATTTCGGCGAGGTCCTGCTCGAGTTCGACGGGGACCTCCTCCTCTTCGAGGGGCGCGGGCGGCGTGTCGAGGCCGGACTCGGAGGAGGAGAAGTCGTTCACCGGGGCGCCGAACGGATGCGCGTCCTGGGCCTGCCAAGGCGTGGTGGCCGGGGGAGGGGACTCCTCGGACCAGGAGGCGTCCTCGGTTTGGACCTGCTCGGTGGGGAGCGCGTCCTCGGAGGACAGCTCGACCATGGGCTCCACGTCGACGGACGCGTTGCTCCACTCGGTCTGTTGGGCGGTGGCCTCGGCGTAGTGGCCTTCGTGGGCGGTTTGCTCACTGTCCCACGTCGAGGTCGGAGTGGCGGAGTCGGGAGAGCCGCTCCACTCGGACTGGGGGACGGGCTGCTGCTCGGACCACTCGGCGGTGGGCTCGGGCTCCGCTGAGACCCACTCGGGTTGGAGTTCGACGGGAGCGGCTTCGGCCGTGTTCCAGGCGGACGAGTGTTGCGTGCCGGGCGCGGACCACTCGGCCTGCGCGGGGGCCACTTCCTCCGGGGTTCCAGACCACTCGGCCTGGACCGCGTCGGCGGGGAGTTCTTCCGTGGAGGCCCACTCGGACTGCGACGCGGGAGTGCCGGCTGCGTCCGTGGTGGCCCACTCAGCCTGGACGGCGTCGGCGGGGAGTTCCTCCGTCGCGGCCCACTCAGGCTGAGCGGTGGCGGTGGCTACCTCGCCCGTGGATGCAGACCAGTCGGTCTGGACGGCGTCGGCGGGGAGTTCCTCCGTCGCGGCCCACTCGGCTTGTGCTTCCGTCGAGGCGGCGTGCTCTCCCGGAGTCTCCGTCGTGGCCCATTCGGCCTGGACGGCGTCGGGTGCGAGCTCTTCGGTCGTGGCCGCCCACTCAGGCTGGGCCGTGGCAACCGGCTCACCGGTGGACTCCGCGGCCCACTCTGCTTGAACAGCGTCGGGCGCTAGCTCCTCCATCGCGGCCCATTCAGGCTGCGCGGTGGCGGTGGCGGTGTCACCCGTGGACGCGGACCAGTCGGTCTGGACCGCGTCGGCGGGGAGCTCTTCCGTGGCGGCCCACTTGGGCTGTGCGGTGGCGGTGGCTGCGTCGCCCGTGGAGGTGGACCACTCGGTCTGCACCGCTTCGGGCGCAATCTCTTCCGTCGTGGCGGCCCACTCGGGCTGCGCGGTGGCAACCGCTGCGTCGCCGGTGGCTGCGGACCACTCGGTCTGGACTGCGTCGGCGGGGAGTTCCTCCGTCACGACCCACTCAGGCTGAGCAGGGGTGGCTTCGCCAGGAGAGGTGGACCACTCGGCCTGGACTGCGTCGGCGGGGAGCTCTTCCGTCGTGGCCCACTCGGGCTGCGGCGCGGGAGTGCCGGTTGCGTCCGTGGTGGCCCACTCGGCCTGGACTGCGTCGGCGGGGAGCTCTTCCGTCGTGGCCCACTCGGGCTGCGGCGCGGGAGTGCCGGTTGCGTCCGTGGTGGCCCACTCCGTCTGGACCGCGTCGGCGGGGAGTTCTTCCGTCGTGGCCCATTCGGGCTGCGCAGGGGCGGCTTCGCCAGTGGAGGTGGCCCACTCGGTCTGGACCGCGTCGGCGGGGAGTTCTTCCGTGGCGGCCCACTCGGGCTGAGCGGTGGCGGTGGCTACCTCGCCCGTAGCTGCGGCCCACTCGGTCTGGACTGCGTCGGCGGGGAGTTCCTCGGTCGCGGCCCACTCGGGCTGCGCGGCGGGAGTGCCGGTTTCCGTGGTGGCCCACTCGGCCTGGACGGCGTCGGCGGGGAGTTCCTCCGCCGCGGCCCACTCGGGCTGAGCGGTGGCAACTGCTGCGTCACTCGTGGTGGCGGACCATTCGGTCTGGACCGCGTCGGCGGGGAGTTCTTCCGTCGCGGCCCACTCAGGCTGAGCGGTGGCGGTGGCTGCGTCGCCGGTGGTGGCGGACCATTCGGTCTGGACTGCGTCGGCGGGGAGTTCTTCCGTCGCGGCCCACTCAGGCTGAGCAGGGGCGGCTTCGCCAGGAGCAGTGGCCCACTCGGCCTGGACTGCGTCGGCGGGGAGTTCTTCCGTGGCGGCCCATTCGGGCTGAGCAGGGGCGGCTTCGCCAGGGGAGGTGGCCCACTCAGTCTGGACAGCGTCGGCGGGGAGTTCCTCCGTCGCGGCCCACTCGGGCTGAGCGGTGGCGGTGGCTGCATCGCCCGTGGAGGCGGACCACTCGGCCTGGACAGCGTCGGCGGGGAGTTCTTCCGTCGCGGCCCACTCGGGCTGCGGAGCGGGAGTGCCAGTTGCGTCCGTGGTGGCCCATTCGGCCTGGACAGCGTCGGCGGGGAGTTCCTCGGTCGCGGCCCACTCGGGCTGTGCAGTGGCGGTGGCTGCGTCGCTTGTTGCTGCAGACCACTCGGTCTGGACCGCGTCGGAGGGGAGTTCCTCTGGGGTGGCCCACTCGGGCTGAGCGGTGGCGGTGGCTGCGTCGCCCGTGGTGGCGGACCAGTCGGTCTGGACCGCGTCGGCGGGGAGTTCTTCCGTGGTGGCCCACTCGGCCTGCGACGCGGGAGTGCCGGCTGCGTCCGTGGTGGCCCACTCAGCCTGGACCGCGTCGGCGGGGAGTTCCTCCGTCGCGGCCCACTCCGGCTGCGCGGTGGCGGTGACTACCTCGCCCGTGGATGCAGACCACTCGGTCTGGACTGCGTCGGCGGGGAGTTCCTCCGTCGCGGCCCACTCCGGCTGTGCTTCCGTCGAGGCGGCGTGCTCTCCCGGAGTCTCCGTCGTGGCCCATTCCGCCTGGACGGCGTCGGGTGCGAGCTCTTCGGTCGTGGCTGCCCACTCAGGCTGGGCCGTGGCAACCGGCTCACCCGTGGACTCCGTGGACCACTGCTGCGTGGCGTTGGACGTAGCCTCGCCCGTGGTCTCCGCGGACCACTCGGTCTGGACGGCGTCGGCGGGGAGTTCCTCCGTCGCGGCCCACTCGGGCTGTGCCTCGGTCGTCGACCACTCCGACTGAGCGGCCTCGGGCGCGAGTTCCGTCGGCGCTGCCCAGGCCTGCTCGGCATTGCCTTGCTCGGCCTCGGTGGATGCGGCAGCCCATTCGGATTGGAGTTCGATGCCCTCGGAACTCGCCGTGGCGGAGTCCCCCGTGGACGCGTCGGAGGACACCCACTCGGGTTGCAGCTCGATGGGCGCGCCCTCTTCCGTCGCCCCGACATGCTCCGAAGCGAGGCTCGCGCTGCTCGCCAGGGGCTCCAGGTCACCCGACTGAGTGCCCCATTCGGCCTCGCCGGAAGCGTCGGCCGGAAGGTCCAGTCCTCGCTCATCCGAGGTCGAGAACTGCCCAGGCTCAAGGAACTCGCCAGCGCTCGCGAGAGGCACGGCCTCCTCGGGATTGCCGCTCAGGTCGAATCCATCCTGCGAAGCCGCAGCACTGAGCGACGCCGCTGTCCCCGTGAAGTCGGTCGCCGCGTCGGTGTCGACCGCGATGGTGTCGGCCTGGAGATCGGGCCCGACCTGCACAGCGCGAAGCTCCAGTGAAGGCACCGTGTCCGTGCTGAAGGGCGACTCCACGGCAGACGAGGCTTCCGCCTCCACGCCAAGGTCCCCCACCTCGAAGGTAGGGGGCTCACCCTGAGCCGCCGTCTCCTCGAAGGGTGTGGCGCTCACTTCCTCGGTGCTCACCGGCTCGGCGGAGAGGAAGTCCTCGGACGCTCCTTCGGTGCTCACATCACCGCCATCGAGCGCAATCTCCTCGACGGCGGGCGAAGTGGCGACGTCGGAGTCTCCCTGTGCGCTCTCTACCGACGGCGAGGCGTCCCAGCTGCTTGAAGTCGCGTCGAGAGACAGCTCCCCGGCATGCGACTCCGGAGCCGATGCCGCGAACTCTTCCGCCGAAGCGGGCTCGAGCATGTCGGACGCATCGAGCGAAATCTCCGCGCCAGCGGCATCGTGAGCCGCCGCCGTGGAATCCTCGGTGCCAGCATCCCGCGGCGCGAAGGTGGACTCGCCCACGCCAGGGTCCTCGGACGACTCGTAGGCCGAGTCGCTCAAGATGCCCGTGTCCTGGGCGGCGAAGTCCAGGTCAGCTCCCGCGTCGTGCGCGGCAGCGTCGCTCGCCGAAAGCTCCTCCGTCACATCGCTCGAGTCGAGCGACATGGGTTCGGCGTTCTCCATCGCCCCGACGTCGATGACGTCATTGGCGTCGGCGAGGTCCGTCGCGGACGACTCCATCGGGTCCACGGCCAGGGGCGCGGAGGCCCAGGCTTCGTCGAGGGACGAAGGGGCCTGTTCCTCGGCCAGCATCGGCTCGCTGTCCGCTGTCGCGTCGAGCAGTTCGACCTCCGAGGAGGGAACCTCCACCTCGGACTCGGAGGCGGTGAGCGTCGTTTCCTCGGAAGGCTGTGCCGCGAGGAGGGAGGACGTCGAGGGCTCCTCGGCCGATTCGACCTCCAGGGAGAGGTCGGCGAAGGACGACTCGAGCGAGGTCTCCGGCTCACGTCGCGGAGCGGCCTGCTCCACCTGCGTGTCGAGCTCTCCGAAGTCCTCTTCCGCGGCCAGCTGTGATGCCTCGCTCGGCGCGACGTCCTGGTGGCTCAGCGGCGGCTGTCCGCTCTCGAGGTCGTCAGTGGCGTCCTCGAATGCGTCCGTGGTGGGCACATCCGTTTCCGAGACCTCCAGCACGTCCTCGAACGACGAGGCGTCGGACGTGGCCACGGTCGGCGCGCCAGCAGGGGGCGTGGGACTCGGGGCCATCCACGGGGCCGGCTCACTCAGGGCGGGGATGTCGATGTCGTCCGCGCTGAGGGCCAGGTTCTCCGGCTCCGGGGCGGGAGGCGTGTAGGGGGCCTGGGCCGGCTGCTCGTAGCCCGCGTAGTAGGACTGCTGCGCGGGGTCGGTGGCCTGGGCCTCTTGAGGCTCGGCGGCGGGCCAGCCCTGGTTCGGATCATACCCCTGCTGCTGCGCGTAGGCCTGATTCGGATCGTAACCCTGCTGCTGCGCGTAGGCCTGGTTCGGGTCGTAGCCCTGCTGTGCGTAACCCTGGTTCGGGTCGTAGCCTTGCTGCTGCGCGTAGGCCTGATTCGGATCGTAACCCTGCTGCGCGTAACCCTGATTCGGGTCGTAGCCCTGCTGCTGCGCATAGGCCTGATTCGGGTCGTAGGCCTGGTTCGGGTCGTAGCCCGGCTGCGCGTAACCCTGATTCGGATCGTAACCCTGGTTCGGGTCGTAGCCCTGGGCGGGGTAGGCGTACCACTGGCCGTCGGCGCCGTAGTAGCCCTGGGGCTGCTGCTCGTAGCCAGCGGGGTAGGCGTACCACTGGCCATCAGCGGCGTAGTAGCCCTGGGGCTGCTGCTCGTAGCCAGCGGGGTAGGCGTACCACTGGCCATCAGCGGCGTAGTAGCCCTGGGGCGCCGCCTCCTGCTGCTGCCAGGTGGAAGCGTCGGACGCGGGGGTGTCCTGGATGCCGAGGAGGCCACGCAGCTCTCCCCAGCGCGCCTCCTCCACGGGAGACAGGCTGCCCAGCTTCCGCTTCTCGTCGAGGAAGCGAAATTCTCTCATTGCTGCACGCGTGTCCGACATCCGTCACCTTGCTGCGGACGGCGGACTGCCCGGTTACCGTCGCAGCGCAAATGGGGGGGGCTGCGAGTGTAGGAGACTCCCGGGGAGGGGTAAACCAAATGGACCAAGCTTGCCCGGCCGCTACCTCTGCCGGACGATCTTCTCGATCTCCGAATCGAGGTCTTCCAGGGTCATTCCATAGTGGGTCTTCAGCGCCGCCTCGAAGGGCACCTGCCGCTTGCACACATCCCGGGTGAGGGTCAGCAGGCGGTGGGCGCCCTCCCGGCGCATCAGCTCCTGGACCGCCATTCCGGAGATGGCATACGCCATGGTCGCGCTGGGGGTGTTGATCGGGGAGACCTTCATCATCTGCTTGACGCTGATGAGGGACAGGGCTGGGTCGGCGAGCACCGTCCGCATCTGATCCACCATCTCCAGGTCGGGGCCCGGGACGTCCAGGTACTTCCACTCCACGAACATGGAAAGCCCCTCGTTGTACCAGAGGGGAAGGCGGACCATGTCGCCGTCGCCCCCTCCGCAGATGTCGGCGACCGTGGCATGGACGTACTCGTGGATGATGGTGGCCTTGGTCTCCTTCGTCAGCTCCTTGGCGTTGTTGATGGCGATGGCGTTCTCGAAATACTTCCCAGCCACGACCCTCGCCACGCGCGGACCGAAGGCCGTCGCGAACTCCTGGCCGGTGTAGAGCACGACGGACACGGGGGTCTCGCGTGCCTCGCCCAGGACGCCTCGGGTGAAGTGGTAGG
Source organism: Myxococcus llanfairpwllgwyngyllgogerychwyrndrobwllllantysiliogogogochensis (assembly GCF_006636215.1). GTDB lineage: Bacteria > Myxococcota > Myxococcia > Myxococcales > Myxococcaceae > Myxococcus > Myxococcus llanfairpwllgwyngyllgogerychwyrndrobwllllantysiliogogogochensis. The sequence continues at coordinate 87,585 of NZ_VIFM01000005.1, read as the reverse complement.
CATCGCTGAGAATCTCGACGATGTGCCCCTCGTAGTCAGCACGTTGGCCGAAGTCGCGATCATTGTTGAAGTAGCTGATGACGAACCGGCTGTTGGAACGCACCCGCATGCCCCTGGCGTCCACCCCGGACTCGAAGCCGAGCTTGGGCCCCCGGATGCTCATCCCCGGCCGCGTCTCCAGTGACACGACGGAGGCCTCCTCGCCCCCCATCGCGCTCGCGGGACGTGTCTGCCCGGGCTGAGGGGCGGAACTTCCAAGGCGCCGGGAGATGCGCGTGGCCTCGGACCGGGCCGCGTCTTCCTGAAGTGTCTGCTGGCGGGCCTTCTGGAGCAGTCGTTTGGCCTCGGCCGACTCCTTCGCGCGGGGAGGCACCTTCTCGAACGCCGCCTGGGCGCCCACGAAGTCCTGCTCCTCCAGCAGCAGCTTGCCGAGCTCCAGCGGGAAGCTCCCGTCCTTGGGGAAGAGCGTCACGCCCTTCACCAGGGCGGACTCGGCCGCTGCCCGCTGCTCCGTCTTGCGCGCGGCGCTCGCCAGGCAGCGGATGGCCGGCGCGGACTCCTCGTACAGGATGGCGCGCTCTCCCATCGAGTACGCCATCACCGTGTCGTCCTTCATCAGCGCCTGGCAGCCCTTGACCAGCGCGCCGGAGACCGTGGCCCGCTGCTCCGCCGGAACCGCCTTCGCATCCCCTGACGAGAAGGCCAGGTACAGCTCCTCCCAGGACTTCTGTCCGGAGAGTTCTTTCGCCTTCTGGGCGGGCGTTTGCGGCGTGGTGGCGAGCAGGAGCGCGACGAACAGGAAACGCATGTCCCCAGTATGGCCGAGCCCCGCCGCGTGCGCGCAAGACCCCAGCTACTTGCGGGCCACCTGCCAGCCCAGCTCCTCCAGGGCTTGCTCCAACTCGCGGATGTGGGCCGGGCCCGTCGTCTCCAGCGTCACCTCCACCATGGCCTCGCCCAGCCCCGCCTTCGAGAAGGCGCGCTCGTGGTGGAGGTCCACCACGTTGGCCCTCAGGTCGGCGATGCGCGAGGTCAGCCGCGCGAGCATCCCAGGCCTGTCCGGCAGCCGCACCTCGAGCTGGACCAGGCGTCCGGCCTTCACCAGTCCGCGCTCGATGATGCGGCTGATGACGTTCATGTCGATGTTGCCGCCGCTCAGGACGATGGCGGTGCGCTTGCCCTTGGCCTGGGGGACGCGGCCATTGAGCACCGCCGCCACGCCCACCGCGCCCGCGCCCTCCACCACGCTCTTCTCCTGCTCCAGCAGCGTGAGGATGGCGGCGGCGATCTCCTCCTCGTCCACCGACACCACCGCGTCCACGTACTTACGCACCATGGGGAAGGTGAGCTCCCCCACCTTCTTCACGGCGATGCCATCCGCGATGGTGGTGCCCGCGGCGGGCAGCTCCACCAGCTTCCCGGCTTCAATCGACGCCTTCATGCTGTCGATGGTGGACGTCTGCACGCCCACGATAATGATGCCCGGCTTGCTCTCCTTCAGCGCGCACGCCACGCCGGAGATGAGCCCGCCTCCGCCAATGGGCACCAGCACCACCTCCACGTCCGGCCACTGCTCCAGGAGCTCCAGCCCCAGCGTCCCCTGGCCCGCGATGACATGCGCGTCATTGAACGGGTGCACGAAGACGAGCCCTTCCTCCTGCTGGATTCGCAGCGCCTCCGCGTAGGCCTCGTCGTAGTTGGAGCCCTTGAGCACCACGCGCGCGCCGTACTCATCCCGCGTGCGCGACACCTTGATGAGCGGCGTGCGCTCCGGCATGACGATGGTGGCCTTCACCCCCAACCGACGCGCGTGGTAGGCGACCCCCTGCGCGTGGTTGCCGGCCGACGCGGCGATGACCCCGCGCTTTCGCTCCTCCGGCGTCAGCGTCAGCAGCTTGTTGAGCGCGCCGCGCTCCTTGAAGGCGCCCGTGCGCTGGAGGTTCTCCAGCTTGAAGTACACCGCCGCGCACTCCGTCCGCTCGGTGAAGTAGTCCGAGGCGGGGCAGGGCGTGGGGCGGATGGCGTCGCGCAGACGCTCCCGCGCGGCGAGGATGTCCTGGAGGGTGACCATGAGCGTGCGCGTGTAGCGGAAGCGCGCCCCGGGCGGAAGGGACAGTCGGCACCGGAGTGCCCGCCCTCCCGGGTTGCCGCGATGCGGCAGGCTCGCCCGGCGGGAGGACGGACGAGCACGCCCGCGCGCGTCAGATGCCGCGCAGCACGGTGGCCTTGCCCACCCGGCCGATGGCGAGGATGTAGGCCGCCGTCCGCATGGAGACCTTTCGCGAGCGGGCAATCTGCGCCACGCGCTCGTAGGCCTCCTTCATCGTCTTCTCCAGCTCCGCGTTGACGCGGTCCTCTTCCCAGGACAGGTGCTGGAGGTTCTGCACCCACTCGAAGTAGCTCACCGTGACGCCACCGGAGCTGGCGAGCACGTCCGGCACCACGAAGATGCCGCGCTTCTCGAAGATTTCGTCCGCTTCCGGCTGGGTGGGGCCGTTGGCGCCCTCGATGATGAGGCGCGCGCGCACCGCGTTCGCGTTGTCGCGGGTGAGCACGTGGCCGAGCGCCGCGGGGATGAGGACCTCGCAGTCCGCCCCGAGCACGTCCTCGTTGCTACACGCCGTGCCGCCACCGAAGCCCGTCACCGTGCCGGTGCGCTTGACGTGCTCGAAGAGGGAGGGGACGTCCAGGCCCTGCGGGTTGCGCACGCCGCCCAGCACGTCCGACACGGCGACCACCACGCCGCCGTCTTCCCACAACAGCTGCGCGGTGTGGCTGCCCACGTTGCCGAAGCCCTGAATCGCGAAGCGCGTGCCCTTCACCGGCAGGCCCAAATCCCTGAGGATTTCGCGGCACACGTACAGCAGGCCGCGCCCGGTGGCCGCCTCGCGGCCCTTGGAGCCGTAGAGCTCCAGCGGCTTGCCCGTGACGACGGCGGGCGAGTGGCCGTGGTAGCGCGAGTACTGGTCCATGATCCACGCCATCACCTGGGGGTTGGTGTTGACGTCGGGGGCGGGGATGTCACGCGTGGGGCCGATGACGTCCTGAATCTGGTCGACGAACTTGCGCGTCAGCCGCTCCAGCTCCTTGAGGCTCAGCTGGGAGGGGTCGCAGGCGATGCCGCCCTTGGCGCCGCCGTAGGGCACATTCACGACGGCCGTCTTCCACGTCATCAGCGACGCGAGCGACGCGGACTCGTCCTGGTCCAGGCCGGGGTGGTAGCGCAGGCCGCCCTTCATGGGCCCCCGGCTGTTGTCGTGCTGAATCCGGTAGCCCAGGAAGGTGCGAATCTCGCCGGAGTCCATCTCGATGGAGACCTGGACCTTCACCTCGCGCAGCGGCGTGGCGAGCAGCGTTTCGATGGGGGTGCCCACGTCCATGATCCGCGCGGCCTTGCGGAAGAAGTAGTTGGTACCCTCGACGGCGCTCATGTTTCGCAGTGCTCCTGGTGGCTGCGGTGGGTCCAACCGGTCCCGCCCCGCGCGAAAGACCTTAACAGAAGGGGTGCGCTACCATAGGAAACTGCCATGTCTCCCGGCCCTCCGGATGCTTCCGCGGTGAACGGACACCTGCAGGGCCTGGCCCGGCGGATTCGCGCGCTGCGAGAGCGACGCGGCCTCACCCAGGAAGACTTCGCCGCCCGGTGTGGCATCTCCGTGTCCTTCGCGTCACTGCTGGAGCGCGGAGAGCGAGGCCCCAGCTACGAGACGCTCCTCCAGGTGGCCGTCGCGCTGGAGCTGCCCTTGTGGGAGCTGCTCCGGCTGGATGACGTGGACGACGCGGGAGCCCACCGGTTGGAGGGCTTCGCCCGGGTCCGCCGGCTGTCGCGACAGGACGTGGACCGGCTGCTGGAAGTGGCGGAGGTGATGTTCAGCGCGGGCCCCATTCCGTCGCGGCCCACCGGGCCCGAGCCCGCGCGCTGCGAGGAGCCCGAGTGCGAGCGGCCCGTGCTGGCCCGAGGCCTGTGCACCGCCCACTACCACCGGGCCCGACGCAGGAAGGCCGCGGAGCAGGAAGGCGCCTGACCCGAGAAGGGGCGCCTCCCCGAGTCATCTCGGAAGCGCCCAGGCCAGCAAGACGCCTGCTCCGAGTCCTGGCTCGCGGCGGCCCCGGGAAGCACGTGCCTCCCGGGGAAAACACCGGATTACTTCTTGCGAGCGCGCTCGACCTTCAGCGTGCGCTCACCGTGCTGCTTGCCGTGCGTGGTCTCGAACCCGGCGGCGTCCTCGTCCGCGACGAAGACGTACGCGTAGGTCGGGCGCAGGTCCATCCGCGCGACCTTGCCGGCCGGAGCGCCCGCGGCCTCGAGCGCGGCGGTGACGCCCGCCTCATCCAGCCCGTCCTGCCTGCCCAGGCCCACCCACAGGCGCACCTGGCCCGGCAGGTCCGGCAGCGCCTCGTGACGCGGACGACGCTCCTCGCGCGAGCCGCGCGGGCGGTGCCGCTCCAGCTTCAGCGGCTTGTCGCCGTGCAGCTTGCCGTTGAGCGCCTCGAAGGCCGGAGCGTCCGCCTCGGCCACGTAGGCGTAGCCGTAGGTGGGGCGCAAGAGCGCCTTGAGCACCTTGCCGGCGGGCGCGCCCGCGGCCTCCAGCGCGGCGGGCAGCTTCGCCTCGTCCATGCCGTCATCCATGCCCAGGTTGGTCCACAGCTTCACCTCGCCGGGGCCCGCGTCAGGAGACGGGGGCGGACGGGTGCCGGGCTCGCGCTCGGTGCGCGGCTTGCTCTTCTCCACGCGCAGCGTCTTGGTGCCGTGCTGCTTGCCGTTGAGCGTCTCGAACCCCGGGGAGTCGTCCTCCGCGACGAAGACGTACGCGAAGGTGGGGCGCAGCTCCGCGCGCACCATCTTCCCCAGCGGCGCGCCGGCGTCTTCCAGGGCCGTGGCGATGCTGCCCGGCCCCAGGCCGTCCGCCGTTCCCAGGTTGACCCACAGCTTCACCTCGCCAGGGCCCGCCTCCAGCGCCGCGGCGCCTCGGCTCGCGCCCGGGTCTCTCTCCCGACGGGGCTCGTCACGACGCGGACGGCGCTCGCGGTCCGGGTGCTCCGGGCGGGCCATGGGCTTCTCGCCCCGCTCACGCCGCTCCTCGCGCTCGCGACGCTCACCGCCGCGCTCGCGCTTGTCGTCGCGCCCGCCGCGTCCACGGCCCTCGCTCCGGCTCTCGCTCTTGCGCTCGGGCGCGGGCTCGCGGCGCTCGGTCTCCTGGGCCTGCTGGGCCTTCTCCATGCGCATGCGGCTGAAGAAGTACTTGAGCAGGAAGGCGACCAGGTCGTCCGCGTTCGGCTTGTTCTTCAGCTGCGCGGCCAGGGGCAGGAAGCCCTCGAAGATGGAGGAGCCGGAGGCCTCCTGGATTTCGCGCACGTGGCGCTCCGTCCACAGACGCATCGCCTCCTCGGGCGCGGGCATCTCCTGCTTCTCGAACTTGATGCCGTACTTCTTCTCCAGCACGGTGTACGTCGCCAGCTCGCGCCCGGAGAAGAGGTTGATGGCGGTGCCCTTGTTGCCGATGCGGCCGGTGCGGCCGACACGGTGCAGGTACACGGCCGGGTCCTCGGGCAGCGAGTAGTTGATGACGTACTCGAGGCCGGAGATGTCGATGCCGCGCGCCGCGATGTCCGTGGCGACCATGAAGGCCACCTCGCCGCGCTTCACCTTGCCCATCACCCGCTCGCGCTCCTTCTGCGGCAGGTCTCCGTTGAGCAGCTCCGCGTCGAAGCCGTTGCGGTTGAGCACCGCGGTCACCAGCGCCGTGTCATCCCGCGTGTTGCAGAAGATGATGGCGTTGGGCGGCTCCTCCTTCTCCAGGATGTAGATGAGGTTGCGCGGCTTGGGGAAGGCGTCCGACACGTCGTAGCGGACGTGGTGGATGTGCTCCACCGTGAAGACGTCGCCGGACAACAGCAGCGTCTCCGCGTTCGTCGTGTACCGGGCGATGAGGTTCTGGATGTCCGTGGGGACGGTGGCGCTGAAGAGCAGCACCTGACGCGCCTTCGGAAGACGGTCGAGGATGCGGGTGACTTCCTCGTAGAAGCCCTGGTTGAGCATCTCGTCGGCTTCGTCCAGCACCGCGTGGTCGCAACCGTCCAGCTTCAGGTTGCCCCGGTTGATGTGGTCGAACACCCGGCCCGGCGTGCCGACGATGATGGGCGTGCCCTCCTCGAACGCGTCCTCCTGCTGCTTCATGGAGGCGCCGCCGTAGATGGCCGCCACCTTCACGCCCTTGTTCTTGCCCAGGGACCGCAGCTCGTCCGCCACCTGCATCGCCAACTCGCGCGTGGGGCAGAGGATGAGGGCGCGCACGCGCTTCTCGTCCGCGGGAATCTTCTCCAGCAACGGCAGGCCGAACGCGGCCGTCTTACCGGTGCCAGTCTTGCTGCGGACAATCAGGTCCTTGCCCTCCATCACCGGCCGGAACGCCCGGGCCTGGACAGGGGTGGGATGGGTGTAGCCGCGCTCCGCCAGCGCGCGGCGGAGGGGCTCTGACAGGTTCATTTCGTCGAAGCCGATGTCCGCGATGTATTCGGCGGGACGGGTCGGGGCTTCTTCGGTGGCCGGGCTGCCCGGCGCGGTGGGCTCTTGGATGTCGCTCATCAAGCAGGGGCATAGCTCCTGCATTACCCTCTGGCAACAATCGCGGCACTTTGGGGTATGGAGCGCCCATGGCGAGTGGAGGGAAAAGAACCAAAGGAACGACTTCCCGGCCCCGTGCGAAGCGGGCGGCGGGCAGCGCGCCCGCCCAGGCGGAGGTCGTCGAGGCGGAGGTGGAGGAGCCAGGGGCCCAGACAGCGTCGGACCCGGATTCCTTGGAGCCGGACGTGGCCGAGCTGGTTGACGCGGAGCCCGAGGTGGAGGTGGTCAGGCCCGTGCCCTCCCGGGCCCTCGTCAAGTCGAGCGAATCAGCGCTCTCCAACCGGGACCCCCTCCAGGCCTACATGACGGAGGTGCAGCGCCACCCCCTGCTGACGCGCGAGGAGGAGCTGGAGCTGTCGCGCCACTACCGCGACACGGGCGATGTGCGCACCGCCTACCGGCTGGTGGCCTCCAACCTGCGGCTCGTGGTGAAGCTGGCCCACGAGTACCACCGCAACCCGCTTTCCCTGTTGGACCTGGTCCAGGAGGGGAACATCGGGTTGATGCAGGCGGTGAAGAAGTACGACCCGGAGCGGGGCGTGAAGCTGAGCAGCTACGCGGCCTGGTGGATTCGGGCGTACATCCTTCGCTACATCATGGACAACTGGAAGATGGTGAAGCTGGGGACGACGGAAGCCCAGCGGAAGCTCTTCTTCAAGCTGCGCCAGGAGCAGGACAAGCTCGTCGCCCAGGGCTTCGAGGCCAGCCCCAAGCTGTTGGCGGAGCGGCTCAACGTCACCGAGCAGGACGTGGTGGAGATGGACCAGCGGCTCGGCCACGACGAGCTGTCCATCGACGCGCCGCTGGGCGGGGACGACGAGGGCTCCCGAGGCACCCGCGCGGACCGCTACCTGCCGTCGGGCGCCATCCCCGCCGACGAGCGACTGGGCGCCGAGCAGCTCAAGGCCCTGTTCCGCGAGAAGCTCGCCGAGTTCTCCCGCACGCTGGAGGGCAAGGAGCGCTTCATCTTCGAGAACCGCCTCACCTCCGACGAGCCGCTGACGCTCCAGGACATCGGCGACAAGTACGGCGTCAGCCGGGAGCGCGCGCGGCAGATAGAGGCGGCGCTCATCCAGCGGATGCGCGAGTTCATGCGTGAACACATCCCCGACTTCGACCTGGTGGCGTCGCCCAAGGCCTGAGGGGCGGGAGCGCGCGGCGAGGGCGGGGAGCGCTATGCTGCCCGCTGTCGTCACCGCTTCCTCCTGGGGGTTCTCCATGGGCCGCATCTTCCGCGCCTCGGGCGTGTGTCTCGTCGTCGCCGCGTTGCTGACGCTTGTGGGTTGTGCTGGCTCGCTTCGGCAGAACTACCTGCGCGACAAGGCGGCGGACCATGTCTACCGACGGCCGCTGCCGGACTTCTGGCCCGACGTGAAGGCGCTGCTCAAGGAGCAGGGCTACTCGTGGAAGGAGATGCCGGGCCGCTTCGTGCTGGAGACGGAGTGGCGCGACTCCGGAGGCGGCACCCTGGGGCCCACCTCCTCCTCGCGCTTCCTCGTCGAGGGCCTCACGCTCAATTCCGGGGGCGCCATCCTCCGGGTGATGCGGGGCAACCGGGTGGCCCAGAACATTGGCGTGGGCAACGTGGACCAGCGAATCGCCACCGGCGGCTCGCAGCGCGCCCAGGAGGAGCAGGCCCAGGCCCGCCTCGACTCCACCACCAGCGGCGTGCTGCCCACCCAGCAGAACTACGCGCGCGACTTGGAGCTGGAGCTGATGTTGCTCCAGCGAATCGACCCGGCGTCGGCCGCGAAGCTGGAGGCGGACGCGGTGAGCGCCCACCCCTGAGCCTCGCGGCGGCGCGGCGTCACTTCTTCCAGGGCCGGGAGATGACGCAGGCGTTGATGCCGCCCACGCCCATGGACAGCTTGCCCGCGCAGCCAGCGGGCGCCGCGACGGCCTCGTCGAACACGAAGCGGCCGTGGACGCGGGAAATCTGCTGGTTGAGTTCCTTGGGCTTCAGCGGCGTGGGGAACACCTGCCCGCGCCCGTAGCCCAGGTACTGCGCCGTCAGCTCCCAGCCGCCGCCCGCGGACATGCCGTGGCCGAACGTGCCCTTGCGCGCGGTGATGAGCACCGACGCGGGCAGCACGTCCCGCAGGTTCTGCACCTCCAGGTAGTCACCCGGGGTGGCGGTGGCGTGCAAGTCCCAGCTCCCCACGTCGTCGGCCGAGCAGCCCGCGGCGGCCAGCGCCTCGCGGATGGCCAGGGTGGGGCCTTCCTTGGACGGGGTGATGATGTGGTCCGCGTCCGCGGTGACGCCCACGGAGACGGGCTCCATGCCCAGCGGCTTGAAGCCCTTGGACGTGAAGTAGTCGTAGTCGCCCAGCACCCAGACCACCGCGCCTCCCGCGATGTGCGTGCCGCGCAGCGCGGTGAGGGGCTTGGAGATGGCGGCGTCGGCGGAGATGACGCGGGCGTTGTAGAAGCCGCCCACGACGAGCGGGTTGGGCGCCGCGTCCGTCATGCCCATGACCACGGCCTTCGCCTCGCCCAGCTGGAGCGAGTTCATGGCCAGCTTCAGGCCATAGCCGAAGGACGAGCACGCGGCGACGGGAGCGAACGTCATGCCGGTGATTTGACCCAGCATCGAAATCTGCGAGGCGGGCGTGTTGTGGATGTTCCACAGCACGTTGGAGGAAACGGCGTTCCAGGGCGGCTCCGGCGCGCTCCACTTCTTCTGCAGCCGGGCGTTGCGGGTGCGCTTCTCCTTGATGACGGCAAGCTTCGCGGACTCCACGTCGGCGCCGTCCGGCACGCCGATGGCCTCGATGTCGCGCAGCTCCGCCAGGTACTCGCGCAGCTCCGTGGACTGGGCCGTCCAGAAGTGCCACCACGCGTCCTCGGCCTCGTCGCGGATGCCTTCTTCCACCGACGACGGCTCCGGCGGCAGGCCCGCCAAAGGCTCGCGCGTCTCCAGCCACTTGCGCATCACCGCGTTGCGCTCCGGCGCGGACCAGAAGCGGTCCCACCGGCGCTGGGCGCGGTACAAATCCAGCGAGATGGACTGGATGGTGGGCAGGTCGCCCAGGCCCGTGCCCACGTAGACGTGCGCGCGGGGCCCCAGGGCCTGCAGCTCCTGCTCCAGGCCGGGGTTCTGCGACAGCGACTGGATGAACGCGCCGATGGCGAACTGCGTCGGCTGCCCCATCTTCCGCTCCAGCTGCGAGAAGCGGTTGGCCGGGAAGCGCTCGTCAATCCAGGGCTTGTAGTCGGCCAGCTCGAACTCCGGCGTGCCGACGAGGAAGTTGTCCGGCCCGAAGCCGTTGAAAGGGGACAGCCAGCTTTCGGAGGACGTGAGGTTCCTCTCGAACGCCTCGATGTTCCTGGACCGGGGGGCGACGACGCCCCAGCCGAAGATGCCAACTCTGCGCACGGTGTGACTTTCCTTGGCCGCTACTCAGGGGGCGAGCGGCTCGATCTTCAGATTGTCGAAGTGGACCCGGCTCTTCCAGCCGGAGAAGCCGAAGTACTGATTGCGCGTCCCTTCCAGGGGCGAGGGGTCCTGGAGGGTGAGGAACGGCTGCCCGTCCAGCTCCCAGGAGAGGGTGCCTGCGCGTCGGGTCAGCTTGAAGTGGTGGCGCTTGCCGGGCACCACGGAGGCCCCGTCGCGCGTCACCCGGTCCGGCGTGTGCTCGCTGCGTCGGGCGATGGCCGACTGCGTGTTGCGCCAGCCGCCGAAGATGAACACGTAGCCCGTCGCCGTGTACTGCAGGCGCAGGTCTCCGGCGTAGAAGGAGCGACCGTCACCCCACGCCTCGATCTTGATGTCGCCGTCCGGGCTGTCCGTCCACGCGTCGAACTCAATCGTCGCGTCGCGGGGGATGGGCCGCTTGAGCCACACGGGGCGGTTGTGGACCATCTCCACCACCAGCGCGCCGTCCACCAGCTTCGTGGCGGACGGGTTGGTGACGTTCCACGCGTCTCCCAGCGTGTCGCGGTTGAAGTCGTCCGCGTACGGGCCCGGAGGAATCACCGGCGCGGGGGGCGCGACGCGGGCGGGCAGCCGGTCCGGCGAGTCCACGCGCAGGTTGTCGTAGAAAATCTGGGACTCGAAGCCGGACAGGCCCAGCCGGTCATGGCCCTTGCCCTTGAGGGGACGCGGGTCATCGAACTCCAGGAAGGCTTCTCCGTCGATGCTCCAGCGGAGGAGCGAGCCTCGGCGCTCGATGCGCCAGTGGTACGTGCGGCCGGCCTGCACCGGCGTGCCGCGCGCTTCCACGCGGACGCGGGTGTCGTCCTTGAACACGGAGGCGATGTCCGCGGCGTCCGTCTTCGCGCCGTCGTCCGCCTTGTCACCCTGCGCTCCGGCCTTGCGCGCCGCGCGGCGCTTGAGCGCGTCGATGTTGGGCGCGCCCATGTCCAGCCGGGCCAGCACGGACATCGAGTTGTTGAACCCGCCCTGCACCAGGACGTACCCGGAGCTGGGGTCCACGCCGTTGCCGAAGACCTCCACCCGGATGTCACCCTCGGGCAGCTCCGAGCGCACGTCGAACTCGATGGCCACGTCGTCCGGCAGCGGCGCCTGGAGCCACAGCGGGTTGTTCTTCACGCCCGGTGCCAGGAGCTCGCCCTGAATCACCCGCCAGTAGCCACCCACGGAGAAGAAGTCCCGCTTCACCACGCCCGGGTCCGCGAAGTCCTGGGTGTAGGGCACTGTCGCCGTCACGTCCGCGTCTCCGCGGAACAGGGCGTAGTGGATGAGGGGGAACTGGATGACGAGGACCAGCGCGGCGAGCACGGCCCAGCCCCGGCGCGACATCCCTTCCGGCTTCACCCACGCGGTGCTCGCGGTGGGCTCCTGCCGGGGGGCGGGCTCCGAGGGGGACTCCTGCTTCTTCTCCGACTCCTTGCGCCTGACCTGGCCCATCAATCCTTCGGGGGTTTTCCGGGGGGAAAGGCGGCGGAATGTACGCGCCACGACGCTGGAGGTAAAGCGCGGCCGGCGCCCGTCGGAGGTCGGCTACTTGACCCCCCAACGTTTCTCGAGCGCCCGCTGCTCCGCCTGCCGCAGCTTGGCGCGCTCCTTTTCCCCGCGTTGTTTGTCGGCTTCTTCAGGGGAGGGGCGCATGGCGAGCTGGTACACGGCGCCGGCCACGGCGAACAGGCCGGCGGCGATGATGACGCCCCAGGGCCTGCTGGCCACGGCGGCCACCAGCCCGCCGAACTGGTGCAGCGCCGCCAGCGCGCCGATGACGAGCACCCAGCCGCCCACCGCGGAGGCCACCAGGGCGCTGACCACCCGGTGTAGCAGCGCGCCGACGAGCCCGCCGATGATGAACCCCGGCGCGAAGCCGAGCAGGAAGTCCTGCGGCCCGGCGATCTGCCCGGCCAACAGGCCCAGCGGCACGCCCAGGCCCACGAAGGTGATGGCGGGCGGGAAGAGGAAGCCCAGCGCCAGGAGCACGGCCGCGACGATGGAGGGCGCCCGCGGGTCCAGGTCCGGCAGGCCCAGCTTCGCGGTGACGGCGCCCGTCCACACCAGCCCCAGGAGCGCGCCGATGGGCCCGGCCAGCACCCGGAACACCCGGGGGCCTCCGCCCACCAGCAGCAGCGTCACCCCGGCGACACAGCAGACGATGCCCGCCCACATGGGGAGCAGGCGGTAGATGCCGACCCAGCCCGACGGGTTGAGCTCCTGATAGGCCTTGAGGGCCTGGAGGAGGCCTTCCATGGCTCCAACTCCTTGCATTGCGGCGCACCCGACGTTTGCCCCCAGGGGGCACGAGGGCGCCGACGATGTAGCTTAAGCGTAGCGGGTCAAGGCCAATAGCAGCAGGACGACGAAGACGGCGGCGGCGAGCAGGGCGAAGCCAAAGAGGGCCTTCGGGGTGGCGGTGCGGCGCAGCAGCTCCTCCGCCTCGGCCCGGTCCTCGGGGGTGGGACTGCCCGCCAGCAGACGCTCGGCCTCGCGTCGCGCGCCGGCGACGTCGCCTGCCTCCTTGCGAGCCCAGGCCGCCCGGACCTCGGGAGAGCCGGGCTGCTCGGGCGTCTGTCCGCCTTTTGCCATGGGCCCGCTCTATACCGGGGAATGCGAGTACCCGTCGACGGTATATAGATGCGCTCTATGTCCGTGCGGCGTCTGACCCGTCGAAACCTCCTGCTCGGCTCCGCCGCGCTCGCTCCGTTGCTGGCGGGGCGTGCGCACGCGTTCGGCGAGAAGAACCGCTTCATCCCCGCGGTGGCGAAGCACGGCGGTCGCTGGGATGCGCGGCTGTCCGGCCTGCGGCGAATCGCCTGGGAACTCCAGCGCCGCACGTCCGTGGAGGTGGTGCCGGACGCGCGCCCCTTCGCGCTGAGCAGTCCGGACCTCTTCGAGTACCCCTTCCTCTACTTCGGCGGTGACGGGGCCTTCCCTCCACTCAACGAGGCGGAGGTCTCCAACCTGCGGCGCTACCTGACGTACGGCGGCTTCATGCTGGCGGACGCCAACGACGGCAGCGACGGGGACGGTTTCGACGCCAGCTTCCGTCGGGAGATGGCGCGGGTGCTGCCGCAGAACCCGCTCGCGGAGGTGCCCTCGGGGCACGTGGTGTTCAAGTCCTTCTTCCTGCTGGACGCGGCGCCGGGCCGGCTGCTCAACAAGCCGCAGATGATGGCGGCCAGCCTGGGCAAGCGCGCGGCGGTGCTCTACTCGCAGAACGACGTGGCCGGGGCGTGGAGCCGCAACGAGTCCGGGGACTACGAGTTCGACGTGAGCCCCGGCGGCGAGCCGCAGCGGGAGCTGGCGGTGAGGCTGGGCATCAACGTCTGCATGTACGCCCTCTGCCTGGACTACAAGGACGACGCCGTCCACCTGCAGCTCATCCTCAACAAGCGGCGCTGAAGCACCGGCCCTACGCCAAGAGCCTGGATGAATTCCCCCACCTTCAACGCCTGGAAGCTCGTCAGCCTCTCTCCCCTGCCTTCGTGGGCGCTGGTGTTCCTCGCGCTCGGGTTGCTCCTGGGAGTCGCGCTGGCCGCCTGGGGCGTGCGCCGCGAGCCCTCGCGTGGACGTCGCGTCCTCTTGTGGGCGCTGCGCGTGGGCGCGGGCGTGGCCGCGCTCTTCTTCCTGCTGGAGCCCGGCATCCGGCACTTGCAGGTGGCGCGGATGAAGAACCGCGTCGCGGTGCTGGTGGACCGCTCCGCGTCCATGGGTTTCCCCTCGGAGCCCGGAGGTCCCACGCGCGCCGCGGAGGTGGCCACCTTCCTGGAGAAGGCCTCGCCGGCGCTCGCGGGACTCCAGGACCGCTTCACGGTGGAGATGTACGGGTTCGACCCGGAGCTGGCGCCGGTGACGCCCGCGTCGCTGGCCAAGGAGCCGCCTCGCGCGGGCACCACGGACCTGCTGGCCGCGCTGCGTGCGGCGGCGGGCGCGGGGCAGGGGGCGCGCAAGCTGTCCGGTGTGCTGCTGTTCAGCGACGGCGCGGACAACACGGAGTTGAAGTCGGGCGTGGTGGGCCGGGCTCGCGCGGCGCTGGCGGACCTGGGCGTGCCGGTCTCCACCTTCACCGTGGGCCAGGAGGCGCTGAAGGACCTGTCGATTGAAGGCCTGAAGGTGGATGACTTCGCCTTCGTGCGCAACTCGCTCACCGTGGAGGCGGAGATTCACGGCCGCGGCTTCCGGGGCCGGGAGATTCCCATTGTCCTCAGCCAGGAGGGCAAGACGGTGGCGACCAAGACGGTGCGCCTGGAGACCAACGACGACGTGAAGCCGGTGTCCTTCACCTTCACGCCGGACCAGACGGGGCGCTTCGTCTACACGGTGACGGTGCCCACCTTCCCGGACGAGGCGGTGACGGAGAACAACAGCCGCTCCTTCACGCTGAAGGTCATCCGGGACCGCGTGCGCGTGCTGCTGGTGGTGGGCCGGCCGTCCTGGGACGAGCGCTACCTGCGCGGCCTGTTGAAGCAGGACGCCAACGTGGACCTCATCTCGTTCTACATCCTGCGCACGCTGTCGGATGACCCGGGCGTGGCGAACGAGCGCGAGCTGTCCCTCATCCCGTTCCCCATGGAGGAGATTTTCGACACGAAGCTGGACACCTTCGACGTCGTCATCTTCCAGAACTTCGGGCACGCGGACCCGACGCTCTCCATCGCCGAGTACGAGCGCAACCTGGAGCGCTACATCCACAACGGCGGCGCCTTCGTGATGATTGGCGGCGACAGCGTGCTGGGCGAGGGCCGCGCCACCATGCCCACGCTGATGGAAGCCTTGCCCGTGGCCGCCGCGGGCCCCGCCAACGTGGAGCCCTTCACCGCGCGACTGACGCCGGAGGGCCTGCGCCACCCGGTGACGGCCATCGGCACGGGCGCGTCCAGCACCGAGGCCGCGTGGGGAGAGCTGCCGCCGATTCCGGGCGCCAACCTGACGTATGCGCGCCCTGGCGCCACCGTGTTGCTGGAGCATCCGCATCTCACCGCGAATGGGAAGAACGCGCCGCTCGTCGCCGTCTGGGACTATGGCCGGGGCCGGGCGCTCGTCATGGCCACGGATGCGTCGTGGTACTGGGCCTTCGCCGCGCACCGGGATGGCTCGCCCAGCCGCGCGTATGACCGCTTCTGGGGCAACGCGCTGCGGTGGCTGGTGAGGGACCCGGACCTGACGACGCTGAAGGTGACAGCGGACCCGCCGTCGGTGGAGCCGGGGCGTCCGGTGGCCGTGGTGGTGCAGGCGCGCAGCTCCGACTACCAGCCCGCGCAGGACGCGCAGGTGCGCGTGGAACTGTTCTCGGTGGCGACGCAGAAGCCGGTGGCGGTGCAGACGGGCGCCACGGGGCCGGACGGCGTGGTGCGGCTGGAGTTCGCGCCGCCGGAGCCGGGGCCGTACAAGCTGCTCGCGACGGCGAAGAAGGGCGAGACGGACCTGGGCAAGGGCGAGGACGCGGTGGCGGTGCGCGCCGTGGGGCCGGAGCTGTCGGACGCCTCCGTGCGGCCGGAGTTGATGGAGCAGATCGCCAAGGTGACGGGTGGCAAGGCGTACAAGCTGCCGCAGGACGGGCTGCCGGACATGCCGCTGTTGGACCCTCCGGTGGTGGAGGTGGGGCGCGCGAAGGACCAGCCGCTGTGGGACCGCTGGTACTACCTCGTCGCGCTCATCGGGCTGCTCGGCGCGGAGTGGTTCGCGCGGCGCCGCTTCGGTTACGTCTAGGGGGCGCTGGGGCGCGTCCACGAGGTGGGGTAGACAGGGGCTCTACGACCCGCACCCCATCTCGGAGTCCTCGTGCGTCACGTCCTCGCGCTCCTGCTCGTCTTCCTTCCGCTGTCCCCGACGTTCGCCCAGTCGCTGCCCCCGGACCTGGACGCCACGATTCAGAAGGCGATGAAGACCTTCGACGTGCCGGGCGTGGCCCTGGCCGTGGTGAAGGACGGCAAGGTGGTGCTGTCCAAGGGCTATGGCGTGCGCAGGCTGGGTGACGCTGCGCCGGTGACGGCGGACACGCTGTTTGGCATCGCCTCCAACAGCAAGGCCTTCACGGCGGCGGCGCTGGCGATGCTCGTCGACGAAGGCAAGCTCCAGTGGGACGACCGCGTCGTCGACCACCTGCCGTCGTTCCAGATGTTCGACCCGTACGTCACCCGCGAGCTGACGGTGCGGGATTTGCTCGTCCACCGCAGCGGGCTGGGGCTCGGCGCGGGAGACCTGCTGTACTTCCCGCAGTCCACCTTCACGGAGGACGAGATTGTCTCCAAGCTGCGGCACATCCGCCCGGCGACGAGTTTTCGCAGCCGCTACAACTACGACAACATCCTCTACCTCGTGGCCGGCAAGGTCATCGAGAAGGTGAGCGGCCGGCACTGGCGGGACTTCGTGCGCGAGCGCATCTTCACGCCGGTGGGCATGCGTGACAGCAGCACGCTGTCGAAGGCGCTGCGCGTGGGCAGCAACGTCGCGACGCCGCACGCGAAGGCGGATGGCGTGCTCAAGACCATCCCCGCCATGGGCTTCGACAACAACGCGCCCGCGGCGGCCATCAACTCCAGCGTCAACGACTTGTCGAAGTGGATGCTGACGCAGCTGGCCCGGGGTGTGATTCCCGGCACCGAGGGCAAGAAGCGGCTGTTCAGCGAGGGCCAGTCCCGCGAGATGTGGGCCGCGCAGACGGTGATGACCGTCACCGAGCCCTCCAAGCCCCTGGCGGCACTGCGCGCGAACTTCGCGGCGTATGGACTGGGTTGGTCGCTGCGGGATTACCGGGGCTACAAGCTGGTGGGCCACGGCGGCGCGCTGCCGGGCTACTACTCACGGGTGATGCTGGTGCCGGAGCTGGGGCTGGGCATCGCCGTGCTGACGAACCAGGAGGAGCGCGGCACGATTGAGGTCCCGGTGTGGACGGTGCTGGATGCGTTCATGGGCGCGCCCGCGACGGACTGGGTCGCCGCGTTCAAGGCGGATGACGACGCGAAGAAGGCGAAGGCGGAGGGACAGGTCGCCAGCCTGAAGGAGGGCAGGAAGCCCGAGAGCAAGCCGTCGCTGCCGCTCGAGGCCTACGCCGGGAAGTTCCGCGACGCGTGGTACGGCGACGTGACGCTGACGCGCGAGGCGCAGAAGCTGGTGCTGCGCTTCAGCAGGACGCCCGGCCTCGTCGGCGAGCTGGAGCACTGGCAATACGACACCTTCGTCGCGCGCTGGAAGGACCGCTCGCTCAACGCCGATGCCTTCGTGTCCTTCTCGCTGAAGCCGGATGGCACGGTGGGCGAGATGCGGATGCAGCCTGTCTCGCCGCTCACCGACTTCAGCTTCGACTTCCAGGACCTGCTCTTCACGCCCGTGAAGGAGGCCCCGAGCGCCGTCGCGCTGCCGGTGCACTGAGGTCGGGAGCCGCCCGCCTGGCCGAGATGCCAGGCGGGGCCTCCTCGCGGACGACGCGTTACGGCTGCTGCTTCTCCACCACGCCGCACGCGATGCGGCCGCCGGCGTCACCCGTCGGGTCCGTCTGGTAGTCGTCTTCCTTGGTGTGGACGACGACCGCGGAGCCGTCCTTGTCGAACAGCGACTTCACGGTGAGCCCGTTCTGGGAGAACGTGTCGAACTGCACCTTGCCGTCCTGGCCCACGTGGAGGTTGGGCAGGTCGCCCACGTGCTTGCCCTTCGGCGACATCATCCCGTGCGCCTTCTTCGTCGGGTTGAAGTGGCCGCCCGCCGTCTTGAAGTCCGGCGCCTCGCACTTGCCCGTCTCGTGGATGTGGAAGGCATGCTGACCCGGAGGCAGGTCATGCAGCGTGCCCTTGATGACCACGCCCTGCTTGGTCTGCTCGAAGGTGACCTCACCCACGTCCTTGCCCTGCGCGTCCTTCACCGGCGCCTTCGCCGTCTCACCCGGCGGAATCACCTTCTTCGCGGGTGCGGGAGCGGGAGCGGGAGTCTCCTGCGCGGGCGCGGCGGGCGGCGGGGCCGCGGGGGCCTGGGCCAGCACGGGAGCAGCGGCGGTGAGAACGGTGGCGGTGAGCAGCGCGCGAATCTTCATGAAGTAGGTCCTTCCTTCAGAGGGGAAATCAGCTCGGCGAAGGTGGACACTAGCGGTTGTTTCCGCACCCCGCTGGGAAACCGTGCGGGCGGGCAGACGCCCCGCCACGCACAGGCTCACTCCTGGCCCGGAGGCGGCACCAGCAACGGCACCGGCACCACGCGCGACGCCCCGAAGGCCGGAGCCCAGACGCGCTGCACGTCGGGTCCATTGAGGAAGCGCACGATGGCCTGGAAGGCGGGCAGGGGACCGCCCAACGTCTCCGCCCACTCCAGCCCCCTGGGCGACAGGTTGGGCACCAGGGGACCCAGCTCCTCCGCGGACGTGGAGGAGCGGGTGACGCGCAGCCCCTCGTCCCTCAGTCGCTTGGGGACGTACAGGGGCGCGAACCGCGCGTGCCGGTGGTCATGGACGCAGCCCTCTTCCTCCAGCAGCGCGGCGGACAGGGGCAGCTCGCGCACGTTGAAGAGGAGCTTCACCGCGCCCACGTGAGGGTCATACGGGCCGCGCAGCCGGTGGTCTCCCCGGGGAATCAGGCGCCGGTCCAGGTAGCAGAACGCGCGAGTCTCCGGCGGCAGCGTGCCCCGGTGCCGGGCCCCTCCGTACCGGTAGAAGGGCCGCAGGTGCTTCGCGTCCACCTCCAACGGCGTGCCCACCTTGAGCGCGCGCAGCTTCGGCAGCAGCTCCTCCGACAACCCATGCACCCGCGCGAACTCCGGCAACTCCTCCAGGGGCGACGCGGCGAAGGCGCGGATGCGCGCCAGCAGGCGCTCCGGGTCCGCGTCCACCAGCAGTTCGTCGAAGCGCGTCTTCACCCCGGGCAGGCTCACCGGCACCAACGTGGTGAGGGCCTCGCCTTCCGCGCTCCACCGTGCATCCAAGGCGCTGGCCTCCGGCGTGGTAGGTGCCAGGCGCCACTCGGGCGCCTCCGGCGTGAAGTGCTGCCATTCGCCACGGCGCTCGAAGCGCGGCGGGTCCACGTGGCCCGGAAGCGAGGACCACACGGTGATGCACGTGCGCACCTGCGTGCCGGCGAAGGCACCAGGGCCCAGGTCCACCACCTCGCGCAGCGTGAGCATGCGCAGCAGCGACTGGCGCAGCGGCGCGTAGAGGAAGGCGTCCAGCAAGCTCGCCGGGGTGATGAAGGCGAGCACGCCGGGCCGCGTGGAGAGCCGGTGCGCGGCCACCAGGAGGAAGAAGGCGAAGTCGTCCCGCAGGCTGGTGCCCGGTGGGAGCGCCAGCGGGAGCAGGGCGCGCAGCTTCGCGTAGGCGGTCGGGTCCTTCAGGACGGGCGAGGTGCCGTTGTAGGGCGGGTTGCCCACCCACAGCTCGCGATGCTCCGGAGGCGTCGTCGCGAGCATGGGCTCCATCCCACCTCGCAGCGTGTCGCCTTCGCGCACGTCGGCTTCCGGGACCCGGGCCTGACAGAGTCTGGCCACGGCGGGGTCCAACTCCAGCCCGCACAGCCGTGCTCCAGGCCAGAGCTTCGAGGCCGCCGACAAGAAGGCTCCTGCCCCACAGGCGGGGTCCACCACCGTGAGGGGTCCAGCTCCCAGGTGCGCCATCGCGAGCGATAGCGTGCGTTCCACCAGGGGCGCGGGCGTGAAGAACGCCCCCACCGCCTTGCGGTCCAGCCCGGGGAACTGGTGGACGAGCTTTTCTTCGTCGACGTCCAGCATCCTGTTCGCGGCGCGTGGCATCGAGGACTCATCCTAGCCAGCACTGACGCGGAGGGTGATCCATCCAAAGCTTTGCAAACGCACTCAAAGCCCACGATGTGATGTCCCAATCAATTCACATGCCCGGAAGTCTGAGATTCGCGGCCCCGCAATGCGTGACGCAAGCCCGCACCGCCCTCGCGGCGGGTTGTGCGCAAGTCGCCAGCCTACCCAGGTTGCCTCGACATTCCGCGAAACACGCCCATTCCCACCAGCATCGCCCCGACGAAGAGCAGCACCGTCGTGCCTCCCACCGGGAGCGACACGAGGGCGGGGCCAGGGCAATAGCCTGACAAACCCCACCCGATGCCAAAGAGCGCCGAGCCCGCGACGAGGCGGCCGTCCACGTCGGCTCGCGGCGGAGCAGGGAAGCGGTCCGCGAGCACGGGCCGCGCCCGTCGGAGGATGAGCCTGCGGAGCAGCGCGTAGGTGCCCAGCGCACCGGCCATGACGAAGGCGAGGCTCGGATTCCAGCTCCCCGCCACATCGAGGAAACCCACCACCTTCGCCGGGTCCGTCATTCCGCCCAGCCCCAGCCCCAGCGCGAAGAGCAGCCCCGCCAGTCCCGCCGTGAGCGCGGCCTTCACGAAACACCTCCCAGTACATGTCGGGAGATGAAGACGGCGATGGCGCCCGTCGCCATGAACGTCAGGGTGGCCACGAGTGAGCGCTTGGAGCCTCGGGCGAGGCCACAGACGCCGTGGCCGCTGGTGCAGCCGCCGCCCAGCTGGGTGCCGAAGCCCACCAGGAGCCCGGCGATGAGCGTCGCGCCCACGCTGGTGAGAACAGGGGGGCCGAGCGACTCCGGGCGGAAGGTCGCCAGCAGCACGCCCCCCACCGCGAGCCCGCCGAGGAAGGACGCGCGCCAGCCCAGGTCGGCCGGCGCGGCGGACAGGAGTCCTCCGGTGATTCCGCTGATGCCCGCGATGCGGCCGTTGAAGAGCAGGAGGAGGGCCGCGCTGAGTCCGATGAGGACGCCCCCCAGGAGGGGAAGGAGGACCGCATTCATGGTGAGTGCACCTGACGAGAAGAGAGAAGTCCGAGGAGCGAGGGTGACACGCCGCGTCCTGTCAGTGAGAGTCGCGTGGGCGGAAAAAGGATTCAGGGCCCGGTGTTGTTCGTGTCGGATGCGGTGGGCCACGCTCGCGGCGCGCGAGGGCCTGGCCGCTCATCACCCCTGGACAAGAGGGAGCAGGCGCGTGGCTGTTTCGAGCAGGGCAACGAAGCGCATCCGGAGCGACGCGACGCTCGTCGCGGCGGCGCGAGAGGGGGACCGTGAGGCGCTGGAGGCGCTGCTCGCCCGGTACGCCTCGCCGGTGTACCGCTTCGGGCTGCGGCTGTGCGGCTCCGAGGAGGAGGCCCGCGACGTGCTTCAAGAGACGCTGATGACCGCCTTTCGCGGCCTCCATGCGTTCCGGGCGCAGGCGCGCCTGTCCACGTGGCTCTTCCAGGTGGCCCGCTCCCACTGCTCGCGGGAGCGGCGGCGGGAGGCGCGGGGCGGGGAGCGACTTCCTTTCGACGCCGAGGCCGTGAGGGCCGTGCCCTCCCTGGAGCGTGCTCCCGACGAGGTGGCCCACGCGCGGAAGATGGGGGCGATGCTCCGGGACGCGCTCGCGGCACTGTCAGCGTCGGACCGTGAGGCGCTGCTCCTCCGGGACGTGGAGGGCCTGTCGGCCGAGGAGGCCGCGCGGCTGACGGGCATCGACGTGCGCGCCCACAAGAGCCGGCTTCACCGCGCGCGCATGCGGCTGCGGGAGCGACTGGCGCGAGGAGACGGGGACTCCTGAAGAGGGGCGGGACCCAGGCTCCTTGGAGGCCCAGGCCCCACCCCCGCCCTCCTCCCCAGGAGCAATGACGGAGGAGGGCTACTCGGTGGCGTTACGCCTTGCTGGGCGTGGGGGGCGGTGTCGCCTTGGAGGTCGCCGCGGCCACCTTCGCCGCGACGGGCACGGGGGGCTGGACCGCGCCCATGTGCATCCGGTGCTTCACCTCCGCGAAGCGCTCGCTGGACTCGCGCTCCGGGAACAACAGCGACACGAGGACTCCCACGACGAAAGCCAACGGCATGGTGATGATGCCTGGGTTCTTCAGCGGAAACAGCGCGCTCGTGTTCTTCAGCAGGTCCACTTGTACGGTGGGCGACAGGAAGATGAGCAGCACCGCGCTGAACGAGCCCGTCAGCATGCTGGACACCGCTCCATACGTGGTGAACTTCTTCCACGCCATGGACAGGAGCAGTGCGGGGAAGTTGGCGCTCGCGGCGATGGCGAACGCCAGGCCCACCATGAAGGCCACGTTCTGTCCCTTGAAGGCCACGCCCAGCACCACGGCCAGCACGCCGAGGAAGAGGCTGGCGAGCCGCGCCACCTTGAGTTGCTCGTGCTCGGGCGCCTCGCCCTTGCGCACCACGCTGGACCACAAGTCATGGGACAGCGCCGCCGCTCCGGACAGCGTCAGGCCGGCCACCACCGCGAGGATGGTGGCGAAGGCCACCGCGGAGATGAAGCCCAGAAAGCCCGTGCCGCCGACGACTTCCGCCAGCATGGGCGCCGCCATGTTGCCGCCCTTGTCCACGCTGGTAATCGCCTGCCGGCCCACCAGCACCGACGCGCCGAAGCCGAGGATGAACGTCACCAGGTAGAAGTAGCCGATGAGGCCCGTGGCGTAGAACACGCTGCTGCGCGCCGCCTTCGCGTTGGGCACCGTGTAGAAGCGCATCAGGATGTGCGGCAGGCCCGCCGTGCCGAACATCAGCGCCAGCCCCAGTGAAATCGTCTCCAGCGGGTTGCTCACCAGCGCGCCCGGCGCCAGCGTCTGCGCGCCGTACTGCGTGGCCGCCTCGTTGAAGAGCGCCAGCGGGTTGAAGCCGAACTTGTACAGCACCGCTCCGGCCAGCGCGGACGCGCCCGCGAGCAGCAGCACGGCCTTCACGATTTGCACCCACGTGGTGGCAATCATTCCGCCGAACAGCACGTAGAGAATCATCACCGCGCCGACGATGACGACGGCGACCTCGTAGGACAGGCCGAAGAGCAGGTGGATGAGGTTGCCGGCGCCCACCATCTGCGCAATCAGATAGAAGCTCACCACGGTGAGCGTGCCCAGCGCGGCGGCCAGTCGCACCGGCGTCTGCTTGAGGCGGTACGCCACCACGTCCGCGAAGGTGTACTTGCCCAGGTTGCGCAGCGGCTCGGCGATGAGGAACGTCACCACCGGCCAGCCCACCAGCCAGCCCACCGAGTAGATGAGCCCGTCGAAGCCGGACATGGCGACGAGGCCGGCGATGCCCAGGAAGCTGGCGGCGCTCATGTAGTCGCCCGCGAGGGCGAAGCCGTTCTGCAGGGCGCTCACCCCGCCGCCGGCCGCGAAGAACTCCGAGGTCGTCTTCGTCTTGCGCGCCGCCCAGTACGTGATTCCCAGGGTGACACCGACGAAGAGGAGGAAGAAGAAGATGGCCGTGCTGTTGGGCTGGCCCAGCTGCGTGCCCGGTGTCGATGTGGGGTTCATTCGAGGCTCGCTCTCAGCGACGCAGTTGGCTCAGGGCGCGGTCGTACTTGCCGTTCGCCCAGATCATGTAGATGCCCGTCAGCGCCCAGGCGGTGACGATGACGACAGCGCCCAGGAGGATTCCCACCGACAGGCCGGGGGCTATCTGGTGGCCCATCAGCGGCTTGTTGAAGGCCACCAGCAGGATGAAGCCGAAGTACGCCACCAACGTGGCCACCGTCAGGACGGCGGCCACCCGCCAGCGCGACGCGGCGAGTGCTTCCAGGGCGTCTTCTTGGGATTTCGAGGACATTTCTTGCCTCCAGTGTGACGTCGGAAGACCGAGGGGGAATCAGGGCTTCGCCCGCACGGGCGCGCCCTTGGTGAGCAGTTCATCCAGCACGGCGGGGTCGGCCAGGGTGCTGGCGTCACCCAGGTTCTCCGTCTCGCCGGACGCAATCTTGCGCAGCATGCGGCGCAGAATCTTGCCGGAGCGCGTCTTGGGCAGGCCATTGACCACGACCACACGGTCCGGCGTGGCGATGGGGCCAATGACGTGGCGCACCTGCTCCTTGAGCGCGCCCACCATCTGCTCCGTGGACGTCTCCAGCCAGTCCGGCTTCACCGTGACGAAGGCGCACACGCCCGTGCCCTTGATGTCATGAGGGAAACCCACCACGGCGGCCTCGGCCACGGCTTCGTGCGCGACGAGCGCGCTCTCCACCTCCGCGGTGCCCAGGCGGTGACCGGAGACGTTGAGGACGTCATCCACGCGGCCCGTAATCCAGTAGTAGCCGTCCTCGTCGCGGCGGCAGCCATCGCCGGTGAAGTACAGGTTGGGGAAGCGCGAGTAGTACGTCTCCACGAAGCGCTGGTGGTGGCCGTACAGCGTGCGCGCCTGTCCGGGCCAGGAGCGCGCCAGACACAGGTTGCCGCTGACGCCGTTGCCCTCGATGACTCGGCCCTCGTCGTCGAGCAGCACCGGCTCCACGCCGAAGAAGGGCAGGGTGGCGGAGCCCGGCTTGCACGGCGTCGCGCCCGGCAGTGGGGAGATGAGGATGCCGCCCGTCTCCGTTTGCCACCACGTGTCGATGATGGGGTTGCGGCCCTCGCCCACCACGTCGTGGTACCAGCGCCAGACCTCCGGGTTGATGGGTTCGCCCACGCTGCCCAACAGGCGCAGCGACTTGCGCGAGGACTTCTTCACCCACGCGTCGCCCTCCCGGATGAGCGCGCGCAGCGCGGTGGGCGCGGTGTAGATGACGGTGGCCTTCACGTCGTCCACCACCTGCCACAGCCGGCCCGCGTCGGGGTACGTCGGCGTGGACTCGAACAGGACGGTGGTGGTGCCGTTGATGAGCGGGCCGTAGAGCAGGTAGCTGTGGCCCGTCACCCAGCCCAGGTCCGCCGTACAGAAGTGCACGTCGTCCGGCCGCGCGTCGAAGACGTAGTGGTGCGTGGTCGCCGCATACACGAGATAGCCGCCGGTGGTGTGCAGCACGCCCTTGGGCTTCCCGGTGGAGCCGGAGGTGTAGAGGATGAAGAGCGGGTCCTCCGCGTCCATCCACTCGGCGGGACAGACGCCGCGGTGGCGCGCCATCTCCACGTCCAGCCAGAAGTCGCGCCCCTCGGACATGGGCACTTCGCGCGACGTGCGCCGCACCACGAGCACGGACGTCACCTGGGTGAGGCCCTCGACGGCCTCGTCCGCGATGGCCTTGGTGGGAACGGCCTTGGGCCCGCGTGGACCCTCGTTCGCGGTGACGAGCACCCTGGCGCCGCAGTCGAGGATGCGCTCGCGCAGCGACTCCGAGGAGAAGCCCGCGAACACCACCGAGTGCACCGCGCCGAGCCGCGCGCACGCGAGCATGGTGTACGCCAGCTCCGGAATCATCGGCAGGTAGATGCAGACGCGGTCGCCCTTGCGGACGCCGTGGGCCTTGAGCACGTTGGCCACGCGGCCGACGTGGTGCTGGAGCTCCCGGAAGGTGATGGTCTGGTATTCGCCCGGCTCGTTCTTCGCCCAGATGATGGCGGCCTTGCCGGGGCGCTCCCGCGCGTGGCGGTCCACGCAGTTGTACGCGGCATTGAGCTTGCCGCCGCTGAACCAGGAGAAGTCCACCTGCTCCGCGTCCACCTCGCGGATGGCCTCCGGAGGATGGAACCAGGTGAGCCGCTGGGCCTGCTCACCCCAGAAGGCGTCGGGCTCATTCAGGCTCTTTTGATAGAGGTCGCGGTAGTCCTCCAGCGTCTTCACGTGGGCGTGACGGGAGAAGTGCTCCTTGGGCGAGACGAACGAATCCTTCGCGGCAGTCATCGGAGGTGACCTCGGGGAGAGCAGGGGGCGTCAGTAGAAGAACTGGAGCTGCGCGGTGCCGGTGATGCCGGTGTCCGCCTCGGAGATGTCGCCCAGGCGGGAGATGGCGACCTCCGTCTTCAGGTTGAAGGTGTGCTTCTGGAACCAGAGGTTGAAGCCGGGCCTCACCACGAATGCGTCCTGCGCCACGACGCGCGAGTTGAAGTACTCGACGGACACCAGCGGCTCCACGTGGCCGATGCGATAGCCGAGCTCGGACAGGAAGCCGGTGCCGCTCTGTGGGCTGTCCATCCCCTGGCGGTAGGTGTACACGCCCGTCTGGAATACGAGCTCCTGGTCATTGCCCATGGGCCAGTCCAGGAACACGTCCGCCGAGAAGGCCACCGAGTCGTGCACGCCGCTGGCCGTCGCGACGGCGGAGGGCTGATAGTCCGCGCCCGCGCCTACGGAGAGGTGGGGCTTCTCGGTGAAGTAGATGCCCTGGAAGAAGAGGTCCTCCTCACGGGTGAGGAAGTTCCACCGCACCATCGCCACGCCTCGGGGGATGTCATCCGGGTTGATGGCGGGCGCGTCCTCCCGGACGGTGCCCTCCGCGCCGTTGAGGATGGCGGCTCGGAAGCCGAGCGGACCCACGAAGCCGCGCAGCTGCACGCCCATGTCGCGCCAGATTTTTCCGACGCCCGGCGTGAAGCGGATGAGGTTGGAGTGGAAGTCGACGGTGTTGAGCGCGATGGCGCCCTGGAGGTTGTGGCGCGACAGCGGGGCAATCAGGAACCCCACGTCCACCCAGAGCTTGTCGACGAACTCGTAGGAGGCGAAGGCATCCTGGACGAAGAAGTCGACGTTGTAGTTGCCGTCCTTGCCGAAGTTGGGCTGGTCCGTCTCCATGAAGAAGGACAGCCGCTTCGTGACGTTGCCGAAGACGAGCAGCCGCACGCGGCGCAGGAAGAAGTCGGTGCCCACGTGCCCGACGGGCGCCCCGTCCTTGATGAACTGGGCCTGGGGCTGCAGCAACAGGTTGATGTTGAGGTTCGCCTCGTCGTTGATGGTGATCTTCCCGGCGACCGCGGAGCCCAGGGGCAGCAGGGCGACCGCGAGCGTCAGCAGCAGCGGCAACGGACGCGTGGGGGGGAGGGGCATGCCCGTCGCCCAGAGCAACACTCCGGCCAATTGCCGCCGCGCGAAGATTCAAGACCTTGCAGGTTGGCTCGCCGCGTCAGGATGTTACGGAAGGTGACGTGGGCGTTACCTCGGTAACGATTCGTGCAATGCGTCGTAACGAAGCGCGCGCGACGGAAGACGTTGGCTGGTGACAACCCGCCTGCCCTGAGGGCGGTGCGTCAGGCGCGAGTGCGCGGGAGGCCGAGTTTCTGGCGCTTTTCCCACAGCGCCTTGCGGCTGATGCCCAACCGCTTCGCCAGCTCCGTCTCGCCCATGTGCTCCTGGTGCTCGAGCACGAAGCGCCGGAAGTACTCCTCCATGGAGCCGCCCGCCTCCTCGGCTTCTGGCTCGACGGGCGCGGGTGCGTCGGTGGTGAGGGGACGCGGCTCGCCGCCGGGCAGCTCCAGCGCGAGCAGGTCGGGGGTGATGACGGGGCCGTCCGCGAGGATGACCGCGCGCTCCAGGGCGTTCTCCAGCTCGCGCACGTTGCCGGGCCAGGGATGGACGGTCAGCGCCAGCAGCGCCTCGGGTGACAGCGTGGCGGGTGCGCGGCCGAGCTTCCGACAGGCCTTCTCCAGCAGGTACTTCGCCAGCACGGGCAGGTCCTCACCGCGCTCGCGCAGGGGCGGAGTGCGGATCTCCACGACGCGCAGGCGGAAGTAGAGGTCCTGGCGGAAGACGCCCTCCTGCACGCGACGAGGCAAGTCCCGGTGCGTGGCGGCGACGATGCGCACGTCCACCTTGCGAGGCCGCGTGGAGCCCACGCGCCGCACCTCACCGTCCTGGAGCATGCGCAGGAGGCGGGCCTGCGCGGCTGCGGGCAGTTCGCCCACTTCGTCCAGGAAGAGGGTGCCGCCGTGTGAGGCTTCCACCAGGCCCGCGTGCGCGGTGAGCGCGCCAGTGAAGGCGCCCTTCTCATGGCCGAACAGCTCGCTCTCCAGCAGGCCCTCTGGAATCGCCGCGCAGTTCACCGACACCAGCGGGCCGTCCGCGCGAGGGCTCTGCGCATGGAGGGCGCGGGCCACCAGCTCCTTGCCCGTGCCGGACTCGCCGAGCACCAGCACGGTGGCGGGGGAGGGCGCGACCTTGCGGATGCGCTCGAACACGTCGCGCATCGCGGGGCTGCTCCCCACCATTCCGCTCACTGGATAGGCCTGCTCCACCTCTCGCTTGAGCGCGGCGTTCTGTCGGGTGAGCTTCCCCTCGCGCAGCACGCGCTCGACCTGGAGCAGCAGCTCGTCGTGGTCGAAGGGCTTGGCGATGTAGTCCACGGCGCCCAGCTTCATCGCGTCCACGGCGGACTTCACCGTGGCGTAGCTCGTCATGATGAGCACGGGGACACCCGGGCACAGGGCGATGACGTCCGTGCCCGGCGCGCCCGGCAGGCGCAGGTCCGACAGCACCAGGTCGAATGAGTCGAGCGCGTAGTCGCTCGCGGCTTCCTGCACCGCGCCCGCCTCCGACACGTCGTGTCCCGCGCGCACGAGCAACCGACGCAGCTCCGTGCGGATGATGGGCTCGTCCTCGATGACCAGGATGCGACTCATGCGGTGGCTCCCGGACCTGGACGCGAGCTCGACTCCACGCCGCGCGCGTCGGGCAGGCTCACCGTCACGGTAGTCCCTCCACCCGTCCGACTGTCCACCTGAATGGTGCCGCCGTGTTCCCGGACGATGCCCGCCACCAACGCGAGCCCAAGGCCCGTGCCCTCGCCTGGCTGCTTCGTGGTGAAGAACGGCTCGAAGACCCGCTGCGAGAGCTCCGAGGGGATGCCGTGCCCCCGGTCCAGCACGCGCAGATGGATGCGTCCGTTCGCGGACTCCGCTTCCAGCTCCACGCTCGCGCCTTCTGGGGACGCGTCCACGGCGTTGGTCAGGAGATTCACGAGCACCTGCTCCAGGCGCTGCGAGTCGCCTTGGACGACGAGTCCTTCGGGGCTGTGATGCGCGAAGCGCACGCCGCGAGACTTCGTCGACGCGCGCGCCAGTCGAGCGAGCTGCACGGCCTCGGTCAGCAAGGGGCCGACCTCCACTCGCGCGAACGGGCGAGCCTCCCCGCCCACCGTGCCCGCATGGCTGAAGCCCACCAGCGCGCGCACAATCGCGTCGATGCGGCGGCACTGTTGGAGGATGAGGAGGGTGCGTTCCTTCACCGCGTCCGCGTCATCCAGCTCGTACTTGAGGTTCTGCGTCAGGCTGGCGATGGCCGTCAGTGGATTGCCAATCTCGTGCGCCACGCCCGCCGCCACGCGCCCCAGTGAGGCCAGTCGGTCCTGGTGCGCCAGTCGAGCATCCACGGCCTTGCGGGCCGTCAGGTCCTCCACGAGCAGCGCCATGCCCTCCGAGGCGCTGCCACCTTCCTCGTCGGGAGTGAGCCGTGAACGGTGGAGGCGCAGCGTGCGCTCACCGTCGTCCACCGTGACGCGCGTCTCGGTGTCCGCTTCGGCGCCGGTCGCGAAGCCTGACAACAGCGGCCCCCAGGGCGCGGGCAGGGCGGCCAGGGGATGACCGCGCGCCGCGTGCTCCTCCACGCCGGACAGTCGCTCCAGCGCCGCGTTCCAGATGACCACTTCTCCATCCGGGCCCACCGCGCACACGCCGAGCGGCAGGTCTTCCAGGATGCGCCGCAGATAGCGCCGCACGGCCTCCACCGCGTGTGCCGGGCCCTGCATGCCCCGGGCATCGCGCAGGCGCTCCTCCACGAAGCGGAGTTGCTCGGCCAGGGCCGCGCGTGTGCCGGGCCCCAGTCGGAGCGCTTCCTCCACCGTCAGGCGCGCCAGCACCGGGCCCAGGAGTCCGGACAGGTTTCGCTCCACGCCGTCGCGCAGGCGGCGAAGTTCGGCGGGGCGGCGCTCGTCGGGGGACATGCCCAGGCCCGCAAGCGCGCGGTCGACCTCGGCTGATGCGGCCTCGGCGCCGAGCAGGGGCGCGAGTCGCTCGCGGAACTCACGGGGCGAGCCTGCCTCCACGCCGCCGGAGACGAGTCCCGGGGCTTCACGCGTACACGCTCGCGCCGCCTCGGCTTCCGATTCGGACTGTCGCGTGGCCAGTGACACGGCGACAAAGGCCAGCGTGTTGAGGGTCAGTGAAGCGAAGGTGGAGAAGCCCCAGGGTTCGTCGCCAGGAAAGCCCAGCAGCACCGCCACGCGGTGGGTCCATGCGACCACGCCCGGAGATGCCCACAGCGGCACCACCAGCGTGAGAAGCCACGCCGTGGCCCCAGCGCCCAGGCCCGTGAGCAGGCCCGCGCGAGTGGCCCGCTTCCAGAAGAGGAGGCCGAGCACGCCCGGGGCGAACTGCGCCACCGCCACGAAGGACACGAGCCCCAGGTCCACGAGACCGAGGCCGCGAGTGTCCAGCAGCCGGTAGAAGCCGTAGCCCGCGAGGATGATGAGCGCGATGAGCAGGCGGCGCGCCCACAGGAGCCAGCCGTACAGGTGGGGTTGTCCGCGCGCGTACCCCAGGGGCAGCACCAGGTGCGTCAGGCACATGGGGGCCAGTGCCAGCGTGGTGACGATGACCATGGCGCTGGACGCGGACACGCCGCCCAGGAAGGCCACCAGAGCGAGTCCCGTGGCGCCGCGCGAGGCGGGCACCGCGAGCAGATGGAAGTCCGCGGGCCAGGGCAGGGCGAGTGCTTCACCGCTCCAAAGCACCACGGGCACCGCCAGGTTCATCACCAGCAAGACGAGTGGAAAGGCCCACGTCGCGGTGGACAGTGCGTCGCGCTCGGGGGCCTCGGTGAAGGCGACGTGATAGCTGCGCGGAGTGAGGAAGGCGGCCGCGCAGGAGAGCACCAGCAGCGGAGCCCAGGACGCTTCACGCGCGGGACGGCGCAGTTGCTCCACCGCCTCCGGGTTCGCCTCCAACCACTTCCACAGTCCGTCCACACCGCCGAACACCGAAGACACGGCCCACGCACCCACGGCCACGAGGGCCACCACCTTCACGGCGGACTCGAAGGCGATGGCCAGCATCAGTCCCTCGTGGCGCTCGCGTGGTGTGAGGTGGCGCGCGCCGAAGAGGACGGAGAAGACGATGAGCACCGCGCAGAAGCCCATGCCGACGAGCGTGGGAGAGGCGGACGGGCTCAGCACCTTCGCGGACTCGACGACAGCGCGCACCTGGAGCGCGAGGTAGGGGAGGCTGCCGGCCAGCATGAAGAGTGTCACCGCGGTGCCGGTGCTCTGGCCCGGGTAGCGGAAGGCGAGCAGGTCCGCCAGCGAGGTGAGCTGGAGTTCACGGGTGAGGCGCAGGAGCGGGCGCCACAGCACGGGCACGAGGAGACACGCCAGGGTGACGCCCAGGTAGATGCCCAGGTAGCGGAAGCCGTGTCGGGCCGCGTAGCCCACGCTGCCGAAGTAGGACCAGGACGTCGCGTAGACGCCGAGCGCGAGCGCGTAGACGAGCGGGTGCTGGGTGATGCGCGAGGAGATGAGGCCGCGCTCGGCCGCGTAGGCAACGAGGAACAGCACCAGCAGATAGGCGACGGAGGCGGCGACGAGCGAGCCGAGCTCAAGCGTCATGGCCACCGCTCCGGTACGCGGCCCAGGCTCCCAGGGCGATGACGCCCAGCCACACGACGAAGGGCATGTACCCGGGGGCGTCCTCCGCCAACCACAGACGCCGCAGCGGCGAGCCGAAGAGGAGCACCGCGATGGTGAAGACGAGCAGCGACGGCATCGCGGGCGCGTCCTGCTCAGGGGGGCGCTTCATGGTGGTGAGGATAGCAGCGCGTCGACGTCTGGGTGACAGTGGGGTGACGTGCTTTCCACCCGAGGCCCGCGTGCCTGAGTGGGGGGCGAGCCATTCGAGTCGGTGAGGCGCCGAGCACGAGCGGGAGGGAGCAGTGCATGGCTGAGGCAAGGGGGACGCCCGAATGGCAGTTTCGGCTGCGTGCGACCGCTCAGAGGAAGCAGTTCAACGCCGGCGTTCTGCTCATCTGGTGTGCCGTGGGAGTCGCGGGCGCGAAGGTGGGTTTGGACGTGCTCGTCGCGGTGCTTCAGGCGCTCCGGCCCCCGGTGCATATGAATGCCCGGAGTTCGCTGACGGGTGTCCCGGCCTTGGGGCTGGTGCTCGGAGGATTGCTGGTGTCCGCCGCGCTGACGGGGTGGCTCTGGGTGGGCTTCCGCTTCGCGAGATTCCTGGTGCGCCCGGTCATCGGCGAGGACCAGGTCGCGATGGACTCGAAAGGCGTGACGTGGCGGCAGTGGAGGGGCCCGTGGAGTGCGGTGCACCGCCTGCCGTACTCCGACGTGGCGGCATTCCCCAAACCCGTGGGGAGTGTGACTGCGCTGCTGCACACCGGGAAGGTCGTGGAGCTGGCGAATGTGGGGGAGTTGGAGCACGAGGCGCTGTGGGCGCGACTGTGTGGACTCTCCGAGCTGGGCGTCACTCCCAAGGTCCTGACGGACTGTGTCCCCGCAGGCCGTGAAGTGATTGCTCTGCCCGGAGGAGGAGTGGTGCTTCGCCGCGAGTGGGACGGTGGGATTGAACGCGCCTGGGCCTTGGGCGGCGTGATGCTGCTTCTGCTGGCGTCGGCTGCCGTCGTGATGTGGCGACAGGGCATCGACGGAAGCAGCGTGGAGGGGCCGTTGTTCGCGGTGGCTTTGGTGGGGCTCGCGGGCTGGGTGGGATTGAAGGCCGTGCCCTCGTTCCAGGCGCGGCGGGAGTGGGTGATCCGGCCGGGTGTCCTCGAGAAGGTGCGGTATCGCATTGGATGGCCCGTGCGTGTGAGCCACCGGGTGAAGTCACTGGAGGTGCGGCAGGACGAGACCGGGGAGCTTGGCACCCCGGAGTGGGTGTACTTCTCCTTGTTCCTGAACACGTCCAAGGGCGCCGTACGATTGGAGAGAGGCAGCACCAGTGCCCAGTACATCCACCACCTGGGGCAGTGGCTTGCGCATCGCCTCAAGGTCCCGCTGAATCTGCACGCCATTCAGGGGGATCTGCCGAAGGTCAAACTTTCGCGTCGGCGCCGTACGGGGTGAAGTGCGGTGAGTGCTTTTCCCCGTGCGGCGATGATTAGCCAGGTGGCGAGGCTGTCAATCACCTGGGCCAAGTGTACCAGCGCGCCCGAGCCCGTTACCCCGAACGCAGGAGCTGCGTCACGCGCAACTGAACGCCAGCAGGCCCAGTCCGCATCGGACCCCTCTCCGCACCTCAACTCGGCAGTGCTGGAAATGGAGCACATTGGCTGAATCCTCTCACGCGACAACTACCTTGGCTCTCACCGTTCTCCTTGGGGCGAAGTGGCCCAGTGCTTCGAGCAAATTGAATGGCACGCGACCAGTCGTGAGCCAAATTACCGCCATTGCGGCTTCTCTGTTCATGGGGGGCACTACTGGTAGCTCAACGCCCATGGTTTTGCTCGTGCTTCGTTTGACCTGGGCAACTTCAGTTCGTAGTCACGCATCGCGCTGACGTGCCAAGGAACTCAATCGCAAGTACAGTGAGCTAGACTCAACCGCCGAATTTGCGATGGAAATCTTCTTAAGCACAGAAGCCAGATCACGAGCGACTCCAGTGGGTCTCGGCGCAACGACAGCGTCCAGCAACCGCAAAAAACCTTCGGGACTACGCCTAATGACTGCCTCCATATCTAATCCGCCAAAAAACATAGATTCAATCGAATACATCTCAAACGGCACCAGCAAGTCCACCACGTCGCCAAGCGCTTCAGGAAACGCTTCCTTACACTCCAATAACATTCTCACGAGGTACTGAGAGGTGCGTGAGTCTCGACAGACAGCATCTATGGGCCAGACCTCGCGGAAGAGCGGACCGATGGTCGTTCTCCATGCGTCGGATGGATCTTCCTTCTCACGTGTTCGCGCATTCTTCATCCAATTAAAAAACATAAAAGCAGCCGCATGGCGTAGTTCGGGGCATCCCGCTGCGAGCGCACGGCGCACGTCGGATGGCGCAATATCAAAATCGGCTCCACCTTCCTGCCGTTTCCACACAGCAGGCAAGAGCAGATGCTCAGCCAGTTGCTGCGCCCTGTTAAAGGACATTGCCCCATTCAGCATAGCAAAAAAGTAGGGTTTCATCTCATTGAAAAGAGCAGGCGCATTGGGGACGGGACCACGCAAGCGCCCCTCCCACAAAGGCAAGGACTCAGGGTGTTCTGGCCTGAATCTCGACAGCATTTGCTTTTCAATCCATGTCGCATCAACCGCATAGAGATAAGCAAGATTTCTCGCAAGGTAGACACGCGCAAGCAGGCCGGACCGCCCCTCCGCGCGGGCAATGCGATCGAAGCGCGGAAGCAACATGTGTCCAAGTCCCGCACCTATGCTTGGATTTGTCTCGTCAAGAATGTTGCATAAAATCCACGACAATATTCCCCCAGGTTCATTCAGGGATGCTCCCTCCAGGTCATCGCCATCTAGGCCGGTGCGCTTCGAGTCATCGGGCTGATCATAAGTTCGTTCAGCAAGCCGATCCCATAGATTGAGGAGATGGACAGAAGGCACTGTCTCGGCAATAAGCTTGGAGCAACACTGCAGCATCCAGCTCATTACGCTTCGACCGATACTGTCCATGAATGAATCAGGAGCACGAAGCAGCGTTTGAGCCAGTACAACCTGAAATTCGTGACTCTCTACGTTGTAGGCCGCCCCCAAAAGCCCATCCAGCACAGGCAGTTCCCAGCGGTCAGCATCCGCCTCAAATGCTACGGCTCTCAAGCCACGCTCAGGGTCTGCAGAGCAAAGCAACTTCCATACATCCCGCTGTTCCGATGCAGGTTCCTGCTGAAGGCGAAGTGCCTCTCTGACGAGTTCATTGTCGGGAACACTCTTCAGGACTCCAACTTCTCCCTGTGGACCACTCTTAAAGACATATGGGTGCGAAGAGTTGGATAGTTCGTCAAAGCTATGCGTCCACTCTGGGTTCTTCTCTCCGTGTGCTTTCAGGAGGTCAAGGCTTGCGACATCCAGAGTGCCGCCTGCGGATTTAATTCGACTAAGGAGCACAAATACCAAACGATCAGGCACGGTCTCCAAATATCCGCCGCCCCCGAAATCACCCGCAGAAAACAGATCACGCGGGACCCCTTTTCTTATTCTGTCCGCAATTGCGGTTCGATGTGTCTCGTCAAGAGAATTCCATCGGCTGGCCAGCAGAAGTGCAATCTCATGGCGCGCATCAGACACCCAGAATATTCTATCATCAAGCTCAAGCAGGGTGTCCCTAATCTCAGTGGACTCGAAAGCGTCAGCTCGCAGCAAGGCATTTAAATACAGTCTGCGCGATATCAGGAATGACGAATTTCGCCATGCCAATGCGGATAGCCGGGCTTCACTTGTCGACTTGTCAGCAAGCCGTGTCCAGAGCGCTGTAATTAGGTGTACGATAGGAGAAAAGCCACTTCCGAACATATTCGAGCGAGGGTCAGGGAGAAACGGAACATCCAAGCTCGCCTGCTCATCGCGGGCAGGTCCCTCTGTCTCGCGTGACTCCTCTAACGCATCTTCCAATTCTCGATTGAGCACTTTCAGCAGTCGAGATTCCGTCTCTGTTTGTTCGGGCCATGCAGCAAGAATTTCATGAAAATCGAGACCATCTGCAATCGGCTTAAACTGAGTTCGCACCAAGTCACTAAACTTCAGCGCTGCATTTTCTACGGGCTTCTCCGAAGCACTCCTGTCGTACGACCGTCGCACATGTAACCGCGGCTTGAAGGAAGCAGCTACGGCCGTAAGGACTCCGTGATCGATGTCGCCCGAAATAACACGCGTACGTACTTGGTACCATGGGGGCGTAATGTCAACATGGCGCACTGAGATGGCTCGTTGAATCACATTCCATGCTTTGCGTAGTTCGCCTGAAAGCTTAGTCGCGCCCACCTCGACTGCTCTTTCGATGCAGCGTAAGCTATGCATATCAGTGGGAGGGGCGGCAGCGCATTCCCGGATCATCTCAACGTCGTCAATGCGTTGAGCAATCCATGGACCTGGCGAGGTACGCTTCCCGTCGAAAGTCCCGGTCTTGCGTAGTACAGGCAGCCATGCCGCTGCTGGCATGAGTTCTTGAAGAATATGCTCGGCATCACCATGTGAAAGCAGGGAAGAGATCTCGACATGGTCAGCGGGGCTCGCATTTTCTGGCTTCTCGGTCATGAGCAGGCGCAGGCGCTCGCGACGCCAAGCAGTTGGGTCTTGGGCGTAATCGCTCCATGCATTCAACGTCCGATATAGTTGCGCGTGCCCATCGCCGTCCTTGACGTGATAAAGAATAGGCTCGATGCCCTTGGCGCGCCAAAGCGCATCGTGAGCACTTTCCTGTCCCACCTTTACGTCCGCAAAGGCAAAGACCCGCTTGAGATCTGGGTAGCGCTCTCTATCCGCCTCGAGAGTCTCAAGCAAGTAACGCATAGGCGGGTCATCCGCAGAATAGCCCACTAATACGAGAATATGTGTTCGGGCGAGGTCGTAAACATAGCGCGATGCCCAGCCGCTCCTGAGATAGGCATCACCAAACTCGGCACTCGTTAGCACTAACTCGGTCTCGCCAACCCCAATGCTCGTATCGGCGAGACGGCCATGTAGATGCAAAACACCTCCAAACGTGGCTGTCCGAGGTCGCGGCATCTCCTGGCAAGCATAGCTTCGAAGGTCCGGCAAGTTGACTGAATGCCACGCTCGCTCAAACAGTGTGTCAAAGTTGGTCGTCAGAATTCGAATCCGACTCTCCGAATCTCGAGATAATCGTAGTAGTGCGACATGGTTTTCAAGCGCCACGTCAGCCGCCGGCGAAAGGACCTTGCGAATGGCTCTTTTAATCCGCTCACGCATCCCCTGGGATCGCGGCACATCTCCCGCAGCCAAGCGCCGCTCCAATGCACGCAGCATCCGATCATACTGATTCGCCAGCAGGCCATTTTCTTTCATGACCTCGAATTCGGCCGGATAGCCCTCCCACTCCTCTCCGAGTTCTCGATAGACGCTCTCTACAAGCCCTCGAAATAATGGGAGACCAGCACCCCTTGATACGCCTGCCCCACAGACAAACAGTACCTCTCCTTGTTCTTGCGACTTAAGAAGGTCGGCCGGAACATGAGGGCCATCGGATATGAACCGCATTGTCGTTACTCTCCGAAAATAATTGAACGTGGATTTTAAACAACGACGCGCTCGGGAGCGAATATCCAGGGAGTGGTTATGCGCACCATCAAGAAACGCCCCTAACATCTTGCCCCGTTGCCCCTGTGTCGTCTACTGTACCCTCGACAGGTCAGGCATAGCACGCCAACAATGCCCTGTTGGGGCAAGCCGCCGCAGGTCGCCCCAGCGCGGAGTTAGCTCCTCGTCGATGAAACTCTCTCTCTCTTCAGTAGACACCCTCCAACATGAGAAGCCGAGGTCCATGAGGGACTCAGGCGTCTCATCCACGATGGAGGGAGCATTGGTGTGCAGCTGTGCCTACCCACGCCTAGTCACTGCGTCATGGGCGCGTCACGACCATAGTGAGCAGTGCCTCATGGCAAGCGAACAAGGCCCCTGTATAGTTGTCATCACAACGATAGCGGCCGTCATACCCAGGAGGCAGGGGGCCATTCCGGCAGACTCTGACTGGCGAGCCATGGTGGGCGTGCCCAAGCACGGCTTGCCTCGCTTTGGGCTGCGCCAGTTGGCCCGTCCGTCTCGGTCCCTCTCCGCACCTCACCCCGACCGTGGAGGAGCTGAATCTCATGGGTGAACCCTTTCGCGTGACATCTACCTTGACGCTCACCGAAACCGTCGCGTGGGTGAAGCCACCTGAGCCGCTCCGCGCCCTCGACCATCTCGTCCGCGCGAGCTGCTGGGGGCGCGAAGAGCTGCACGCAGCGACGAGGAGACGGTTTTCACGAGCAACTCCCGGTCAGTTCTCCCGAGCGCTGCGGACCAGATGAATGGTGGGAAGCTCCGCAAGCAGATGGTCGATGCAGGTACGTACCGCCGCCGTCAGCGACCGATGGGCGCGGTAGAGCAGATAGACACCGGCGGCCTCCCCTTCCCAGCCTTCCAGGACTCGAGCCATGTGCCTCTTGTTCACATCCTGGGCGCACAGCGACTCGGGGAGCATCGCGATGCCGACACCCGCGAGCACCGCGCGATAGGCAGCGGAGAACTCGCTCACGTAGAGGCGCGGCGCGAAGGTGAAACGTCGCTTCGTGCGACCTTGGGCGAGCGTCCACGTTGCGTGGCCGTCCGTGGCGCGCGTCGTGATGCAGTCGTGAGAGGCGAGCTCCTCGACTCCGCGAGGCGTGCCGTGCGCCTTCAGGTAATGCGGGCTCGCGAACAGCAACTTTCTGGTCATCGGGCGGACCTCGCGCGCAACGAAGTCGTCGGTGTCCTTCAATATCTCCGTCACGATCGCGATGTCGAAGCCGCTGTCTGAGTCGGGGCGACGTCCGTCGATCTCCAGGTCGATCGACACCCCCGGGTGCCTGGCGAGGTACAGGTAGACCACGTTGGCGACGGCGGGTCCGAAGGCGCTCGACGTGGCGATGCGAACGCGGCCGCGAGGTTCATCCTGGAGCTCGCGAACCTGCCCGGTGCCTTGCGCGAGGTCGTCCATCGCGCGTTCGGCGTGGTCGAAGTACTTACGCCCCGCGTCCGTCAGGCGAAGCGTCCTCGTCGTGCGCTCGAGGAGCCGCAGGCCGAGCGCCGACTCGAGCCGGGCGATGCGGCGGCTCACCGTCGAGACGGGAACCCCGCGCTCACGAGCAGCGGCAGAGAAGCTCCGCCGTTGCACCACGCGCACGAGCAGCGCGACGTCATTGAGGTCCACGTCTATTTTTGCACGCATGATAAGAGTCCGTTTCCAAGTGGCATACTAGTGCGTGCTCGTCCCGTCCGGTATCTCGTTGTGCATGACATGGTCGACCGAACAGACGCGCTGGCTCATGAAGGTGCTTCAGCCAGAACAAACCGTGGCATCGCTTCCCGGGGCCGCGGCGCTCACCGAGCCGATGCGTGCGGCCCTGCTCGGCCTCGCTCCGGACGCTTACTCGGCCGAGCTCGGGCGCCTGCGGGCAGGCGCGAAGGAGGCCGCGCGCGAGCTGCTCGCGGATCCTGCGGTGGGCGCGATGGTGGACCGCCTTCCCTTGCGGCCCGGGGCGAGGGTTCTCGCGTTCGGCGATAGCCACACCTCTGATCCGCAGTCGTGGGCGGTGATCCTGAACGAGATGTTGGCCGCGCGCCGTCCCGCGGATGGAATCTCGGTCGACGTCAGCGCCGTCGCCGGTGAGACAACAACGCACGGCCTGATTCGAATCGGCGGGGTCATCGCGAGGAATCCAGACTGGCTCTTGTTCTTCATCGGCGTGAACGACGCTCGAACACAAGGCCCGACGCCGAGCAAGACGCTCGTCGATTTCGAAGAGACGGCGCGCAACCTCGCGGAGCTCCGCAAGCGCGTCTCCCGGGAGACGAAGGCGCGGTGTCTGTGGGTAACTCCTGCCCCGGTGCTCGAAGAGCGCGTGTCGAAGCATTGGGGGTTGTCCCGCTTCGGGGTTCGCTTCCGCAACGAGGACATCGCCCGCGTCGCCGAGGTCATTGCCGCCTTCGACGAGCCGGCGATCGAACTGTTCGCGAGGCTCGGCCTGCCACCCCCGCAGGAGCTGCTCATGGAGGACGGGCTTCACTTCACGCAGGAGGGGCAAAAGAGAATCGCGCTCGAAGTCGTGCGCGGCTGGGCCGACGCGAGGGCGCGATGAAGTATCTGGTCACCGGCGCGACCGGTAACATCGGCTCGGGGGTAACCCGGTGCCTCCTGGCACGGGGCGAGCGCCCGTGCGTGTTCGTGCGCGACGCGAAAAAGGCGCGAGCGCTTTTCGGGGATCGAGTCGAAGTCCGGGTCGGCGATCTGTCCGGTTCGCGCGCTTCTCTCTCCGCCGCCCTCGCAGGGATCGATGCAGTGTTTCTCCTGAGCAGCGGTCCCAAGCTCGGTGTCTGGGATCGCGCGTTCGCGCTCGCCGCCAGGGCTGCCGGGGTAAAGCACCTGGTCAAGCTCTCGACGCTGGACGTGAGCACGGGCGTGGGGACCGGCCCATGGCATGCGCGCGGCGAGACCGCCGTTCGAGAGAGCGGCCTCTCGTTCACGTTCATCCGGTCGGCGGCGTTCATGTCGAACGTGCTCGGCTGGGCCGATTCGATTGCCTCCGAGGGCGTGCTCCGGTCCTCCACGGGCGAGGGGAAGATAGCCTTCATCCATCCGGACGACATCGCCGAGGTCGTCACCAGGGCCCTGACGACGCGCGAGTACGTCGGGGAGTCTTTGGTGATTACGGGGCCGGAGGCGCTGAGCTACGGCGAGATGGCCACCCGGATCGGCGCCACCCTCGGAAAGACGGTTCGCTTCGAGCCGATATCCGATGAGGAGGCCCAGGCGGACGTTGGCAGAGGCCCGTACGCCGCGGCGCTCGTCGATATCTGGCGCGCGGTCCGCGAAGGGCGGATGGCGCTCGTCAACGAAGGAGTGGAGCGCGTCCTCGGACGAAGGCCGCTCTCCTTCGACCGCTGGGTCGCGCAGCACGCCGAAGCGTTTCGCTGATCGCTCAGCTTCGGTAGGAACCCTGTGCCTCCCCAAAATTCGAGGGCTGCATCATGCGCGCGTCAAAGCCGCGTCACGACGTGCCAGGCGCGGTGGGCTCGCGCACGCGCCCTTGGCGGAGAGGGTTCAGACATCTTGGTAGACATAGGACACACGCGGGTCGTGCGGTCGTGCATGGCCCGCGAGGTACACGTCTGTGCCGGCCATGCCTGTCTCTTCAACGGAGTTGAGCACGAAGCCGGGACCTGCTGGGAGGCCATCGTCGAACCAGCGCAGCAGCAGCTCGTGGGCGAAGAAGGCAAGTATCCGAGGAGCCGCAACCGGGTCAACGAGTGCACGTGCTGGCTCGGGCCATTCGAGGGCACGCAGGGCCTGGTCCAGCGGGTCATCCGGCGCGGGAAACCGCTGGTAGTCGCTCACCAATCCAGGCCAATCGCGTTCGAGCAGCGCCACTGCATATTGCCCAGGCAAGATGACTTCGTAGCGCACCTCGGTGATTCCTGGAGTGCGCCAGGGTTGGTTGAAGTTCATCGTCCGCACTCGCAAGGCATCCACCGACACGGGGCGGCCACCTGCGAGGCAACTGGCTCTATGGGGCGGTATCGGAAAGCGGCGACGCCACTCGTTTTGATAAACCATGTCTCGCTTCCCAAGCACCTCTGGGTGGACAGAGGCCCTGTCTACGACGAGGTAAAGGAGCGCGCACCAAGACGAGCCACGCTCGACAGAAGGCGCGACGGTGGAGCGCGGGCACTCCTGGCTGAATCGCTTCCGACGACTGCTGGTGCGATGGGAGAAGACACCTCTCTGGGACTGCCGCGCCTCGCGGTGGCCATCATCATCTGGTTCCACGCGCTCCTGCCGAGATAAGCTCCGGGATGTTGGCCCCTCAATTGCTTTGGGCAGAGGCAGCCCCTCATCTCGTCACTGGAAGCCGAGCACCCATGCGTTCCCGCCCCTTCGTCTCTGTCCTCCCAGCCGCTTCCACCTCGTCTGTCCGCGCCAGGGAGGTGGCCCTGTGAGCCGCGTCGCGGGATGGGTGTTGCTGGTGCTCGCGCTGGTCATATCGTACCGCCCGGCCGAGGCCGCCCAGGCGAAGAAGCCTCAGGCGAAGAAGACCCAGGTGGCGGTGCTGCGCCCGGAGGGCCGCCAGGCGGATGCGCTGCGCAGGGTGCTGACGCAGGAGCTGGGCAAGAAGGGACGTGGGCGAGAGGTGCTGCCCGCGAAGAAGGTGGATGCCCAGGTGAAGCTCATCCGCGGCGGTCCGAAGACGGACGAGCAGCGGCAGGCGCTGGCGAAGAAGCTCGGCGCGGACGTGCTGATCCTCGCCTCGGTGAAGGGGACGAAGCGCTGGGACGTGGAGGTCCGCGCCTACTCCGGCAAGGACGGCACCCTCCTCGCGGAGGAGCGCTGGGCCGTCCGCACGAACCGCGCCTTCCCCGATGTGCGGCGAGAGCTCGAGCCCAGGCTGGGCGCGGCCCTGACGGAGGGCTCGGAGCAGAGCCTCCCGCCTGCCGCCGTCACGCCTCCGACTCCTGTCGCCGAGCCCGAGCCCGAGGTCGCGCCCCCGGCCCCCGTCGCGGAGGCACCGCGCCCGGCGGTGGTGAAGCCTCCTCCGCCCACCGTGAAGAAGGAGGAGCCGCCGGTGGAGCCCGAGCCGAAGGCAGCCGGCCCGCGCGACCTGGACGGCCCCACCCTGGAGGTTCTGCTGTCCGGACAGGGGCTGTTCCGCCGCTTCAACTTCTCGGGCAACAACGCCGACGAGCTGCCCGACTACAGCCTCAACAGCGCCGCGGCGGCGAGCCTCGCGGTGAGCTACTTCCCGCTCTCCCACTTCACGGATGGGGTGGTGCACAACCTGGGTATCGTGGCGCGGGGCTCACGCGCCTTCGGGCTGTCCACGCGGCTCCCGGATGGCTCCAGTCACGCCACCACCGCGCAGCTCCTGGAGGGAGGCCTGCGCTTCCGCCTGCCGCTGCGGTGGCTGGAGGTCTCGGTGGGCGCGCTGTACGGCACCCACTCCTTCGCGGTGGAACTCCCGCCGGAGAGCACCTTCAC
This sequence comes from Myxococcus llanfairpwllgwyngyllgogerychwyrndrobwllllantysiliogogogochensis, assembly GCF_006636215.1. Classification (GTDB taxonomy): domain Bacteria; phylum Myxococcota; class Myxococcia; order Myxococcales; family Myxococcaceae; genus Myxococcus; species Myxococcus llanfairpwllgwyngyllgogerychwyrndrobwllllantysiliogogogochensis. Next base: position 45,229 of record NZ_VIFM01000005.1, on the reverse strand, counting down.
CCTGCCCGACGTGGACTACCGCTTCGCGCACGTGGAGCTGGGCCTGCGCAAGGCGCTCACCGAGCGATGGGCCATCGCCGCGCGCGTGGGCTACCAGCACGTGCTGAGCGGCGGCGAGCTGTCCTCGGACGACTACCTCCCGGAGCTGAGCGGCTCCGGACTCGATGGCGAACTCGCCGTGGAGTTCGCCCTGACGCGCATGCTGGGTCTGCGGCTGGGCGGAGAGATGCGGAGCTACTCCTTCACCGCCAACGCCGCGGAGGGCACCCCGGTCTTCGCCGGCGGCGCCAAGGACCTGTACTTCAGCGGTCAGCTCGGCGTGTATCTGAGGCTGTAGCACCGGCGCATTGAGGGGGTCTGTCCCCCACGCATGTGGCGCCTCCTCCACACTTTTGCGCGAGGCCCGCACGAAAAGTCGGGTCTGATGAAACGCGTATGCACGTGTGACACGAGTTTTTCAGTATCCGTGTCATCGGGCCATTTGACCGACGCGCGTGCGAGTCGCGGCTACATTGACAGGAACGCGTAATCCATCCGATTGGTATGTCTCCCAATGATGGAGGCGCTCGTGCCGAGGATGCGGTCACAACGGTTGTCACGAGAGCCAGCGGAGCGGGGACGGTGGTGGCGCCCGGTGGTGCTCGGGCTGGTCTTGAGCGGGGCTGCTGGCTGCGAAGGAAACATCTCCAACCCGGAGGGCCCTGGTGGAGGACCCGGCCCCGGTACGCCCACCGCCATCGAGAAGCCAGCCCCGTCCGTGCGGATGGCGCGCCTGACGCACGTGCAGTGGACGAACAGCGTGCAGGAGCTGCTCAGGCTGGACGCGCCGCCCACCACGCTTGCGGGCACCTTCCGCGCGGACCCCGCGCAGAGTGGCTTCCTCTTTGACAACGATGCGCGCGCCCTCTCCGTCGACGAGGCCCTCTGGGGCGCCTACCAGCGCGCCGCCGCGGAGCTCGCCGGCCAGGTGACGACGGACGCGACGAAGCTCGCGCGTGTGCTGCCTCCGTCGGCCGACACCGGCGAAGCGCGCGCCCGTGCCTTCGTGGAGTCCTTCGGCCTGCGCGCGCACCGGCGCCCGCTGACGTCCGAAGAGGTGGAGAGCTACCTCGGGCTGTACCGCAGGGGCCCCCAGGCCTACGCGGACATGGCGGCCTTCGAGGGGGGCATCCGGCTGGTGATTGAAGCCTTCCTCCAGTCGCCCCACTTCCTCTACCGCGTGGAGCGCAGCACGCAGGCCGTGCGGGACCGGGTGCCGCTCGACGACTACGAAGTGGCTTCGCGGCTGAGCTACGGCCTCTGGAGCGCCATGCCAGACGACGCCCTGTTCGCCGCCGCGAGCGAGGGCACCCTGCATTCCCGCGAGGGCGTCGCCACACAGGCACGGCGCATGCTCCAGGACGCGCGCTCGAACAAGGTGGTGGAGGCCTTCCACCGCACCCTCTTCGACGTGCCCCGCTATGCCGCCATCCGCCCCTCCCTCACGCGCTACCCGCAGGTGTCCGAGCGCCTCGGGGAGCACGCGGCCCGGGAGACGACCCTCTTCGTCCAGGACGTCGTCTTCTCCCGCAAGGGCGGCTACAGCGACCTGCTCACCTCGCCAGCCACCTTCGTCAACGACGAACTGGCGCGGGTCTACGGGCTGAGTGGCGCGTTCACCGCCGACTTCGTCCCCGTGACGTTGGACTCGCGCGAGCGAAAGGGCGTGCTCACCCAGGTGGGCTTCCTGGCCGCGCACGCGACGTCGGTGGACCCGGACCCCATCCACCGCGGCGTCTTCGTGTCCGAGCGCATCATCTGCCGGAAGATTGGCGCGCCGCCGGCCAACATCCCACCGCTCCCCGCCCCGCAGGGCCGCACCAATCGCGAGGTCGTCGCCTCGCACACCGAAGTGCCCGGGAGTGCGTGCGCCAGCTGCCACTCGCACCTCATCAACCCGCTCGGCTTCCCCTTCGAGAACTTCGACGCCATCGGCGGCTACCGCACCACGGACAACGGACATCCGGTGGACGCCAGCTCGACTCCCAACATCAACGGAGAGACGGTGCCGGTGCGCGACGCGCTCGACCTGGCGGACGCACTCGCGGCCAATGAAGGGGTGCATGCGTGCTACGCGCAGCACTGGGTGGAGTACCTCCACGGGCGCCCGTTCGCCCACGAGGATGGGCCGTTGGTGGAGCGGCTCGGAAAGCTGTCGAAGGCGGGCAACCTGCCCATCGTCGACCTCGTCGTGGAGGTCGTCACCAGCGAGGGCTTCGTGAATCGCCACCCGGAGGAGCTGCCATGAAGCTGAGTCGCCGGATGGTGTTGAAGGGCCTGGGCGGGACGATGCTGAGCCTGCCGTTTCTCGAGGGGCTGGTGCCGAGGACCGCCCGCGCGGCGGATTTGGGGGCGCTGCCGTACGCCATCTTCTTCCGGCAGGCCAACGGCGTCGCCTCGGCCCAGACGACGTCGGAGCTCGGCGCGGAGCCGGAGCGCTTCTGGCCGCGCACCCTGGGCGCGCTCACCGCGGCGAGCAGCGCCGGGCGGGCCGTGGACGTGCTCAAGGACCACCTCGCGGACCTGCTGCTGGTGCGCAACATCAACATGAAGGACTACAACTACGGGGACGGCCACGCCCGCGGCGCCATGCAGGGGCTGACCGCGCGGGGCCCCGTGGTGGAGGGCGCGGGCGGCGGCTCCGAGTCCGGAGGCGAGTCCATTGACCACCGCATCGGCCGCGAGCTCAATCCGCAGCAGCGTGACTCGCTCGTCTTCTACGCGGGCCGGCGTGGCGGCTGGCTCGGGGGGCCCTGCCTCTCCTACCGGAGCAGCAACGTGCGCCGGGCCGCGCTGCATGACCCGTGGAATGCGTACCAGACGATGATTGGCGGCCCGGGAGGACTGACTCCCGAGGCTCGCGAGCAGCTCCTCGTCCGGCAGCGCAGCGTGAACGACCTGGTGAAGGCCCAGCTCCAGTCGCTCCAGCAGCGTCCCGAGCTGAGCGCGTCCGACCATGAGCGCTTGGACCTGCACCTGTCCAACGTCCGGGACCTGGAGGTCGCCCTGAGCTGCCGCATGCGCGCGGACCAGGAGCTCATCCTCCAGCAGCAGTCACCCGGCTATGACAGCACGGACGGCACCGAGGTGCTCGCCACCGCCAGGCTGCACATGGACATCGCGGTGATGGCGATTGCGTGCGGCACCAACCGCGCGGCCGTCATCCAGGTGGGCAACGGCAACGACGGCGATACGCGCTACCGCGACCCGGACACGGGGCAGTTGATGGAGAACTTCCATTACGTGTCCCACCGTCGCACGTCGCACGACTCCAGCGGCGGCATCATCACCGGCTCGGACCTGCTGCACCACCACGTGGACGTGCAGTTCGCGCGCGCCTTCAAGCACCTCCTGGACCGGCTGGTGGCCTACCAGATGCCGGACGGAAAGCGACTCATCGAGCACGGCGTGTCTGTCTGGTACAACGACCTGGGCAACGGGCCGGCTCACTCGGCGCGCAATGTGCCCTTCGTCCTGGCGGGGAGCTGCAATGGCTTCCTCAAGCAGGGCGTCTACGTCGAGGCGTCGGGCGGCGGCAATCCCAACCACAACCGGATGCTGAACACGATTGGCACCGCCGTGGGGCTGAGGAACGCGGCCGGCGGGAGCCTGGACGACTTCGGCGACCCGGCGCTGACCAAGGGCGTGCTCTCCGAGCTCATCGCCTGAGTAGACGATGGCGACCTGCTCCAGTGTTCGACGCTGGAGCAGGCCCTACCCCGTGCCTCAGTAGAAGGTGATGGTGAACTGCTCCCATTGCCCCACGGAGGCACCGGCGGCATACACCCCGCCGTCGCCCCCGTTATCGGCATACAGGTAGCGGGGGGTGAGGAGATTGTTCGTCGACAGGGCCACGGTGTCTCCGGTGCCGATGGTGAGCAGGCCCGTGCCGGATATCTTCGAGATGCGGAAGGTTTCATAGCTGCCAGGCGCCGTGGGGGTGGCTGTCACCTCCGAGCCGCCACCGTTCACGGCCATGAGATAGTTGCCGTTGACCGTCTGCAGGTGGATGAGGTCGCCGGTCTGCAGCTCGAAGCCGTTGCGGTCCACCAGTTGGAACTTCTCCCAGGGACCCACGGCGGCACGATTGGCGTTCACCGCGCCGCCGCCGCCGCCCTCGGCCACCACGTAGTGGCCGCGCAAGGCACGCAGGGAGATGGTTCTCGAGTAGAGACGCGCCACGGTGGCCGCGTCCGTGATGCTCAGCGAATCGCGCTGCCCGATGGCCTGTCCCCCCAGGGGCTCGATGGTGGGCAGCCCATTCTTCGAGAACGCCGTCCTCGGGTAGTGCATGATGGAGCCGTAGTCATAGGCGAGGATGTCGTCACCGTCGGCGATCTGCTGGTTGAAGTTCTGCTCATAGCCCGCGGTGATGTTCTCGGGCCGGACGAGCACGTAGTTATTGCGGTCCTCGCGCGACTGCTCGTGCCACAGCCCCAGGGCATGTCCGATTTCATGGATGGTGTTGCCCGTGGTGCACCCGGCCTCCAGCGTCACCACCTGCCTGCCACCAATTCGTCCCACGTGGGCACTGCACCCGGCGCCCGTCTGGAAATTGACGTAGTTCGGGTACAGCGCCGCGTTGAGCACGTTGCGTTGCACGAAGCGCAGGTGCGTACGCTGTTGCCAGTGATTGATGGCGTCCGTGATTCGCGCCTGGTTTGGCACAGCCGCGTCGATGGTGTAGGGCACCTCGGAGTTGGTCCAGCGGAAGTTTGCTCCGGTGATGGCCACGCCCTGGGCGTGGACTCCCGGGGCGTCGAGACCTCCCCGGGCCTTCACCTCGCGCACGCGCGCCTCCATCTCCTCCACCGTGCCGAGAATCATGTCTCCATCGAGGATGGCCAGTCCATCCACCTCGGCGTACTTCACGGGCACCAGCTTCCCTCTCGCGGCGTTCCAGGCGTAGCCCTCGCGAACCGGAGCGCCAGCCGGCACCCGGGCCATCTCCGGGTCCAGGGTGGGACGCGACTCCAGGCCCTCACCGCAGGCGGTGAGCAGCAGGCTGGGGATGAACAGTGCAACCAGCGCGGACTTCAATGTGCTTCGAAGCATGGTGCCTCCTTTCCGGAAGGCATTCCGGGGAGCAGGAGACAATCACATCGCTCTGACATTTGTCGTTTGGAATTGATGATCCTCATCAATTCGCGGCATGCCCCGGTGCCTTCGCCGCAGGGAGGAGATGCGCTGCATATGCATTCATGCTTGCCAAGGCGAACGGGTACATGTGGATTCCCCGTATAGATTTTAACGCCAGGACTCGGGTTCCAGGCGTAACCACACGAGTAGACCCCTTCACCTTCGCGGACGTGCGGGAACAGACGCGGAGACGATCAAGTGCATGTCATGGACTCTGTGTCCATGGTCCTCAAGTGCTTTCTGGCGGTCGCCAGAGGACGCTGGCCATTCGCAGGTTGCTGGCCGAACGGGTGGGAGAAAGGAATAGTGTCTTTCATTTCATGGGGGGGCTGGTCCATTCCGGGTTCCATCCTGCTCCTTGGGGGAGAAACAAGATGCGAAGCCGTCAAGGTGTGCTGTGGTCGTGGGGGCTGGGCGTGACACTGGCCTTGTCACTGGGGGCGTGTGGTGTGGACTCCCGTCCTCCCGCGGATGGGGTGTCACAAGAAGACTCCGGGGCGTTGACGAGTGAGCCGCTGGAAGCCTCGTTGACGTGGGACCCGTATGCGGACGCGGTGGCGTCGGGCACCAATGCGGCGGTGCTCAACGCGAGCGCGGCGCTGGGCGCTCCGGATGGACAGGCGGCGACGCTGCTGGGCCTGCTCAACGCGGCGCTGGTGTTGGACCTGGGTGCGGGCGAGGAAGGCACCGGCGACCTGCGCGTCTATTACAAGGGCCTGTCGTTGGCGCTGGTGGCCCAGGTGGACTTCCTGAAGGCGGATGGGACCTTCATCGGCTCCAGCTCGTTGCACCTGGTGGAGCTGGGCCTGGGGACGCATGTGGCGGTGGCGCTCTACCCGGGGAACGTCCCCTATCGCTATGTGCGCCTGAAGGGCGCGCTCGCCATCTACCTCGTGGACGCGGTGGAGACGTCGCTGCGGGCCGTCTGTGGTGATGGGGTGCTGGGCGGATTCGAAGTCTGTGACGACGGCAATCAACTCTCGGGAGACGGCTGCAACAGCGTCTGCCAGTTGGAGCCGGGCTACACCTGCACGGGACAGCCGACAGTGTGTACCGACATCGACGAGTGCGCCGCCGGTACCGACAATTGCAGCGAAAACGCCACCTGCACCAACATCGGGGGCTCCTTCACCTGCGCCTGCACCGCGGGGTACGAGGGCGACGGCGTGACCTGTACCGACATCGACGAGTGTGCCGCCGGTACCGACAATTGCAGCGAGAACGCCACCTGCACCAACATCGGGGGCTCCTTCACCTGCGCCTGCACCGCGGGCTACGAGGGCGACGGCGTGACCTGCACCGACATCGACGAGTGCGCCGCCGGTACCGACAATTGCAGCGAAAACGCCGCCTGCACCAACATCGGAGGCTCCTTCACCTGCGCCTGCAATGCGGGGTACGAAGGCGACGGGGTGATCTGCACCAACATCGACGAGTGCGCCGCAAACCCCTGCCTGAACGGCGGCACCTGCATCGACGGCGTGGGTAGCTACACCTGCAAGTGCGCGCCCACCTACGAGGGGAACATCTGCCAATCTTGCTCCGGCACCCTCGCGGACTGCAACGCGAACTCGTCCGACGGCTGCGAGGTGAACCTCCAGAGCGACGCCGAGAGTTGCGGCGCCTGCGGCATCGTGTGCTCGACGGGTCAGATCTGCTCGAACGCCACCTGCCAGGCCATCCCACCCGGCCAGGTCCCCGGCACGCCGGTCAGCTCCCCAGCGAACCACAGCCCGCTGGCCCCGGCGGTCGCCGATGTGAATGGCGACGGCAAGCTCGACATCCTGGTGGCCAACGCCGAATCCGGGACGACCCAGACTCCCTCTGGCTCGCTCTCCGTCTTCCTGGGGAATGGCGACGCCAGCGTCCAGCCGGAGGTCAACTACGGGAGCGCCTCGCTCTCCAGCAACGCGGTCGTGGCCGTGGACGTGGACGGCGACGGGTGGCTCGACGCCGTCACTGTCGACGGCCAGACCAACCTGCCCCTCATCAACGGAAACATCAGCGTCTACAAGAACCTGGGCTCGAGCGCGCCCGGGACCTTCGGCGCGCCGACGAGCTTCACCACGGGCACCCCGGGCTCCGTCCACCTCTGCACCGGGGACTTCGATCACGACGGGGTGGCTGACATCGCCACGACAAGCGTGACCCAGAGCCAGGTGAGCGTGCTGTTCGGCACCGGCGCGGGCAACTTCGGCGCGCCCACGTTCATCGGCATCCAGAGCACCGGCGGCGTGCAGTCGAGCATCGCCTGCCGTGACCTGAACAGCGATGGCTTCTCCGATATCGTGGTGACGAGCCCGGCCAGCGCACGCCTGTCGGTCCTCATCAACCAGGGAGACGGCACGTTCGCCGCACCCGTCGCCTACAGCAATTCCGCCGGCGGCCAGACAGCGGGCATCGCCTTCGGCGACGCCAACGGCGACGGCATGCTCGACATCCTCTCGAACGGCGCGGCCGGCCGGTTCCTCTTCTACTTCAGAGGGAACGGCGACGGCACCTTCGCGAGCGGCGCTCAGTCAACCGCCGCGACCAATACGGCCGCCAACTCGGCGCTGGGCGTCGTGGCCGGTGACTTCAACGGCGATGGCAAGCTCGACGCCTACATCCTCGTGACAGCGGCATCGGGCGGCGTCCGCCCGATGACCGGCAACGGCAACGGAGGCTTCACCGCGGACACCGTCGTCACGACCGGCGCCTCGCCTGGCCTCAACGCCATCGCCACCGCGGACATGGACGCGGATGGGTACCCCGATCTCATCCTGACCAACAGGGGCTCCGCCACCGTGACCGTGGTCCCCAACGGACTCTGAGGAGCTGTCCGCGATGCCGCGATGGGGCGGTGTGCCCTGATTTCAGCGCGGTCTCGGTAGGAGAATCGGTGCGCCGCGTGCCTCGCGCGCGGCGCACCGGAAGACGCGCGGGCGCCTGACGGGCATTGCGTCGCTGGCTCGGGCTGCTGCGCGCTGGGCGCGCTTTTCGTAGAATCCCACGCCATGAACCTCCTCACCTTCGGTCTCAACGTCACTTTGGACGGGTGCATCGATCACACCCAGGGCATCGCGGACGACGAGCTGCACGACTATTGGACGCAGCTCATGGACCAGAGCGGGGCGATGCTCTTCGGGCGCAACACCTACGAGCTGATGGAGGGAGCCTGGCCCGCGGTGGCACGCGACGAAAAGGCGCCGCGCGCGATGCGCGAGTGGGCACAGAAGCTCGAGGCGAAGGCAAAGTACGTCGTGTCGGGTTCGCGGAGCGACTTTCCGTGGCGGAACACGATCAAGGTGGAGGGTGACCTTCGCGAGGCGATCTCGGCGCTGAAAGCGAAGACCGAGCGGGGTGTCCTCGTCGGAGCGCCCAAGCTCGCGGCCGCGCTCGAGGAGTGGGGGCTCATCGACGAGTACCGCATCGTCGTTCATCCCATCATCGGTGGCCGCGGGCCGACGTTGTTTCAGGGCCTGTCGAGTGCGCGGCAGCTCGAACTCCTATCGACGCAGCGGTTCAAGTCCGGCGTACTGGCGCTCCACTTCCGTCGCAAAGCGGGATGAGTTGGAGTCTGTGACTCCGCGCCAGGCCCCTCCCGACGCACGGGAGCGGGCCTGGGGCAGTGGGCCAGACGTCAGTCCAGGAGGTTCGCCAGGCCCGCGTACGTGTTGGGGCCGGGGATGCCGTCGAGCGGCCCGCTGTAGCCGCCCCGGTTCGCCAGCGACTGGAGCACCTTGTACGTGTTCGTCCCGGGGACCCCGTCAACGGGCCCCGTGTACCCGGCGCCGCTCAGGAAGGACTGGAGGCCCCGCCACGAGTTCACGCCCGGGGCCCCATCAGGGGGGCCCATGTACCCGCCCAGGCGCGCCACCCGTTGCAGCGCCGCGTAGGACTGGGTGCCCATGACACCGTCGATGGGGCCCGTGTAGCCGAAGCCCCGCAGCACGGTCTGCACGCCCTTCCAGGACTGGGTGCCCATGGCACCGTCGATGGGGCCCGTGTAGCCGCCCTTCGCGGCGAAGCGCTGGAGCGCCGCGTAGGACTGGGTGCCCATGACGCCATCCACGGGTCCGGAATAGCCATACCCCCCGAGGACCTGCTGGACGCCCTTCCACGTGTTCGTGCCGGGGACGCCATCCACCGCGCCGGTATACCCGCCCGCGCTCGCAATCCGTTGCAGCGTCACGCCCTGGGCCTGGGTGACGGGCGGCACGGGACCGGAGGACCCGTCCAGGTACGCCTGGATGCCGTTATAGGTATTGGGGCCGGGGACGCCATCGATGGGGCCCGTGTAGCCACCGTCCTGGGCCAGCAGTTGCAATCCCTTGTACGTGTTGACGCCCGGGACGCCGTCGGCCGGCCCCGAGTAATACCCCAGCTCACGCAGGACCTTCTGGATGCCCGTCCAGGTCTGGGCCCCCGGCACGCCGTCAATGGGGCCGGTATAGCCCCCGCGGCGCGCCAGGTTCTGGAGGATGGTTCCCTGCTGGGCGGTGATGACGGGGGTGCCTCCGCCGCCACTCCCTCCGGGGATGGCCGTGGGCGGAGGCGCCGTCGCGCCCAGCGGGGGCTGGGCCAGTCCGGCGAACGCGGACAGCTTCGCGACGTTCAGGTCGAGCGGAATCCCGTTCTGGTTGCCGGACGACGTGTACTGGTGGATCTCCCACGTGGGATAGGCCGTCCCCACGGACGGGTTGCCCGGCGTGCCCGTGTAGTGGGCAATCCAGAGCTTCGAGCCCACGGCCTGCGTCTGGGGCCAGGTGTGGGCCTTGAGCAGACTCGAGTACGTGTACAGGAACGGGGCCTTGCCCAGCCGCGTCTTGACCGCCTGCATGAAGCTCGCGGTCAGGGAGTCATTCCAGAAGATGCCGTTGTCGATGGCCTCGTTGTCGAGCACCAGCAGGTCACCGGGCCGGTGGTCGTAGAGGTGGTCCACGAAGTACTGCGCGTCACCGGCCGGGGTGTACGAGCCCGCCACCCAGTAGTGCCCCACGAGCAGCCCGGCCGCGCGGGCCCGGGCGACCTGCTGGGTGTAGTAGGGCGCGACGTAGAGGGGAGAGACATTGGAGCCGCCGGCCTTGACGATCGCGAACTGGTAGCCGGCGCTCTTGATGGCATTGAAGTCCAGGTCCCGCTGCGTCGTGCCGACATCAATCCCATACACACCGCTCATCCCGGACGGCGGAGGCGTTCCGGGGTCCTGGGCCAGCCAGGTGGTGAGCCCCGCGTAGGTGTACTGCCCCGGGAAGCCATCCACGGGGCCCGTGTACCCGCCGAGCTGGGCGAGCCGCTGGACTCCCTTCCAGGTGTTCTCACCCGGCACGCCGTCGATGGGGCCGGAGTAGAAGCCCTTGCCGGTGAGGACCGTCTGGATGCCCTTCCACGTGTTGACGCCGGGTACGCCGTCCACCGCGCCCGTGTAGCCGCCCCGCTGGGCCACGCGCTGGAGGATCTTCCCTTCGTCGATGCTGATCTGGATTCCCCCGGAACCTCCGCCGCTGCCGGTGCCGCCGCCGCTGCCGGTGCCGAGCACGTTGCGGATGAGCGGCGCGGGGTCGCTGACGTTCTCGCCGAACGCGACGTTGTTGGTGGTGCCCCGGGTCATGTGGAGGTGGGGCCCGGTCCACGCCGAGCCGTGGTCGTCTCCCGCGCCCGCCACGTACGCGATGATGTCTCCCTGCTGGACGTAATCGCCCACCGCGAAGCGCGTCCGGATGACGTGGGCGTACCCGGAGAAGTCGCCCGGAGCGGACTCCACCGCGAGGGTGTGTCCCACGATGGAGGAGTACTGCACGCGGCGAACGGTGCCCGAGCGGAGCGCGGGGATGGCCTGGCCCGCGCTCGCGTAGAGGTCCAGCCCCCGGTGCCCCAGGGGACCGTAGTAGGGGCCCTTGACGCCGAAGCGGGTCCCCCACCGGGACTCCGCGTAGAAGGCCTGCACGTTGGCCGGTGCGAGGGCCTGCGCTTCCTGGACCCCGTCGGTGGGGCTCCCGGAGCCTCCCGTGTCCGGGCCTCCGCAGGCGGTCAGGACGACGAGCAGGCCCCACAGCAGCTTCGTCGGGGTCGAGAGGCGGCGCGGGTTGAAGCTCCCTGGACGGGCTCGGGTATTCATGTCGCTCCCTGGTTGGATGACTCGAACCAGAGCAGATTTAACATGAAAACGTGAAATTCTTGCTATGGAGGTGTCCCGCTCGCTCCCTGCTGGACGCCTGGGCCTGAATCAGCGCAGAGGCAATCCCAGCCGCATTGCCAGGAATGAAATCATCACGTCGGCCGCGGCCTGGGTGTATTCGTTCGTCATGCGGCCATGAAGGTAGAAGGACATCCGCAGGCTCGCGGTGCCGAACTCCACCGCCAGCGCCGCGATGTCCGGCGAGCCCCGCGGGATGTCGATGCCGTGCGTCGCGAGCAGGTTGCGCGCGAGCGTGCCGAGGCGCGCGATCGTGGACTCGAGCGCGCGAAAGCTCACATCCGAGACCGGTCCGGTCAGCAGGACGACCTGCGCCGCCGGATGCGTGCGGTAGAAATCCGCCGCCTCCTGAACCATGCGCGTGAGCGGTTCCTGCCAGTCCTTGGCCCCCAGGAGGCTTTGGGCATAGTTCGTCAGGTGCGCTTCCAGCGCCGCCAGTTGGCGCTCCGCGAGCTCGTTGAGCAGGGCTTGGGGGGTCGGAAAGAACTTGTAGATCGTCGAGCGCGGGTACTCGAGACGCTCCGCCAGCGTCGGGATGGAGAAGGCCGAGAGCCCTGATTCGAGCAGCAGCTCCTCCGCCGCCTGGAGCACGGCATCGACCCGGACCTTGGCGCGCTGCTGCTGCGGCTTGCGCGCCACGAAGTCTGGGTTGGGAGCGGATTGACGCGCATCGTCAGCCATGGCGCTTGACTCCATTGCGTCCGTCGCGGACTCGCAGTCGGCCAAGCGGGTTCTTCCACGCCAGGGTTCGCTCGACAACCTGGCGGTGGCGGCCGAGTCCTTCCTTGGACTCGACGCCCGGACGGGCACCCGCCCAGCCCTGACTTTCGCAAGAGGCGGTAGGCGACAAATGTCGCCTACGCCACTTTGGCGACAAATGTCCCTTTTCGGGGTACACGTGAAGTGCGCTCATACCGAGCGTGCGTCTCGGAAACTGATGTCTCCGAGCACGCGCCCAGCCGGTCGGACCGAAGCCCCATCCGACCGACCCACAGGCTGTCAGGAGGAGGGACGTCATGGCGGCACGTCTGACTCGAAGCGTTCTCGTCGCGATGTGTTTTGTCTGTGTCGGCGGCACACCGGCGGCAGCACAATCGGACCTGCTCGGCAGCAAGCGTGGAGGGCACTACTGGTTCGATTTCTGTACGGGCAAGTCCGATGCGACGCTCCTACCGCCCGACCCACGGTCACTCGTGACGCCGACGGCGAACAAGAACGTCGTCTTCAACGTGGGATGGAACTCGTGCATGAACCGGGCTCCGCTGACGTGTGGCGAGCTGCGGTCGACCAATGCGGCTGGAGGGCGCCTGCTCGGCGGAAACGGAAATCCCGATGCCGGCTGGGAGTTCAGCGGCCATTCCGCCTGGAGTCTCTGGTCGATGTCGGCGTCCCAGTACAACGCGCTGTGGCTGAGGTGGGGCCTGCCGTTCCGCCCTTCCGACTTCGACAACCTCGTCGCCGAGCGCTACGGCACCCCGCTCAGCGCGCAGCGCAATCCGTATCCTCTCCCGTTCGAGGATCCGAACCGCACGAACGGTGGCTCCGGCCAACTGCCGATGGCACTGACCCAGACACGCAATCCCGACGGCTCGTGGAGCGGACAGATTGGCGTCACGTGTTCGGTCTGTCACAGCGGCCAGATTGGCAAGGCGAGCGACGGCGCGGGCCTGGGGGCGTTGCACGGCACCAACGGCCTCACCGACGCGTCCCTGTTCCTGGGAGAGCTCGGAGGCCTCAACCCCGCCTTCACGATTGCCTCCCTGAATCGCATCCGCGGCACGGGGAACATCACCAACTTCCAGCTCTTCGCCCTGCTCACCATCTTCGACCCCGACGGGACCATCCCCGGCGTCATCCTCAATCCGGAGATCTGGGCGGCCGGATCGACGGGCACGGAAGACCCGCCGAACTGGTGGAACCTCGGGCACCGGCCGGTGAAGTTCTTCGACGCCGGGATGAGCAGCGACGCCACGCGCATCGAGCTCTCGTGGTACATGCCGGGCGCCGCGCTGCCGAACTACGAGGGCGGCTACGACTGGATCCTCGAGAACGAGTACGAGGCGAACACCTGGATGCTCGGCCTGAAGTCGCCGGCCTACCCTCTGCCGGTCAACACGGCGCTCGCGCAGCAGGGGTCGGTCTTGTTCCACACGCTCGACCTGTGGGCAGCGAACCGCAACAACCCGGTCGTGAAGCCGCAGCAGGCCGGCAACGGCTCGTGCGCGAGCTGTCATGGAGCCTACGCGCCGCGCTACGTGAACGATCCAAACTTCCTCGCCAATCCCTTGTTCGAGGGCATGGCGGCCAACGTCACGGCGATCAACGTCATCGACACCGATGAAGCCCGACTGCTCGCCAACGACGGAGCCGTCGAGACCCAGGCCAAGAACAGCTTCTTCGGGTACAACGGTCAGGACGGGTGCGCCGAAAAGTACAACATGATCGGCTATCTCGCGCAGCCGCTCTACGGTGTCTGGGCTTCCGGCCCCTACTTCCACAACGGCTCGGTGCCCAACCTCTGGAGCTTGCTCAAGTCGTCGGACCGCCCGCGCATCTGGCGTCGCAAGTCGAAGTCGCCGAGGTTCGGCGTTGTAATGGGATTCGAGACCGACCTCGCGACGGCCTATGACCAGACCAAGGTCGGGTGGAAGTACGACACGATTGCGTGCAGCCACCTGACCTTCTCGCCGTTCAACCACTGCAATCCGTGGGATCCGAACGAGACGCCGCTCATCGAGGGCGGGCTGTCGCTGCTGTACGGCAACGGCGCGCTGGCCTGGAACCTCCTCGGCAGCATCGTGGCCCCGAGTTTCTCGAACTCGGATATCGAGGATCGCAAGATCTACAACACCCGGATGTTCAGCCAGTCGAACTCAGGCCACACGTTCACCGACGTGCTGACCGATGCGGAGCGCACCGCGCTGATCGAGTACATGAAGACGTTGTGAGCCCTATCCCGGAGCGTGGCGGGGATTCGATCGCCACGCTTCGGCACACTCCATCGGCGCCAGGAGGGGAGGCGCCTGCGAGGTGGGTCGCCTGCAACAAAGCATGGGAAGGACAGAAGCCCTATTGGGCGTAGCGGGCGGGAGTAGGGGGAGCTGAAAGAAGGCCCTGCCAACTGGCAGGGCCTTCTTGTCTAACGCGTGCCTCGCGATGAAAGGGATGGATTTGCAGCGAGCGCCTCGCGCGAGCCTGGCGAGTTCATGACATTCGAGAGAATGCGCCGACTGAACTCCAGTAGGCCGCGTTCGCACAATTCCAGCAGCCGCGTGGTCACCTCCGTCCGGCGCTGAGCCAGCTTCATACGATGCTGCCGATGTTCGGTTCGACAGAACCCAGAAGCGATATTTGTCTGAATCCCGCATCCATTTCGCTGGGCGCTCAAAGACGGAATCGGCCAGAGCGAACACAGTGTTCGCGGGGAAGATGACCCCAGCCATCAACAATCACGCGGCGGCACTGAGACAGATGGAGTGGTCCCATGGGCCAGGACCTGCGATTTCGTCGAGCACCACTGCAGCCGAGCCACTGCCGTCAACGATGGCAAGTCCTGCGGCGAGCTCTTTCAGGCCAGCGGCGGACGCCCCAGTTCGGGTCTGCTCTCGCAGGAACTTGATTTTGGAACGAAGTGCACTCGCAAAATGATTGCGCCTCGGGTCGTCGCCAGGCGGAGGGTGGCGCATCCTTCGCGCGCAGCCCACATCAAGTCATGCCGAAGCGCTTGATTGAAGGCGCGCCCAGTCGTCCGAAAGTCTATTCCTTGCGGAACCAGGCCGTACTGCTGGCGCGGGAATCGCCATGACCGTTCGTGTTTGTCCCTTTCCCGGACCATCGGTATAGAGTGAGTCTCCCCGGGGCCTCCATCGACGTGCCCAGCTCCGGTGTACGCACCTTCTTCCGCGCATCGATTCCCTTCCCATATGCCTTTACGTTCCTGGCACCGTACCGTCGGCATCACCGCCACTCTGGCTCTCTGCGCCTGCGGAGGGCCCGACGAGAGCGACCGGTATCTGCTCGACTTCGTCTACAGCTCGAACACCATCCGGATGACCTCGGACAACACCTTCGAGCTGGCTCCGGACAGCTTTGTCTCGTCCGACGACCTCTTCTTCACGGTGGAGACCCTGACCTACAGGCTGGCGGACTTGCGGATGGACCTGTCGCCTGCGGTCCGCTGCGAGGACTATGAGGAGGTGCTCTCCCCGGAGATGTCCTGTAGCAACTCCGTGAGGCGCCCTGGCTCGGACCCCCTCCTGGATCCCACCGAGGACCTGCCTGGCGTGCTTCACCTCCCGGGCCCCGTGGAGGTGGGCACCGGCAAGCGCCTGTCGGCGGGGGGCAAGCAAGTGTTCATCCCCCGTGTCTCCTATCCCGCCATCGACACGCGGTGGGTCCCGGGGACACCGGAGCACCCCAGCTTCCAGCTTCGCGCGCGCTTCACCTACCAGGGAAATCCCCATGTGCTGGAGTTCGCCTTCCAATCGGACGAGTCCATGCGCTTCGAATACCGGGGCGTGCCGCTGGGACTGCCCGAGGAGTTCTCGGAGCACCCCGCCGCCTTCGGTGGAAACCTGGAGATGGATCATTGGCTCGAGGACATCGACATCTCGGGCTGTCTGGCGACTGGGGACCTGACTCTGGACGGGAACGTGCTTCGGCTGGAGACCGGGCGGGGGGCCTGCGCGGAGGCCGCCACGAAAATGCGAAGCAGCATCCAGTGGAGTGGCGACCTGTTCACCGGGCTGCGCCCGTAGACACATTCACCGCATCCATGCCCTGTGCCTTCCATGGAATGCGCGTGCTCAGAACCCGGGTGGCCAGCTCCAGGTTGAGGCTGACCACCTTCTCCTCATAGAGAGGCGCCGGCGTGTCATCTTCGTCGTCCATCGGTGCCCACCGCTCCCGTACGGGAAGAAGGAGAACCGGGCGGTCACGTCTCGAATTGTGTGTAGTCGGTCGGGAGGGAGTTCGGGGGGAAGGCTCCTTGGCAAGGTCATTCAGCGGTGTCTGCGTTTGGCCTCAGCAGGCTGAGAACCGCACCATCCGGTGCAGGTTCTTCCTACCTTCTTGCGCGAGAGCATGAGCGTCACCCGCTTCCGTGACTCTCCCTCACTTTGTGTGATGCGCCAGCGGTCCGCTACTCGTTGAACGTCGGGAGCACCGAGCCGGCTGTCCGACATGGTCCAAGACGGCGCTGACAGACGCTGAAGTCAATCCGCCAGGACGAACTCGACGTGCTCCCTCTTCTCGGGGTTGCCGTTCAGGAACTCCTTGAGATATCCCCTGACGGCCGCCTCCTCCGCATGTCCTGCCAGCGCGTCTTTGTACACCGTCGTCAACTCATCCGAGTTGAAGATGCGGTAGTGGATGATCTCCAGCCAATCCCAGGCCCTGTCCTGCAACGTGCCTGTCATGTCGACGACCGTCGAGACGTAGTCATCGGCGCCGAACGACTCCGACATGCCGATGATCTCTTTCATCAGGTCTCCATGCTCCGTGTTATCATCGAGATACGACAGCATCACAGGGATGTATTTCCGGTCCTTGCTCGACGCCATGCGTCCCAGGACCCGGGAAAAAGCCTCGACATCCGAAGGCGTGCTCAACTTCGAGTAGAACTCCAGTTCTCTCCGCAGCTCCATGTCGCCTCCCTCGCATCGTGACAATCCACTTCCTCCAGATTCTGGTGTGTGCGCGAGGAAGGTGTCCACGACGCGTCGTCACACGAGCGGCCCTCCACCCGCCGAGAATGAGCCCGGATGAGACTCCGGCTCCTTCGTGGAGCTGCGTCCTGACCGCGACATCCGGGGGCGAGTTGCCGGCTCACTTCAGGACGAGCGTCGCGCGCGCGTGCGGACCTCCATGTGAACCACGCCGTCTGCCATCGGCCCAAGGGCCTGGGGCGCGGTAAGTCTGACCTGCGCTTCTCCACATCAGGGGCCAACACGCGGGTCCGCGGCGTTGCCCCTCATCATGGGGAGCTGGGCGAGGCTGGGGCCATGCCTTGAGTTCGATGGCCATGAGCCGCTGCATGGCTTCAGTGCGGCCCTGACGGTATCGCCGTCGTGTCGGGCTGATGCTCCCGACGGAAGCGCCGCCAATTCTCGATGGGGGACCTCGGCGCGGGGAGGGTTTCCTCCCCCGGAGCGGTGATGGTCAGCCAGACGCGAGGCTGATAATCCCTCCTCCGCCATGTCCGAGGATGCCCCCGCCTTCGCAGAACTCGCGCAGTTCACCCTGGACCGGGCCTCGCTCCGGTTGCTCCCCGAGTCGTTCTGCCGCCGCAACCAGGTCGTGGTGCTGGGCAAGGTGGACCCGGAAGCCCCCGACGTGCCGGTGACGGTGGGCACGACGAACCCGGACAACGGGCCGATTCTGGAGCTCGTCACCGAGTTCCTCCGGCGCCCCCTCAACACGGTTCGCCTGAACCCCTACGAAATCGAATCCGCGCTGGAAGTCGGCTTCGGCGCGGGCCCGCGTGTCACGGCGGATATCGTGCTGAAGCCCGGCCTCAAGCTCACCCACTCGCCGACCACCGTGGAGCTGGTGGAGCACGTCCTCTTCAGCGCCGTGGAGATGAAGGCGTCCGACATCCACGTGGAGAGCTACTTCGACGACGTGGACCTGCGCTATCGCGTCGACGGCATCCTCCATCAGTCCTACACGGACATCGACCCGCGCTCGTTGCCGGGCGTCGTCAGCCGCGTGAAGGTGCTGGCCGGACTGGACATCACCGAGCGACGCCGCCCCCAGGACGGTCGCCTGCGCGCCCTCGTCGAGCGCCCCGAGGGCCGCAAGGTGGTGGACTTCCGCGTCAGCGTGGTGCCCAGCCCCGCGGGCGAGGACGTGGTCATCCGCATCCTCGACGCGAGCGTGGGCCTGGTTCCCGTGGAGAAGCTGGGCCTGTCGCCCGCCATGCAGGCCGTCTTCCTCCAACTGCTCTCCAACCCGGAGGGACTGGTGCTCGTCACCGGCCCCACGGGAAGCGGGAAGACGACGACGCTGTATTCGGCGCTGGCGCGGCTGAACGACGGACGGCGCAAGATCGTCACCGCCGAGGACCCCATCGAGTACTACGTCCCCAAGGTGAACCAGAAGCAGGTGACGCCGCAGATGCCGTACGCGACGTTGCTGCGCGCGCTGCTGCGCCAGGACCCGAACGTCCTGCTCGTGGGAGAGATTCGAGACCTGGAAACAGGCAGCATGGCGCTGACGGCCGCGGCCACGGGGCACGTGGTGCTGGGCACCCTGCACACCGCGGACGCAGTGGGCGCGGTGGCCCGCCTCCGTGGATTGGGACTGGATGACGTGGACGTGGCGGACTCGCTGCTGGCGGTGCTGACGCAGCGACTGGTGCGGCGCATCTGCGAGCAGTGCGTGGAGGACACGAAGCCCACGCCGGAGCAGACGAAGCTGCTGGGGCGGCTGCTGGACGGAGTCCACACGCGCGCCGGACGAGGGTGCCCCGCCTGCAATCACACGGGCTATCGAGGTCGCTCCGGCATCTTCGAGTTGCTCGTCGTGGACCCGGACCTCCAGGACCTCATCGCGCACGGTGAGCCCACGGTGCGGCTGCGCCGACACGCGCGGAAGCACGGCCTGCGAACGCTGATGGAGGACGGGCTCGACAAGGTCAACGCTGGCACCACCACGGTGGCGGAGCTGGTGCGCGTGGTGCCCTATCGCCACATCCTCACCACCCGGGATGAGCGCTTCGGCGCGGAGTCGGACGAGGAGGCGTAGGCCCGAGCCCGAGTGGAGGGCGGGCCTCGCCAGGCCAGGAGCACCTCCGAGCACGATTCTCGGAGGTGCTGGCCCAGGGGACTGCTTCAACTCGCGACGGGCCTGAAGCCTTGCGTCACAGGACCTGACAGAACAGCAGCGCGGGCTCGGTTGAGGCCGTGTCGACCGGGCACGCGAGGCTCGTGTTGGAGGTGTTGCCCCATTTGTCCGTGGCCAGGAGCGAGAAAGGAAGCTGGGTGTCGAAGGAGTAGATGTTCGGGATGGACCACGTCAACGAGTACGGCGCCTGCGTCAGCGTGACGTTGAATCCCGGGATCAGGCCTCCGCTGAGGACGACGGACTGGATGCCCCGCGGGTCGCTCACCGTCCCCGCGGAGACGAAGTAGGTGCGACCGGCACCAAAAACGGTGAACGTGTACGAGGGGCCGGTGTTGTCCGCGGTCACCGTGCGCGTCACGGGCGTGCTCGCCGCGCCCTGGAGGTCGCTGCACTGGAACAAGAGGATGGAGTCCCCGTCCTGCCGGGCCGAGGTGTCGACGATGAACTCGTAGGGTGCGGTGGTGTCTATCTGCATCACGACGCCGTTCTCGCGCATCTCGACGTGGTGAACGCCATCCGTGTCCACGCACTGCACGGTGAACTTCGGGGACTTCGGCTGGGAGTCGTCACGGGTGATGCCCGTGATGACGGGAGGCGTGATTCCCTTGAAGAACACGGTCTCGAAGTTCGTCGTGTTGCCGCAGTTGTCATGGACCACCGCGTGGAAGGCGTGCGGACCGTCGGCCATGTTGGCACCGAACTCCAGCACGTACCCCGGGGTGGTGGGCAGCGCCACCAGGGTCCCATCCACATACAACCCATAGGGGTAGACCAGGCCACAGATGTCCGAGGCTCCAAAGGTGAGCCTCACCAAGGAGCCCAATTGGGTCTTCTCGAAGGTCACCGCCGGGGGCGTCACGTCACGAGGCGCGGCCAGGGTCCTCACGCTCTTGTTGCCAAAGGCATCCGTCACCTCCACGGAGAGGTTGTGGGCCAGCGGATCAATGGGCGTGTACTGGACCACATATGACGTGGCGGAGTTCGTGCGCGTGGCGAAGACCACCCCGTCCACCTTGAAGTCGACCCGTGTGATGGTCGAGATATCCGACACGCTCGCGTTGACGATGAAGGGCGGGGCACTGCCTCCCACTGTCATCGAGACATTGGGAGGCGTGTTGTCCACATCCAGGGCGTGGTGGACCATCGTGACATTCAAGAAGCGGTCGAATGCCTTGATCAAGATGTCGTGGGTGCCGTCAGGCCAGGTCGACGTGTCGTATTCATTGTCGAAGGGCGCCATGGATACGGTTGACCTCCACACGGAGTTGTCGAAGTACTCGACCCGTTCGATACCGGAGTCGTCGGTCGCCGTGACGGAGAAGTAGGGCTGCTTCAGCGGGCCCAGGCGGGTGACCGACAGGACGGGCGGCTTCTTGTCCAATACGACGGACACCGTCGTGGTGGTGGCGTTCTGCCAGAAGTCCCAGGCCTTCAGTCGGACCGTATGCGTCCCGTCCTTGAGCGCGGCCCCCGGCATTCGCAGGGTGAACTGCCAGCCCGGCAGCGGGAACGGATTTCCACCATCCAGTATCAGCTGTGGGGGTGTGTGGAACTTGTTGGGAGTCTCCGCATCGGTGATGGTGCCGGTGCATTCGATGTCCGCCCCCACCTGGGTGCAGCTCAGAACGGCGGTGGGAGGGTTCGTGTCGGGCAGGTCGCCCACGTTGATGGCGGCGAACGCGGAGCCCACGGCCTTCATCTGGGTGCTTCCCGAGGCGCCGTACAGGGATATCACCGCCTCGAGCGTGGCCTGGCGGGCCTGCGCGTAGTCCGCGCCCAGGGGCATGGATAGAACCGCGCGGCTCCAGAGGCGCAAGGCCGCGGTGGGGCCAAGGCCGGAGAAGCCTTCGGGGACCAGGAAGCTGCTCCACGGGTCCGTGCTCTGCTCTCCCTGCCAGGGAGTACAGCCGTAGGCCAGGAGCAGGAACATGCGCACCAGGGGGCCACCTGCGCGGTGGGTCTCCTCACCGCCGATGCCGTCGAACCAGATGTCGATGATCGGATCGATGAGATTGCGCATCACCGGGCCGGCCTCCTCACCCATGGTGAGGTTGGTGGTCTTCAGGGGCACGGCATCGATGTCGAGCGCCGTCCCACCCACCCGCGCGGCGTCGCGGGCGAGCTCGGTGACGAAGCCGAAGATGTCCCCTGTTCCCTCATTCATGCCATGCATCTCCGTCCTGCCGGAGGGAAAGGTCGCGGGGTTCCTGGCCAGCTCCCGCATGAAGAAGTCATGGCCCAGCTCGTGGCCGATGATGTCGGTGGTCGACAATGGAACGAGCAGGCCCCCGGCGGCCGTGACGCCAGCGGGAAAGGTGCGATAGCCAATCTCCAACCGCGGACGGGTGTTGCTGGGATTGTACTCCGCGTTACCCATGGGGGCGTGCAACCAGACCTCGAAAGGCAGACCCGCTCCGGTGGGGCCATCGCGGCTGAGGAGGGACTCGTAGACGCCCCAGGCCAGGTTCACGGCGAACATCGCGTCCACCGCCGCGCTCTCGCCGTTCTCGCCGTTCTCCTCGTTCGTGGGGTTGAAGAGGCGCCCATCACCAAACTTCGCGTCAATGCTCACATAGTCTTCGATGACAGAGCCAGGGAGGCTCTCCGTACTCAGCATCGCCTGGTACTTGTTGCCCCGTGGATCCTGGAGCACATAGAGGCGATTCTCGAAGAGGACGGAGTGCGTGAGCCTGCCGGAGAAGTAGCCATAGCCCGACACGGGCTTGTAGGTCCCCCCTGCCAGGTCGATGGCCAGCGGCTCCAACCGCAGCAGTTGGCCGGAGCGGGCGTCCACCTGCGCGCTCCAACGCCGCTCCACGCCGGCCGGTTCATTCCCCGTGAGCAGGTGCAGCTGGTGCACGAGCGTCAGGCCCGTCACCACGCGCTCGAAGTGGTCGGCGTTGTGGGCACGTCCGGCGGCGGGGGTGGGCACGCCTGGCTTGAGGCGGCGCTCCTCCTGGGGAAGGAACATGAGCCGGGACTCTTCCACCCGCGCCGAAGCGTCCTTCATCTCCGCGAGGACCGTGGCCTCCGCCTGGGCGGCGGTGACCCGAGCCTGCATCTGGGGACGCGTGGTGGCCGCGAAGCGGACGTTGGTGAGGGAGGTCACTCCTTGAGTCGTCCTTGCTTCCAGTCCCTGGATGGGGATGCCCTGGAAGTGGAGCGAGTGGCGGTCCCCCGTGTCACCGGGCGCCGGGACGAGCGTGACCTCCCGGAGGTCGAAGCCGTGCTCGGCGGCGAGCCGTTCCGCCTGGACCCGTGACGGAGACTTCTCCCGCGCGGCCTCGTCCAGCGGCGCGGAATCACAACTTGCGACCATGAAGACACAACCGCCCAACAACCACTTGCGCAATCCCATCGGACTTCCCCCTCTGGCGTATGGACTCATTTCCCGGTGATTCAGGGACCCCTGCGTCCTGCGCACCATTGTCGGAATGTGGAGGGAAAAGGTGCTTGCCGCGCTCCAATCCGGAGGGCCAGGTGCTCGTCGCCGCCTCCGTGCCCGCGCAGGTGAAGCTCCTGGGCGGCTGCTGGACGAAGTCCGCACGCGCGCCGGCTGAGCGGCCCTCCCGTCGAGGCATTGACACGAGAAGACTCGACGCGTGGCGGCGTCCCCCGCAGAATCGCGCGCGTGAGTGATTCGGGGGAGCAACCATCATGATGACCGTCCAGGAACTGCGTGCGCTGAGCTCGCGCCTGACCGAAGCCTTCTTCTGCAAACAGGTGGGTCCGTTCGTGCTGGTGCAGCGGCCGCCCAGCCCGGTGATGGCGCAACTGGCGATGAAGATGGGCGCGGCGCGCACGACGATGGCGCGGGACCTGCCCAGCTTGGAGCGGCAGCAAGTGGCCCTCTGGCTGCACTTCGACGCGCTCACCGTGGCCACGCTTCCGCCCGTGGAGGGACAGGATGTGCTCACCGTGGGGCGCCAGCCGGACTGCGACCTGGTGGTCAACGAGCCCTCCGTCTCCAAGCGCCACGCGAAGCTCTGCTGGTGGGGCCCGTCGGTCGGCTGCACCTTGGTGGACCTGAAGTCGAGCAACGGCACGTTCGTCAACGCCAGGGAGGTGGAGGCGGGCGGCGAGATGCACGTGCGGGACGGAGACCTGCTGGGCTTCGGCGACGCGACGTTCGCCTATCTGCTCGCGCCTTCTTTCTATTCGAAGATGAAGCGCGTCGCCCCGTGAGCGCCAGCGGCCAGTGAGTGGTGGGTATGTGATGGAACGCGGCGGACCTGTCCTCGAGTCGGTTGGTTTCCGGGGCCCACGTGCCGCAACGTGGCCCCACCATGCCGACCCACACCCCTGACACCGTCTCGTCCCCTGGCCGTCGACTCGCACGCCAGGCCCTGCTGCTCACCGCCCTCTCCACCTGCCTCCTCGGCTTGTTCCCGGCCCACGCCGAGGACGGAGCGCCCGCGCGCCGCGACACCCTGTTGGTGGGAAACACCCGAGGCAACAACGTGGTGCGCTACGACGCACGCACGGGAGAGTTCCTCGGAGACTTCATCCCCGCTGGCAGTGGTGGGCTGGTGAACCCGGACTCGCTCGTCTTCGGGCCGGACGGTCATCTCTATGTCGCCAGCGGTGACACGCTCGCCAACTCCGCCATCCTTCGCTTCAACGGACGCACGGGCGCGTTCATCGACACCTTCGCCTCGGGCGCGGGCCTGTTCCGCCCCTATGGACAGGCGTTCGGACCGGATGGCCTGCTCTACGTGAGCAGCTTCCTCACGGACAAGATTCTCCGCTTCAACGCCCGGACGGGCGCCTTCGTGGATGTCTTTGCCTCCGGCAACGGCCTGCCCGGTGGCCTCAATGGCCCCAACTTCCTGGCGTTCGGACCGGACCATCGGCTCTACGTCACCACCCAGGGCTCGGTCGCCGTGGATGGCGTCCCCACGTTCCCCGGCCTGCCCAGTCAGGTGCTGCGCTTTGACCTCTGGTCTCGACGGTCCGAGGTGTTCATCGACCAGCCCGCGCCGTCACCGGATGGAGCGGGCTTCATCAGCCTGCTCGGGCTGGCCTTCAGTCCTGGCTGCTCGCGGCTCTTTGGCGACTGCGACCTGCTGGTCAGCGACTTCGCCAACGACATCCACCGCTATGACTTCTGGACGCGGCGGATGGAGTCCACGCTGTCCACCAACTACACCGGCACCGTGCCGACGAAGAACTTCCGTGGCGGCGTCGTCTTCGGCACCCACGAGCGCATCTACACGGTGGGCTTCGACTTCACGGACCCGGCGCTGAGCGGCGCGGTGCTGCGCTTCGATGGCCGCGATGACAGCCCGCTGCCTTCTCCAGGCAACGGCGGCGCCCTCCTCGTGCCGCCCTCCACGGACCTGTTGCGTCCGGTGGGCATCGCCTTCGTGCCTGGCCGCTGAAGGCCCGGCGCGTCACCGTGACCTGGAACGCGAGCTGAGCAGGAACCAGGCGGTCAGCAAGACCACGGAGCCCAGCATGACCGCCAGCGGCAGGGGGAGGTGGGCGTGTTTCACGCCCAGGTAGAGCAGAAAGCCTATCCCGCCCAGCACCAGCACGATGAGGACCATGGACAGAAGAATCATGGGCAGCACCGAGCCCACCGCCATGAACAAGAGGCCGCGGACCATCAGCCCGAGCGCGGCCTCGGAGGCGAGGTCCGGCAACGACTTGGACCCGAGGGTCCTCCGAGCGCAGTCCAGACAGAGGCGCTCACCGTTCGTGACCTCCGGCTCCTCGCGGAGACGGGTGCCGCAGACCTGACAGTCTCCGCCCAGGCCCAGCGTGTACCGCCAGGACCCAGGGCGCTTGGGAGTGGCCATGGGAGAAGCGTAGGGACTGCCCGTCACGCGAATGTCACGCGTGGAGCGCCGTCTTCGTGTGGAGGCCCGGGTCCCCCGGTAGGATGCCCCTCGGGTGTGTGAGCGCACCCCTGGAGGGATGGGGACGTGGACGCGAAGCCGGACGACTTTGGACCGCCGAGAGATGAGCAGGAGCTGTCCGCCGTGGCGGACATCCTGATGCATGCCTATGCGATGACGCCCGCGGACTGCCTCGCGTGGAGGCAACGGCTGGATGCGCGCGACCTGCGCCTCTTGCGCGATGGCGGGAAGGTGGCGGGCACGCTGGTCTCCATCCGGAAGGGGCAGTGGTTCGGCGGGCGCAGCGTGCCCGTCGTCGGTGTGGGTGGCGTGGGTGTCTCGCCGCTGCACCGGGGGCAGGGGACAGCGACGCGGCTGATGACGCGACTGGTCCAAGAGGCGCGCGAGTCGGGCGCGGCGCTCTCCATCCTCTATCCCGCCACCCAGCCCCTCTATCGGCGCGCCGGCTACGAGCAGGCCGGGGCCCGCTACGAGACGCGCGTGCAGATGTCCGCGCTGGAGATGGGCGAGCGCACGCTGTCCCTGCGAGCCATCGAGTCGCGCGACGAGGCGGCCATCGCCGCGTGCTACACGAGCGTGGCCCGCTTCCGTCAGGGCTGGCTGGACCGGAGCGAGTTCTCCTGGGGGCGCGTGCGCAACCCTCGCTCCGAGCCCGTCCACGGCTACCTCGTGGAGGGCAGCGCCGGAGTGGAGGGCTACGTCTACCTGGCGCGCCGTCCGCTCAAGGACTTGAAGCAGGAGCTGGCCCTCACGGACATCGTCGCCACCACGCCCGCCGCGGCGCGCCGGCTCCTCCGCTTCCTGGGCGACCACCACTCCCTGGGCACGGAGGTGGTCTGGTACGGCGGCCCGGACGACCCGTTCCTCCTCTTGCTGCGCGAGCAGTCCTATTCGGTGAAGGTGTACATGCACTGGATGGTGCGCGTGCTGGACGTGGTCTCCGCGCTGGAGGCCCGTGGCTGGACGCCGGGGCTCTCTGGCTCGCTGCACCTGGAAGTGACGGACGAACTCTTCCCGGAGAACCAGGGCCGCTTCGTGCTGGAGGTGGCGGACGGCGTGGGCCGGGTGAAGCGGGGTGGCGAGGGCCGGCTGCGGCTGGATATCCGCCAACTGGGCCCGCTGTACACCGGCTTCCAGTCCGCGGCCTCCCTGCGCTCGGTGGGGCTGGTGGAGGCGGATGACGCCTCCGTGCAGGCGGCGATGGCGCTGTTCTCCGGGCCTCAGCCATCGCTGCGGGACATGTTCTGAGAGGGGACGCGCGGGCCCCGCCCCCAGGCCCTGGTGGCCCTCCGTCGGGCGCCAGGGCGCTTGGATGGGGGGCCGGGCCGTCAGGTGGCTACCGCGCCGAGGGCGGGTGGTGGTAGGAGCCCGAGACCTCATTGACAGGGGAGCAGTCCATGCGGGCGTTCGTCACCGGTGGTTCCGGTTTCGTGGGCAGGTACCTTCTCGCGGCGCTCAAGGCTCGCGGCGACGAGGCTCGCGCGTTGGCGCGCTCGCCGGAGTCCGTCGCGACGGTGGTGGCGGCGGGGGCGGAGCCCTTCGAGGGCGACCTGTCGGACGTGGCGAAGCTGCGGGAGGGCATGGAGGGCTGTGACACCGTCTTCCACTCGGCCGCGCTGGTGAAGTCGTGGGCGCCTCGCGCGGAGTACTACGAGGCCAACGTGCGCGGCACGGAGCGCGTGCTGGAGGCCGCGCGCGCGGCGGGCGTGAAGCGGCTGGTGCACGTCAGCACGGAGGCGGTGATGGCGGACGGCACGCCGCTGGTGAAGGTGAACGAGACCTGGCCGCTGCCGGAGCGCCCCATCGGGGACTATCCGTCCACCAAGGGCGAGTCCGAGCGCCGGGTGCTGAGCGTGAACTCCGCGGACTTCACCACCGTGGCGGTGCGTCCGCGCCTCGTCTGGGGACGCGGGGACACGTCGGTGCTGCCGCAGATGGTGGAGGCGGTGCGCACCAAACGCTTCAAGTGGGTGGGGGATGGTCGCTACCTCACGTCCACCTGCCACGTGGCCAACTGCGTGGAGGGCATGCTGCTGGCGGCGGAGAAGGGCCGGGGTGGCGAGGCGTACTTCCTCACCGACGGCGAGCCGGTGGTGTTCCGCGACTTCGTCACCGCGATGCTCAAGTCGCAGGGCGTGGACCCGGGCAACAGCACGATTCCCTACGGGCTGGCCGCCACGGTGGCCACGCTGGCGGACCTGGCGTGGGGAACCTTCGGCCTGCCGGGCCGCCCGCCGCTCAGCCGCACCGAGGTGCTGCTGATTGGACGCGAGGTGACGGTGAGCGACGAGAAGGCCCGCCAGGAGCTGGGCTACGAGGGGCGGATGCCGCGCGCCATCGGCCTGAAGGAGATGGAAGCGGAGTTCCAGGAGCGGTCATCGCGCGCGGCGTGAGGCGCGACACGAGCGTGTGCGCTAGCCTTGTTCGCGGCGGCTGACACACGAGGAGGATGGGCCATGCGAAGGTTCGAGTTCGTCGAGGGAACCAGCTCCAAGTTCTGGCAGCCGGAGGTTCAGGGCAACCTCTTCATCGTCACGTTCGGGCGCATCGGCACCGCGGGGCAGCGCAAGGAGAAGGCGTTCCCCGACGCGGCTGGCGCCGAGCGTGAGTACGAGAAGAAGGTCGCCGAGAAGGTGCGCGAGGGCTATCAGGAGGTGACGGCCGGTGGCGCCGCGGCCACTCCAACCCCGGCCGCCGCGCCGCGTGCGCCCGAGAAGGTTCCGCTGCCCCGCCGCGTGCCCGTCGCCACGCCCACGCAGGAGACGTTCAAGGCCGCCGCGGATGCGCTCGCGGCGCTGCGGGCGCGCCTGGGCTGGCGAAGCTGGGAGGTGACGTCACGGGCTCGAAGCGCTCGCAGGGCGCTGCGGGCCCTGGGCGGCGTGGACCCGGCCGCGCACGCGGAGCTGGCCGCGACCTTCGATGCGCTGATGGCGCGCGTCGTCGCCACTCCGAAGGAAGGCCGGCTGCCGCTGCGTCACGCGCTGGGGCTGCTGAGCGAGCTGGACGTGGCGGCCTTCTCCCGCGCAGTGGAGGCGTGGCGCCGCGCACCGGAGACGGAGGCGCTGGCCATGGTGCGGCGGGCGGAGTCGCTCGGTGAGCCGGAGCTCGCGCTGCGGCTGGGGCTGCTGCTCGCGGAGCGTCCCGGCATGAAGGGCAGCGCGTCCGAGGAAGGCTGGGGCAAGCGCTGGGGCCAGTTGCGCCCGCATGTCGAGGCGAAGCTGTCCTCGTCGGGTGGCTCGCTGACGGAGTGGGTGAAGGGTGTGAGCCCGGGCAGCGATACGCAGCTCGCCGGTCGGCTCTCGCGCCTGGAGGCGTGAGGCGCGACGCGGCGCGAGGGGGACGCATCGACACATGACACCCAGGGTTCTCATCGTCGTCGGGCTCTTTCTCGCGCTGGGCGGGGTCCTTTTTCTGTCCGCCGACCGGGAGCCCCAGCCTCGGGGTGTGCAGGAGGCCGGCACGTCGACGCCCGCGCCGCCCCGTCCTCCAAGGCCCGGCCAGGTGGTGGACATCTCCTTCCTCTACAGCACGGAGAAGAAGGAGTGGGTGGAGGCCGTGGCGGAGGACTTCCAGCGGCAGCATCCCCACATCCGCCTGAAGCTGATGGGGCGCGGCTCGCTGGATGCGGCGCAGGCCATCCTGGATGGCCGTGAGCAGCCCACGGTGTGGAGCCCGGCGGACAGCGCGGTGTTGCGCATGCTGGCCTCCGACTGGGCCACGGACCCCACGCGGGGGCCGTTGTTCGCGGAGACGGGCGAGCAGGCTCCGCGTCCGCTGGTCATCACGCCGCTGGTCTTCGTGGTGTGGGCGGACCGGGCGGAGGTGCTGCGCAAGGCGAGCGGCGGCGGCGCGGTGTCGTGGAAGGTGCTTCAGAAAGCGGTGACGAGTCCCCAGGGCTGGCCCGCGATTGGCGGCAAGCCGGAGTGGGGGTTCGTGAAGCTGGGCCACACGGACCCCACGCGCTCCAACTCCGGACTGCAAGCGCTGCTGCTGGCCACGCTGGAGTACTACGGCAAGCGCGGCGGGCTCACGGTGGCGGACCTGTTGGACCCGCGCTACCAGGACTGGATGAAGGCGCTGGAGCGAGGCGTCACGCGCTTCGAGCCCTCCACGGGCACCTTCATGGCGGACATGGTCCGCTTCGGCCCGTCCCGCTACGACATCGCGGTGGTGTACGAGAACCTGGCCATCGCGGAGCTGTCGCACGCGCAGGGCCGGTGGGGCGAGCTGCGGGTGTACTACCCGGCGCTCACCCTGTGGAGCGACCATCCGGCGGCGGTGCTCCAGGCGGACTGGGTGACACCCGAGCAGAAGGCCGCGGCGCTGGAGTGGCTGCGCTATCTGCAGAGCCGTCCGGTGCAGGAGCGCGCGCTGGAGTTCGGCTTCCGCCCCGCGGACCCGGCAGTTCCTCTCAAGACGCCGGACCCGAACAATCCCTTCACACGGCTGGCCCCCCATGGGGTCCGCGTGGACGTGCCTCCCGTGGCGGAAGTTCCCGACGGCCCCGTGGTCCGCGACCTGCTGACGTTGTGGTCGCGGGTGTTGACCTCCGGTCGTTAGCGCCTCGGGGTTCCCCGACGTCTGCCGTGCCCCGGGGGATGGGCGCGCGGCTCAATCCTTCACATCCAGGTCGTCGCGTACCTGTCACTGCACCCCTGGCGCCGAGCTTGGACCGGTGGGTGCGAGTGCTCCTCGGGCGTGCGGCCAGTCGCCGTCATGTCGGGCCTCGCTGGACTCGAGCCAGGCACGCGGCCACCTTGGCCGCGGGTGAAGGAAGGGGTGCCTCATGATGAGAACCACGCAGGGGATGAGGAAGACCATGGGGGTGTTGGGGGTGGCGTTGCTGCTGGTCACCAGCACGGCCCACGCGTTCAACGACGCGGATGCGCTGAAGGTGGTGGGCTTCGCGCGAACCCAGCTCCGGAAGACAGCCACCGCCATGCCGAGCACGGCTCGCTCACCGAAGGCGTCGCGCGCCGACGGGACGTGGTCGACGGTGGCCAACACGGACGCGGTGGCGTGGACGCAGGGCTTCTTCCCGGGAAGCATGTGGCACCTGTTCCAGGTGGGGCTGGAGCCGTCGTGGCAGCAGAAGGCGGACCAGTGGACGCGACCCCTGGAGGGACAGAAGACGAACCGACAGACGCATGACCTGGGCTTCAAGCTGTTCACGAGCTACGGCCAGGCGTACCGGCTCACGGGAGACCCGTACTATCGCGGCGTGCTGCTGACGTCGGCCGAGACGCTCGCGACGCGGTACAACTCACGCATCGGCATCATCGATTGCTGTGATTGGAACTCGGCGTGGGACGTGCCGCTCGTCACGGACACGATGATGAACCTGGAGTTGTTGCTGTGGGCCGCGGCGAACGGGGGACGCGCGGAGCTGCGGACGATGGCCATCAACCACGCGCTCACCACGCTGCGCGATGCGGTGCGCCCGGATGGCAGCTCCTTCCACTACGTGGACTACAACGCCGCGACGGGGGCCATCCGTTCGAAGGGCACCTTCCAGGGGTACTCCACGAACTCCACCTGGGCGCGGGGCCATGCGTGGCTCATCTACGGCTACACCATGGCGTACCGGTACACGGGCGATGCGCGGATGCTCGCGGCCGCGCGCAAGGTGACGGACTGGTACCTGGACAATGTGCCGGCGGACATGGTGCCGAAGTGGGACTTCAACGCGCCGGGGACGCAGAAGGACTCCTCGGCGGCGGCCATCGTCGCCTCGGCGCTTCAGGAGCTGAGCAACCTGGAGACGGACGCCGCGCGCAAGACGCGCTACCGCGACGCGGCGCTGCGCACGCTCGACACGCTGGTGTCACCGGCCTACTTCGCGCAGGGCACCAACAGCCCGGGCCTGCTGCTGCATGGCGTGGGGCACCTGCCCGCCAATCAGGAGATTGATGTCAGCCTCATCTACGGCGACTACTACTTCCTGGAGGCGGTGCTTCGCTTCAACCCGAACCCTCCGTACCCCTGGTACTCGAAGGTCGCCTTCTTCGAGAGCCAGCACCTGCTCGGCACCACGAACACGGGCGTGCGCACCGTCGAGTTCGACGTGACACCGCTCGCATCCTCGCAGGACGGCACGGTGGGCTACACCGACAGCTCCACATCGGTGACGGGCTACTCCGTGCTGAACATGACGGTGCGGATGAACCTGGACGGGTACTTCGACGTGCGCAATGGCGGGGCCTACGCGTCGCTGGTCCAGGTGCCCTACGTGAATGGGCAGACGTACCACGTGCGCATGGTCGCGGACCTGCCCGCGCAACGCTACAGCGTCTGGGTTCGTCCTCCGGGCGGGAGCGAGGTGCAGATCGCCAACCGGTACGTCTTCCGCACCGGGGCTCCGGCCATCAATGACCTGGGGCGCGTGTCCGTGCGGACGGTCATCGCGGACAGCGACTTCCGAGTGCTGGGGCACACCGTGACTCCCGGCGGAACGACGGCCGCGGGGGTCGCGGAGGTGCTGCCCGGGCCTGTGCGGACGCCGGTGGACTTCGAGCACACGGCGATGTCCGGGAACGAAGTCCCGCCGGTGCTCACGTGGCTCTCGCAGGACGCGTCGTTGCTGTCGCTGCTGGCGGACTTCGAGCGCTGGGGCACCGTGCCGAGCGACCACCTGCCCGGCGACGTGGACGAAGTCGCGGTCGCGGAGGCGGCGCGGGTCGTGGCCAACGAAGCGATGCCGGAAGGCTTCGGCTGCGGAGCCGCGGGCGCGGTGCCTCTGCCACTGCTCGTGCTCGCGCTGCGAAGCTGGCGCAACCGCAGGCGGAAGCAACAGGCCGCGCGCGGCTGAGGCCCGGTGTGACAGCGGCCCGCTCCTCGCTTTGTCGAGGGGCGGGCCGTTCACTCACCTCACGCCCGCCCGGCCCAGGTGCGCGTGGGAGGGCGTGGGGGATGACCGTCAGTCGTCGTTGTCGTCGTCGTGGTCATCGTCCTCGTCGCCATCCTCGTCATCGTCGTCGAAGGCGTCGATGGAGCGGCGCAGGTTGTTCTCGATGGTGGAGCGTGCCGCGTCGTCCCGCGGGTCCAGTCGCTGGCCCTGGCCGTCGACGAACCAGCCGCTCGGGTCGATGTTGATGGTGATGTTCGGCTCTTCTCCGGCCTTCACCTCGAAGCGGGCCTCTCGCTCCTGCTCCAGCCTCACGCTGGAGACGAAGCTGAAGGGCTGCCCGTCGATGTGTCCGTCGATGACCACGGACGCGCCGAGCCGCGCGAGTTCCTGGAGCGCCGCGTCCTCGCCCGCCTCGGTGGTGGAGACCTTGCCGATGTCGAACTCGATTTCGTCGAAGATTCCGGGCTCCACCTCCAGGTTGCCCACGCGGATGACCTGACCGTTCAGGTCCTCGCTCGTCAGGTCGATGAGCAGGGGGCCCACCTCCTGCTCGGAGTCATCATCGTCCCGCGTGCCGTCATCCGCGCCACCCGTGTGGCCGTCGTCGGCGTCGTCACCCTCCAGCTCCAACTCCAGCTCCCGCACGGAGAGTCGGACCCGGTCGATGGTGATGCCAGTGGGGGCCTCGAGCCGCTGCTCGATGTGGCCGGGCGCGGACTGGGCGCCACGCGCGGCGCCGACTCGGGTGCTCAGCCCGACCTTGACGGAATCCGGGTTGCCGCAGGCCGAGAGCAACATGATGGACGTGCACAAGCCAATGAGTCGCATACCGTTCATCTCCTGGTATCGAGAGGACCTGGCGCGCGACTTCTCCGGCCTGGGCCGCACGAAATCCCCTGTTCGAAAAGAAGGAGCATCGGCGCGCTTATCGGCCACATCGCGAGGCGGGGACCTTTCGTGAAGGGGTCGCCTGTG
Source organism: Myxococcus llanfairpwllgwyngyllgogerychwyrndrobwllllantysiliogogogochensis (assembly GCF_006636215.1). GTDB lineage: Bacteria > Myxococcota > Myxococcia > Myxococcales > Myxococcaceae > Myxococcus > Myxococcus llanfairpwllgwyngyllgogerychwyrndrobwllllantysiliogogogochensis. The sequence continues at coordinate 12,345 of NZ_VIFM01000005.1, read as the reverse complement.
GCCGATAGAGGCCTCGTGACTCCTTCCTGATAGGCGCGGTACTGAATGGGGAGACATGGCCTGTGCTCGTACCCCAGCAACAGCGTGTGTCCGGTGGTCCGGAGCGCCCTTCGTGTGGGGTGCGAGTGCGCGGCAGGGGCCTGCTCGGCGTGTGGGTGAGAGGTGCGGGCCGTGACGGAGGAGGAAATCTCCGCCTGCATCCAGCGCGCGAACGGAGGTGCGCAGGACGCGCACCGCGAGCTGTACCAGCGCTTTCACGCGTCGGTGCGTCGTGTCGCGCTGGGCTACTCCGCGCTGGGCCCGGCGGAAGTGGAGGACGTGGTCCAGGAGACGTTCGTCCGGGCCTTCCGGGAGCTGGCGCGGCTGGAGCATCCCCGCGCCTTCGGGCGCTGGCTGGTGACGATTGCGCGGCACCATTCCCAGGCCCTCAGCCGGGGCGCGCGGATTCGAGGGCGCGCGGCGGAGGACCTGGCGCTGGAGCTGGAGACGAGCATGCCGGCCATTCCTCCTGCCCTCACGCTGGAGCGGCGCGTGGTGGTGGTGCGCGAGCTCATCGAGGGACTGCCCGAGGGCCCGGAGAAGGAGACGGTCCGCCTGTTCTATCTGGAGGGCGAGCTGAGCGCGCGAGAGATCGCGGAGCGTCTGGGGCTGGGCAAAAGCGCGGTGACGATGCGCCTGGAGCGCTTCCGGGCACGGGTGAAGCGTGAGCTGTTGGCGCGGCTGCTGGCCGCGGGAGTGGAGTGAGCCATGAGCGACGCGAGCAGACATCTGGACGCGCGGAGCTGGAAGGCCCTGCGCGACAAGTCGCCCGAAGAGGTGGCGGACTTCTCCACGCATCTGTCCCAGCCCTGTGAGGTGTGCGAGGCGTTCCTCGAACGGAGCGACGAGGACGACGCGTTCGGCGTGGAGTCGTTGGCGGATGAGGCGCTGGGCTCGATGTCCACCCCGCGCGAGGACGCGGTGGGGTGGGCTCGCCTGCGCCGTCGCCTTTGGACGCCACGACGCGCGTGGCTCGCGGGCGCCGTGGCGGTGGCCGCCGCGGCCGTGGTCGCCATCGCGGTGCTCCCCCCGGTGGCGTCGAAGGAGCACGAGGACCGCTCGTGGCGGCTGAAGGGTGTCGCGCCGATGTCCCTGGAGCTGTCAGCCGTGGCGCGCCTGCCGGACGGGACGTTGCACGCGGTGACGGAGGACGACTTGCTTCCTCCCGAGGCCGTGGTCCTGGTGCGCTATCGCGCCAGCGAGGTCTCCGACGCGATGCTCGTGCTGGAGTCCCCGGAGGGCCCCGCGCAGATGCTGGGCGGCTACACGTTGGAGGCGGGGACGCACGACCTGAAGGAGGCAGGCGAACTGGCGGGTGTGTCCCTGGCCGGGGAGCACGGTCCACGGGTGCTGGTGCTGGCCGCGTGGCCACGGGGACCGCGCTCGGCGGCCGCGAGGGACGCGGCCCTCACTCAACGCCTGGTGCCCGAGGAAGCCGCCCAGGCGAGGCTCCGGCTGCGGGTGGAGCCGGGGTATGTTGCCCCCTGAGCGTGCCTTCGTGAGTCGTCCCTGCTTCCGCGTCGTCCTGTGGCTTGCCTTCGCGTCGCTCTGCGCGTGCGGTGCGGCGAGCGTGGGCGAGAAGGGGCGGGCGGTGCGCGTGCGCCTGGATTCGGCGGAGCTGGCGTCGGCGCACGAGGGCGAGCGGCATGCGCTGCTCATCGGCATCAATCAGTATGAGGACGCCTCCTGGCACGGGCTGCGCTACCCGGGCAAGGACGCGGAGGACCTGGGGCGTGTGCTGGCGGACCCGCGACGCGGCGGCTTCCGCTCGGTGACGGTCCTGACGCGGCCGGAGCAGACGACGCGCGCGGCGGTGCTGCAGGCGCTGCGGACGCTGGCCGCACGGCCCTGGAACCCGAAGGACGTGGTGGTCATCTACGTCTCCGGCCATGGCACGCTCGCGCGGGATGCACGGGGCGACCTCCAGCGCTACCTGGTGATGCGCGACACGCGCTTCCGGGACGTGCAGGGCACGGGGCTGGAGATGGCGGCGCTGGAGCGGGAGCTGGAGCACCTGGGCTCCCGGCGACGGGTGCTGGTGCTGGCCACGTGTCACAGCGGCACGGGCAAGTCGCTCCTTCCCCCGGCGGTGCTCGAGGAATTGGAGCGCACCAAGGGGGCGTTCCCACCGCGTCCCCTGGAAGAGGACAGCCGCGCCTCGCTCGTCCTGTCCGCCAGCGACTGGGGCGAAACGGCGCGCGAGGACGATGCGCTCGCCAATGACATCTACACGCACTTCTTCGTCCAGTCGCTCGACGGCCGAGGGGACCGCAACCGGGACGGCGCGGTGAGTGCCACCGAGGCGCATGACTGGGCGCGCCGCCACACGTGGACCTATACGGAGGGCCGGCAGCGCCCGAGCGCGCGGATGACGGAAGTGGGCGCGGACCCGGTGCTGCTCGCGGGCGCGTTGACCCAGCCCGGGCAGCCGGAGGTCTTCTCCTACAGTCCTCGCCTGGAGGGCTTCACGCTCAAGGTGGATGGCGTGGACGCGGGCGAGCTTCCAGGCGGCGTGGCCTTGCCGGAGGGAAGCCGGAAGCTGGGCCTCCACAAGGGTGGCCAGTTGCTGTGGGAAGACACCGTGGCGTTGCGAGCGGGGGAGCGCCGGGCGCTGGACTCGCTGCTGCGCGAGGTGTCGCCCGGCCCCCAGCGCACGGTGGCCCTGGAGGTCGGCGCCCTGGGCTTCCTCGACGCGCGCAGCCGCCGCGAGGTGCTTCCGCCCACGGCGCTGGCGGGCGTGGGGCTGCGGCTGGGGGGCGTGCTGCTGGAGCAGCGGCTCGACGTGGGCGTGGACCTGGCCGCGGGGCAGGGGCGTCGGGCGCTGCTGCTCGACGTGGGCGGAACGGTGCCCGTGCGCCATCGGGTGTTGATGCTGGGCGTGACGGTGGGACCCTCGTGGCAATGGGGTCGGCTGGGGTTGTCCACCGGGCCTCGTGTGGCCGCCTTGTGGTTGGAGCGCTCCTTCCAGTTGGACCTGTTGAGCCAGGACGAGCGCTACCTCACGGTGTGGCCTGGCTGGATGGCGGGAGTGTCATGGCGTCTGGGGACGAGGTTTGTATTGGAGGCGAAGGGCCAGCTTCTCTGGGCCTACGTCCCCGTGGACGGGCGCACTCGCGCGGTGGGTTTTGGTGGCCTGTTTCTGGGCGGAGGATATCGCTTCTGATGCGTGCTCCGAGACGCGTGATGCCGCTGGCGTGGGCGGGCCTGGCCCTGATGGGGGCGTGTGGTGGCTTCAACAACGGGCCGCTGGAGGCGGGCACCGTGCGCGGGCGAATCCTCGGCGCCGAGGCCGACGTGGCGGTGGTGAGCGTGCTGGGCCAGCCCGAGTTGAGGGCGCGTGTGTCGTCGGACGGACGCTTCGAGCTGGGCGGTGTGCCGGCCACCTCCGTGGAGTTGTTCCTGGTGGCCTCGCGCACCCGCGCGGCCCGCACGAAGGTGGTGGCGCAAGGCGCGCGCATCACCGAACTGGGTGACATCGACGCGCCCCTGGGCGCCTTCATCACCGTTCGCCTGCGAGACAGCGCTGGCAACGTGCCACCGCGTGGCGAGGTGGAGGTGGAGGGGACCGCGCTCGACGAACTGGAGATGGACGCGTCGAGCGGAGAGGTGCGCGTCGGTCCTCTTCCCGAGGGGTGCTACACGCTGGAGGTCAAGGCGGACGGTCTCGAGGAAGTGGAGGAAGAGGTCTGCGTCCGCCAGGGCGAGGAACTGGAGCGCGAGTTCGTCCTGCGTGAGGACGACCTCGGCGGAGACGACGATGGCGGCGGTGACGACGACGGAGGAGACGAGGGCGGCTGAGTGTCCTCGGCGCGTTCCGTCCCCGGTCAGCGTCCCGTGCGCGCGGCCAGGTCGATGAAGCCTCGAATCCAGATGAGGTTCACCGCGTGGCACGCCTCCATGCTCATGGGCGTGGTGGTCTCCAGCGTCGCCGTGTAGGGCACGCCCTGGCGCGCGTACCAGTCCGTGACGCTGCCGTCGTGATAGACGATGAGCCCGTCGTCGTCGGTGATGTTCTGCTCGTCGACCTTCTGGTTGCGCACCACCGTCGCGTGTTTGGACGAGGCCTCGACGAAGGGGCGGTAGAAGGCCTTGTCTCCGAAGGTGTACGCGTACGTCGCGGCGCCGCCCAGGTAGTTGTCCTGGTGGATATCCAGCGCGGCGTTCGGCGGCCGGAAGCGCGACAGGTCCGAGCGCACCAGGCGCGTCTCCTTGGGCCCGCCGTCGTAGAGGGCCCAGCGCAGGTGGTCCTGTCCTTCGTTCAGCTCACCCCGCCACTCACCGGGCGCCACTTCGTAGCGAAGGAAGTCGTTGTTGGGCTTCTCGCCGGAGCGGTTGTAGCGGGTGCCGTCCTCGAAGCCGGAGGGGTTGATACATGGATACACGCGCAGGCCCACGCCGCGTTGCCGGGCATAGGCCACCACTTCGGGGAAGCGCTCGGCCAGCGTGAGGGGACCCGCGGGCTCTTCCCCGTGGAACCCCGAGGTGATGACCAGCCAACGCTCTCCCGGCACGGTGATGCGGAAGAGCGGGTAGGGCTGTCCGCCCTCCAGGACCTGGCCGTACTCGGCCACTTCTCCAAGGTTCTCGAACGAACGGATGCGTTGCGCGTAGTCGGTGTATCTCACACCTTCAACCTATGCGTGACGCTCCCCGTCGCCTACCCATTCCCACCCATGGTCATGGGTGGGCGTTGAGTGGGGGACGGGCACCGAGGGGGCTCCTCACTCCATGCCGGTGCGCTCACGGAACTCCGTGGCCAGCTCCTTGCGCTGCTCCGGCGTCAGCGTGCCGTGGACCTCCAGCGCGGCATCCGTCGCCTGGTGGGCAAACGCGCGCATCGCGTCGATGCGCTCGTCCACCAGCGCGTGGAGCTTCTGCGCGTCGGGCGTGGTGGACTCGAGCTGGGTGACGACCTCCGAGCGCACCGCGTGCTGCTCCTTCGCGAGCTTCGCGCCCTCGTCGAGGAGGCGGTCCTTCACGGCGTTGATGGACTTGCGCTGGGCGTCCGTCGCGTCGATGTCGTCCAGCTTGTCGTTCAGCTTCCACGACACCATCTGCTTGATGCGCTCGGGGTTGTGGCCCCAGCCGTGGTGGCCTCCGCGGAAGGCGAAACCGCTGAGCAGGACGACGGCGACGACGGCGGAACCGGCGATGGCGAGCTTCTTCATCATGGGACTCTCTCCGAATGCGGGGCCCGACGCGGGCCCGGGTGGCTTCGCCGTGTTGGCGATGTTGCCCAATGTGCCGGGCCGCTTTTTCGGGCGCTTGTACCGGGCGTGAAGAAGTGTGAAGCCCCCCGGCCCTGGAGTTTCGCCCCAGGTGCGCCCGCCTGGACGGCTGGAGGGAGAGCCCGGCCCACCGGCCCTGGGGGCCCCGATTTCGGGCCGCGCCCCGCCTTTCCGCTCCCGACAGAACGACTTTCGAGGCCGATTTCTCGGCCTGTGGGACGGGCCACCCTGACGCGTTCGAGAGAGTAGCGGGAGGCCGGGGCCGAACGTAGTGTTCGGGCCATGTCCTTTACCCACCTCCACCTGCACACGCTCTACTCACTGCTCGATGGGGCCATCCGGATGAAGGACCTCATCAAGACGGTGAAGGAGAAGGGGATGTCGAGTGTCGCCGTGACGGACCACGGCAACATGTTCGGAGCCATCGACTTCTACAAGAAGGCGAAGGACGCGGGCATCAAGCCCATCCTCGGCATGGAGGCGTACGTCGCGGGCGCCAAGGGTCGCGAGGACCGCTCGGAGAAGGTCAACCACCACCTCATCCTGGTGGCGAAGAACGCGGAGGGCTACGCGAACCTGCGCTACCTGTCCTCCACCGCGTACATGCAGGGTTTCTACTACCACCCGCGCATCGACAAGAAGGTGCTCGCGGACCACAGCAAGGGCCTCTTCGCGCTGACGGCGTGCCTGGGTGGTGAGGTGACGAGCGCGTGCTTCCGTGGGGACATGGACCACGCCCGCCGCGCGGCCCAGGAGTACAAGGACATCTTCGAGCCCGGGCACTTCTTCCTCGAAGTGCAGTCCAACGGGATGCCTGAGCAGGACAAGGCGAACGTGAACCTGATGCAGTTGTCGCGGGACATGGACATCCCGCTGTGCGCCACCGCGGACGCGCACTACATCAAGCGCGAGGACGCGCGCGCGCACGAGCTGCTGATGTGCATCGCCAGCGGCAAGACGCTGGCGGACAGCAAGCGGATGAAGCACGCCACGGACAAGCTCTACGTCACCAGCCCCACGGAGATGCTGGAGTTCTTCAAGGAGATTCCGGAGGCCGTCCACAACACGCAGCGCATCGCCGAGCAGTGCAACCTGGAGCTGAAGCTGGGCAAGCCCATGTTGCCCACGTTCAAGGTGCCGGACAGCCACACGCCGGACAGCTTCATGTCGGAGCTGGCCTACGAGGGCCTGCGCGAGCGCTTCATCGAGTTGGCGGCCACCGTCAGCTATCCCATCGACCGGGAGGAGTACCAGGCGCGCCTGACGCTGGAGTTGGGCGTCATCCAGAAGATGGGGTTCAGCGGCTACTTCCTCATCGTCCAGGACTTCATCAACTGGGCGAAGAAGATGGGCATCCCCGTGGGCCCGGGCCGTGGCTCCGGCGCCGGCAGCCTCGTCGCGTACGCGCTGCGCATCACCGACGTGGACCCGATTCCGTACAACCTCCTGTTCGAGCGCTTCCTGAATCCGGAGCGCGTGTCGATGCCTGACTTCGATATCGACTTCTGCCAGGACCGGCGGGACGAGGTCATCCAGTACGTCGGCCGCAAGTACGGCGAGATGAACGTGGGGCAGATCATCACCTTCGGCTCACTGAAGGCGAAGAGCGTGCTGCGCGACGTGTGTCGCGTGTTCGCGCTGCCCTTCAGCGAAGGTGACCGCATCGCGAAATTGGTGCCGGAAGTCCTCAACATCACCTTGAAGGAGGCCATCGAAATGGAGCCTCGCCTCAAGGAGATGATGGAGAAGCCCTCCAACATCGGTGAAGTGGAGGGGCGGCCCGTCACCACGAAGGACGTGCTGGAGATTGCGCTCGCGCTGGAGGGCCTGCACCGCCAGCCGGGCATGCACGCGGCCGGCGTGGTCATCGCCGACAAGCCGCTGTGGGAGTTCGTGCCCGTCTACCAGCCGCCGGGTGAGAAGACGCTCATCACCCAGTTCGCCAAGGACGAGGTGGAGGCGGCGGGCCTGGTGAAGTTCGACTTCCTCGGCCTGAAGACCCTCACCGTCATCCAGCACGCGCTGGATTTGGTGAAGCGCAACCACGAGAAGGACATTCCGCGGCATGAGATTCCGCTGAATGACGACAAGGTCTGGGAGTTGATGGCCAAGGGCGACACGGCCGGCGTCTTCCAGATGGAGTCGAGTGGCTTCACGGAAATGGTCGTGAAGCTCAAGCCGTCCTGCTTCGAAGACGTCATCGCCGCGGGCGCGCTCTATCGCCCGGGTCCACTGGACTCCGGCATGGTGGACGTCTTCATCAACCGCAAGCACGGCCGGGAGAAGGTGTCGTATCCGCATCCCGCGCTGGAGCCGGTGCTCAAGGACACGTACGGCGTCATCGTGTACCAGGAGCAGGTGATGCAGATTTCGCAGGTCCTGGGTGGGTACACCCTGGGCCGCGCGGACCTGCTTCGCCGCGCCATGGGCAAGAAGAAGGCCGAGGTCATGCAGGCCGAGCGGGCCGGCTTCCTCGAGGGCTGCGCGAAGAACAGCGTCGACCTGAAGGTCGCTGGCGAAATCTTCGACCTGATGGAGAAGTTCGCTGAGTACGGCTTCAACAAGAGCCACTCGGCGGCGTACGGCCTCGTCACGATTCACACCGCGTGGCTGAAGGCGCATTACCCCTGTGAGTTCATGGCGGCCCTTCTCTCCAGCGAGAAGGACAACACGGACAAGGTGGTGAAGCACATCGGTGAGGCGCGCGAGTCGGGCCTCCAGGTGTTGCCGCCGGACGTGAATCAGTCCGACCTCCAGTTCGGCGCGGTGGAGGGGAAGATTCGTTTCGGGTTGGGCGCCATCAAGGGCGTGGGCGAGGGCGCCATCGAGTCCATCCTGGATGCGCGCAAGGACGGCTCCTTCAAGAGCCTCTTCGACTTCTGCGAGCGCGTGGACAGCCGGCGCGTCAACAAGAAGGTGTTGGAAGCGCTGGTGAAGGCGGGCTCGTTCGACTTCGAGAAGCGTCCGCGTCGGCAGGTGTTCGACACGATTGAGCGGGCGATGAACCGCGGCTCGTCCAGCCAGAAGGACAAGGCGGCGGGGCAGAGCTCGTTGTTCGGCATGCTGGCAGGGCCCGCTTCGGGCGGCGCCGCGATGAAGGACGACTACGTCGTGGTGGAGGAGTGGTCGGAGAAGGAGCGGCTGGCGCTGGAGAAGGAGGCCATCGGCTTCTACGTGTCTGGCCATCCGCTGCATCAGTACGACAAGGAGCTCAAGCGCTACGCGAAGCCGATTACATCGGTGCAGCGCGCGCGCAAGGACGACAAGCTCACGGTGGCGGGCGTCGTCACGGTGCTGCGCGAGCGGCCCACGAAGACGGGCAAGCGCATGGCGTGGGTGACGATTGAAGACCTGTCCGGGTCGATTGAGCTGGTGTGCTTCCCGGGCAAGGACGGCACGCGCAACGTCATGGGCAGGGATGGCAAGTGGGCGAAGCAGGGGCCCAAGCCGGGGTTCGAGAACTGGGAGCACCTGCTCAAGTCGGACGACCCGATTCTGGTGACGGGGACGGTGCAGATCAGCCAGCGGGATGAGGACTCGCCCACGCCGGAGTTGATTGTCGACGACATCCAGAGCCTGAAGGAGGTGCGTGAGAAGCGCACCAAGCGGCTGGAGCTGCGCGTGCCGGCGGACCTGCTGACGGAGGACCGCGTGGCGAAGCTGCACGAGCTGGCGAAGAAGTTCGCCGGTGCCACGCCGGTGGCCGTGAGTGTGTTGTTCCACGGTGAGGCGGAGGCGCTCATCGGGAACACGTCGCTCAAGGTGCAGGTGCATGACGACCTGCTGCTGGCGGTGGACCGGTTGTTCGGGATGCGGGTGGTGGAGTTCGGCTGACGGTCGATTCGGCTCCTGGGCCGGGCAGGGCACCGCCCGGCCCGTTGCTGTCTGGGGCTCGGTCGGGACCTCGACCTGCGCGAGCGCGTGACTTCCCGTTGGGACCGACAGGGTCAACACCCGTCGCTTCAATGCGTTGCATTGCATTCTCAGCACCTGCCCAAAGAGACGGCGGCTGGAGAGGCATTTTGCGACCATGTCGTAAATTCATGTAAAGCCTGACCCAAGAAGGCGAAGTGCCAGGGTGCCCCGCACGCACCTGGAGCTGGTGAGTCCATGCGCTCCTGCGTGGGATTGGCGTACAATGCGAGGGCATCCACTCCAGGGGGGAGCCATGCGACGAAGCGGGGCTCGGGTTCGCGCGAGTCACTCAGCCGAGGTGGGAGGTTTCACTCCCGCGGTCCGGCCCGAGTCGGCCATCAGGCCAGACACGTGGGCGCGACCTTCGGGCGAGACCGGGCAGGTCTCACCGGGCGTCCGTTTCGACTTCAGCCGCATCCCGCTCACCCCCACCGTGCAGCGCGTCGCGTGCGGGGGAGGAACGTGCGCGTGCTCGTCCTGCGAGAAGAAGGAGGAGGTGGCTCGAGCGGCGCAACCCGGTGCCTCCGGGGCGGCCTCGTCGGAGCAGGTGTCCGCACAGGTCTCACGAGGACTGGGCTCCGGCCGACCGCTGGAGTCCTCCTCGCGTGCCTTCTTGGAGCCTCGCTTCGGCCATGACTTGAGCGGCGTGCGCATCCACACGGGCGCGAGCGCCTCGGACTCCGCTCGCGCGCTCCAGGCCCGGGCCTACACGGTGGGCAGCGACATCGCGTTCCAGGACGGCGCGTACTCACCCGGCACCCACGCGGGACGTCGGCTGCTCGCGCACGAGCTGACGCATGTGTTGCAACAGACGGGAGGCCGCCCCTCGTCCGGCGTCAGGTTGGCCCGCTTCGCCACGGGCGGGCTCGCGATGTCCTCCCCAGGCGATGCCTCCGAGCGAGAGGCCGAGTCCACGGCGGACGCGGTGATGGGGGAGGGCCCGACGCGAGAGCCTCGACGTCACGGCCCGGGCGTGGCTCGGGACTTCTCTCCGGCGCCCGCGTCCAAGTACACGGTGCCCTCGCCGGCGCCTCCTCCCACTCCGACGGCCGCGCCCCGCGAGGTGGCGACGGATGGCCCGCGGATGCAGTCGGGGACGGCGGTCAACAAGAACGGGCTCGTCGCGCCGGAGGAGGGCGTCAACCTCCGCGCCACGCCTGACGCGGGGCAGGCTCCGCTCGAGCGGCTCCCCCAGAACACGCGCTTGTTCGTCAGTCGCGAGCAGGCCGGGGGCTGGTACTTCGTGGTGCTGCTCGATGGCCGGTTCGGCTACGTGGCGAAGTCACACGTCACCGTGGACCTGCCGGACCCGGAGGCCCGGTTGTATCGCATCGCGAAGGGGGAGACGGCGCTCGACATCGTCAAGCGCTTCTACAAGTCGAGCGCGACGCAGTGGGGCCAGGACGAGCGCTTCTTCGTCAACGTGCTGGTGCTCGTCAATTCGGAGCGCGGGCGCAATGGCATCCACAAGCCGGACGCGGACGCGGGATGGGACTCCACCCAGACGCGCGCGGGCTCGCAGATCTGGATTCCGGGCGTGGAGTTCGCCAAGGCGCTCAAGGGGCGCGTCTCCTCGGGCTCCATCAGCTACGAGGCCTATCAGGCCGTCAAGAGCGCCATCAGCGCGGTGGGCGAGTTCCTGCTGGGCTCGGTCGCCTTCGTGGCGGGGCTGCTGCACGGCGTCTTCGAGTCGCTCTGGGACACGCTGGTGGGGCTGGTGGACCTGGCGAAGCTGGCGGGAAAGCTGGTGTGGAGCCTCGTCACTGGCAACCTCATCTCGGATATCCGGGGCTTCTTCAAGGACTTGTCCAAGCTCGACTTCTCGCAGCTCGCGGCGGCGGGGCTCGACTGGCTGGACAAGAAGTGGAACGACCCGAGCCTGCTCAAGCGCTGGCACTTCAGGGGGTGGATTACCGGCTATGCGATTGCCGAAATCGTGATGCTGTTCTTCAGCGGCGGCGCGCTCACGGCGCTGAAGAGCGCGGGGAAGGCGGGCAAGTTCGCCCAGTTGCTCGCGAAGATGCCACGGGTGGTGAAGTTCGTGGAGAAGGCAGGCGACGTCGCCAAGGGGCTCAAGGAGGCGGAGGTCCTGCGCGTGGGGATGCGGGGGCTCCAGGCGGCGCGCGACTGGGCCGTGCGTGTGCTCAAGGTGCCCGGCCACATCCTGCAGAACCTCTCCGCCGAGGCGATTGACAGGCTCAAGCGGCTGCCCCAGTGGGCCATCGAGCGCTTCCGTGAGCTGAGCGACGTGGCCAAGGCGCGGGTGCTGGGCTGCGCCTCGCCGTGCAAGGTGGACCTGGGCGCCATCCAGAAGTACCTGGCGGAGCTGGCCGCGAAGGGAGCCACCGGCGCGAAGAAGCTCACGTCGCCGGAGAGCGTGCTCGCCGCGCTGCCCAAGGACCTTCACGTCGGCAAGATAAAGCAGTACCTGGACGAGTACCCGGCGCTGATGGCGCTCATCCGCAAGGCGGACCTCACGGACCTGGACCTCGCGAAGCTCGCCGACTTCGTCACCGCCGCCGACAAGAGCAACCCGAAGACGGCGTACCAGACCTTCACCCGCTACCTCACCCAGGTGGTGCCGTCGAAGACGGGTGGGGACATCGACGCGTTCAACAAGATCGTGGAGGCGGTGGTGAAGGCGGACCCGCGTCAGGGCGCCGCCCTCAAGGGGCCCATGTTCGAGGCCTTCGCGCGCACCCACCTGCAGGAGTTCGCCGGCAAGGCGTTCACGCGGGAGACCTTTCCACTTCCCGGGGGCAAGCGGCGCACCGCGGACCGCTTCTTCGCGGACAAGGGCGAGCTCTGGGAGATCAAACACCAGCTCACCGACAAGGTGCCTCCGGGCCAGGTGGACGACTACCTGGGCTTCCTGGGCACGAAGGGCGCCAACACGGGGGCCGAGGTGAAGTCGCTGCACTACCTCTTCCCCTCGGAGGAGGCCGCGAAGCTGAACTCGGCCCTCAAGGCGCGCCGCATCACCGTCTGGTATGTCAAGCAGCCCAACGTGTTGACCCGGCTCTAGGGAGGACCCGTCATGGCCGAGGTGAAGTGGACCGCCAGCTCGCAGCACCATGACTGGAATGACCGGCGCGCTCCCGCGGCCTTCATCGACGCCCTCTCCGAGGCGGGGCTCGTGGGGACGGTGGAGGGGGTGTGTGGC
>NZ_VIFM01000059.1 GCF_006636215.1 Myxococcus llanfairpwllgwyngyllgogerychwyrndrobwllllantysiliogogogochensis | reverse complement strand
GGGGTGCTGGCGGAGCGGCGGGGGCTGCATCATCCCGGTGCGTTGATTGCCTCCGAGCCCTTCACCGGCCACGCGTGGTTCAACCGCGCGGAGGACCAGATGCTGGGCAACCTCGTGTTCGCCACGCCGCGCTTCGACGGAAACCTGTACGTCGAGCCGACGGATGCGCGACTGGCGCAGGGGCCCGAACCCTTCACCTACGCGCCGACCCGCGCGCTCGTCATGCTGGCGGAACAGGCAGGAGGCGTGACGGTGGAGACGTTGCCGGCGCTGGAGGGGAAGATGTCCAGCGTGGTGCTCGCCAAGGGGGAGCATGCCCTGACGGCCACGCGCGCAGAGCCCGCCATCGTCTACGTGGCGGAGGGTTCGGGCTCCCTGGATGCGGCGGACGAGCGGCCGGTGAAGCCGGGCCAGCTCTGGGTGCTACGCCGCGACGCGACGGTGCGCGTGGCGGAGGGGGCCTCGCTGATGATGTATGTCTTTCGTCCTCCCGTGGACGCTCCGCCAGACGTGGCGCACGCGCCCTGAGGCGCCCGAGGCTTCGTTGCCTCGCGATGAACGCCCGAGACTTCGCGGTGGATGGCCCGAAGGTCCACTCCACAACGGCCGGTGCCGAGGCGCGTTGCATGAAGGACTCGAGGGGCGCGACTCGCACGGAGACCGTGCTCCCAACCCGCCCGATGATGTTCGGAGGGCCGCCCGAGCCCCCATTTGAGGGAGCCCGTGACAGGTTGCCCGCTTCATTCGTGGCGTCTCGACGTGGCGGGGTTGACCCTCACGCGGCGTGAGGCCTTAGACATCTCATCCGAGGTGAAGAGATGGCTCTGACGGTCAGCCAGGTGGCCCGATTGGCGAAGGTCAGTGTTCGGGCGCTGCATCACTACGACGAGCTCGGCCTGCTGTGTCCTTCGGGGCGCAGCGAGGCCGGGTATCGGCTGTATACGCAGGCGGACCTGGAGCGGTTGCAGCAGGTGCTCTTCTTCCGGGAGCTCGCCTTCCCGCTGGAGGAGATCCGCCGCATCCTGGGTGACCCTCGCTTCGACCTTCGCGCGGCCTTGCTCATGCAGCGGCAGTTGCTGACCGAGCGGGCCTCGCGGCTGGACGCACTCCGCCACGCCGTGGACGCGGCGTTGGACGCACTGGACCAGGGGAAGACGATGGACAGCGAGAAGATGTTCGAGGCGTTTGGGGACTTCGACCCCTCGAAGTACGAGGCCGAGGTGAAGGAGCGCTGGGGCGACACGGAGGCCTACAAGGAATCGGCCCGGCGGACCTCGCGCTACAAGAAGGAGGACTGGAGCGCCATCAAGGCGGAAGGGGACCAGCTCATGAAGGCGCTCGCGGAGCACCTCGGCGCAGGACGCGCGCCGACAGAGCCCGACGTGCTGGCGCTCGCGGAGGCGCATCGCCAGTACATCTCGAAGTGGTTCTACCCGTGCTCATACGTCATCCACCGGGGGCTCGGGGAGATGTACGTGAGTGACTCCCGCTTCACGGAGAACATCGACAGTGTGAAGCCCGGGCTCTCGCGGTACCTGCGAGACGCCTTCGTGGCCAACGCGGAACGCAACGGCGTGGAGTCGTGACGTCCGTCACGCCCGGGCGACTGGACGTCGTCTCGCCCTGAGCCACACGAAGCCGAGCCCCGCCCAGCCGAGCAGGGACAGCAGGAGTCCCGCGCGGAAGCTGAGCGGGGTGTAGTCGAAGCGGACGTGGTGCTCACCGCGTGAAAGGCGCACGGCTCGCAGCGAGTGGTCCGCGCGGTGGATGGGGGCGTCCTTGCCGTCCACTGTCGCGCGCCATCCCGGGTAGTAGCTGTCCGAGACGATGAGGTAGCTGTCGTCGCAAGCCCTCACGTCCAGTGCCAGGTGCTGGGCTCCGCTGCTGGAGGGCCGCACGGAGCCTTCGCAATCGGGACGTTCGAGTGGCTCGCCCGAGGCGAGAAAGGCAATCTCCCGGAAGGGCTGGTCGGCATCCAGCACCGCCTCCAGGGCTTCGTCATCCGTGACGACGCGGGCGCGCTGGACGAGGAAGGCTCGGGGCAGGGCGGTGCGCGAGCGGGAGAGCGTGGTGCCGTCCTCGGCGCGGTGGAGCAGCTCCAGGTCGTCGAACGGGGGCGGGCCCTGGCGGAGATAATGTGTGACTCCAGCCAGGTCATAGACGCTGCGCTCTCCGGCGAGGTGGAAGCGGTCCGAGCGCACGGGCTCGGGGGCGCCGTAGCCTTCGAGTGCGGGCAGTCGCTCCTCGACGAACCTGTTCGGCATGAGGCGGTCGAGGCTGCGCTCGATGGTGTTCGTCACCACGGCGCGAGTGGGGTCCTCGGGGCCTTCGATGTCCGCGCTGATGCGTCCCTGAAACGGCTGGGGCAACAGCGTGCGTAGGGAGAAGGGCTGTCGCAGCGAGTCCCAGGGCGTGTACTTGGGAATCCCCAGCAGCGAGTGTGCCGCCGCGAGTTCGAGGACGGCGAGAGCCGCGAGTCCATGGCGAACGCGGCGCGGGCGCGCGAAGGACCACGGCAGGAGGAAGAGGATGAGGGTGGCGAGCCCGAGCGCGAAGGGCACCCAGGGTGCACCGGCCTCGGCGGAGGCGCGCATGGGGAGCATGCGCACCACGGGGCCGATGGCTGCGATGGCTGCGCCCATGGCGACGAAGGCGATGGCGGCCTTCAGTCGGGAGGGAGGCAGCTTTCGTGCGAGCCGGCCCAGCGCATCCAGCCCGAAGGCCGAGAGCACCGCGAGGCAGAAGGCCGCGCCCACGAAGTACTTCGCGGGGTAGCGGAAGAGCGAGAACGGCGGCACGGACTGGAGGACCCAGGCCGAGGGAGGAAAGTGCCGCCCCAGACTCAGCATCACCAGCGTGAGGGCCCCTACGATGAAGGGCCGTGCGCGACGCGGGCCATGGAGTCCGCCGACGATTGCGAGCGCACAGGGCAGGGTGCCGAGAAACAGGTTGAGGATGAACCACTGGTCCTCGCCCCAGTACCTGTCACGAGGCCAGTCCGCGAGCGGCCACACAGAAGACAGCACTTGCGGCCAGGATACGGACCAGGCGAGCTGCTCGGCCCAGCCGCGCTGGGAGCGCAGGGAGTTCCGAGCGAACTCCGCCGCAGGGAACAGCGCCACCGACGCGAGCACGGCGGACAGGATGAAGCCCCCGGTGATACGCGCCACCGCGAGTCCCCGGGCCTGGAGGCGGGTCCGTGCGTCGCGCGTGCTCGAAGGCGCTACCGACGAAGGAACGCCGTGGAGCTGAGAACGGGGGACCGCTTCGCGACCCATCGATGGATTCCGCGCGGCCGTACCGTGCTCGGCGATGTGCTCATGCGCGAGGAGGTGAGGTTGTTCGAGTCCCGCGTCCGAGGGCCTCGCGGCTCTGGCGGCAATCAACTGTTCCGCACGGAGTGGTCGATGGCCCTCCTCCGTCAGTTCCGAGGTGGCGCCGAACAGAGGCTGGCTCGACCGCGCGACTTCGGAGTGATGCGACGCTGCCGCGGTCAGTACCGCGTGGGGCTGAAGGGCTCGGCTCGCTGCTTCAGAATCGGAGCGGACCTGGGTCCCTTGCTCGCTCGCGGTCGATGTGTCGGCGTGTGGCCCCGCCAACGTCGCGACCGAAACAGGGGGAGGCGTGCCAATGGGTAGCGGCTGAGCGGCTGCATGCGCCTCGGGCGTGGGCAACCCACGTGTCGCCGAGGGCCCTTCATGCGCCCGACGCCTCGACGAATCCGTGAGGAATGCCACCAGCACCGCGACGATTCCCTGCCACAGCGTGGTCTCGGGCGAGCCCGCGAAGAGAGACAGGGCAGAGAAGATGGAGAGGCGAGCGAGCGGACCGGGTCCGGGCCGGTGCGCGAGGTCATGCGCCGCGAGGAGGATGAACCCGCTCCATGCTGCCGCGTCCACGACGTTCTGCTGGATGCCCAGGTCCGTCATCATCGGTGACAGGCCGAACATCGCCCCCGCGACGAGTGACGCGGGCCACGAGGCTCGCAGCTTCCTGGCGAGCAGGAACACTCCCACCGAGGCGAGCGCCGCGTGCGCGATGTGCAACACCGTCATCGAGACGATGGGACCGGAGACGAGCACCGCCACCCATCGCGGTGGATAGAACACCTGCGAGTAGAGCGTGGCCGCGAACGGTTGCCCCAGTCGCAGGTACGGCGTCCACAGCGGCAGTTCGCCCGCGCGCAGGGACTCCAACAGGAAGGCGGAGTCAGGGAAGAAGATGCGGAACACGTCTCGACCGGCGAGCAGCTCTCCGCGCAGCACCGGGCTGTAGGCGAAGGCGAGCATCGCCACGAGCCCCGCGACGGCGAGCCCCGCCTTCTTCACTTCCGTCCGCCGCGCGGTCATGGATGGCCCGTCGCGGTGGTGCGCTCACGAATCCACAGCACGTAGTTGCCGTCACGAGCCTCCTCGCGCCAGCCGCCGAGCACCTTCAGGTTGTCGAGCAGGATGTTGCCGGGGTTCTCGATGTCCCAGAGCAGGTAGTCCGGGTCATAGCGCGTCAGGGCTTCTTCCCAGCCGGGCTCGCCCCAGACGAGCTTGTCGTAGTCCTCGTGGACCGACATGGGAAACGGGTCGTTCCGGCTGTCGATGAACACCTTGTAGTCGGCGCCCGCGAAGAACGAGATGGGCCCGCCGATGACGAAGGGGTTGAGCACCTTGCCCGGAGGATGTTTGCGCAGCGCCTCGAAGACCGGGATGGGGATGACGGAGCGCTTCACGCCCTGCTCGAACGGCAGTGGGCTCTGCGCATGAATCAGGACAAGTCCCAGCAGCGCCAGCGTGGGCCAGAGCCCGCCGCTGGCCTTGTCGTTCCAACCAGCCGTCAGTCCATCGAACCGTGACCAGAAGCGCTTCCACGCTCCGACCGGCGCGTCCGTTGCCACGGCGGTGTCCCGGCTCAACGCGACATGCTCCAGGAGGGCGAGCGCCAGCAGCACGGCGGCGAAGGGGGCATGGCGCTGCACCTTGATGGCGGCGAGGCCGAGCACGAAGGTGGGGAGGAGGATGGCCACTTTGCGCACGCGAGCCTGTCCCACGGCGAAGCAGGCCGCGCCGCCGAGCGCGAGGTAGGCCCAGCTCGAGGCAAGGTCCAGGTTGAGCGGGCGCCACTCGACGATGGTCTGCGTGGACGGCAGCAGCGAGTGATGGAGCGGGTACAGGTAGATGTTGAGCCCGTCCGGACCCAGTCCCGCCATGAGGAACGCGGCGACGCTGAAGCCGATGGCGCGCAGCGAGCGCCGGCGCGACTCCGGGGTGCCCTCGTCCAGGGCCTGTCCGACAGCGGTCGCGCCGAGCAGCGCGGGGCCGAGCAGCCAGCTCCCGTGGACGTTGGCCCAGACGGCGCCGAGGAAGGGGAACACCCAGAGGATGCGGTCATTGCCCGCGCGCCAGGACTGGATGGCGAGCACCGCGAGGGTGAAGAGCAGGTGGCCCAGATGGTAGGGGCGCTCTTGAGGCCACGTGGGCGCGTAGACGACGAGGAGGGCCGCGAGCGTCGCCACGGCGAGCAACCCACGCCGCCCCGAGGCCGCGCGCTCCAGGACGGTCCACAGGAGCATGAGGTTGAGGGCGACGAGGCCGGCGACCAGGAGAGCGGGCCCAGCGGCGCCGAGCCAGCGGACCAGTGCGACGCAGAGGACGCCGAAGCCCCACTCATGAGGGACCCAGCCGGCGGTGCCCGTGACGCTGAAGGGGTCGATGCGAGTGAAGCCGTTCTTCAAGACGAACTGTCCACCGGCGAGGTGGAAGAACAGGTCGAAGTTCTTGAGCGGCGACATCCCGAGCCGCACGGTGAGCACCAGTGCCGCCAGGGCCGCTGGACCGGGAAGGAGGAGGGACCGCGTTCTCATGTGGGCCGCAGGCTACTTCGCTCCTGGCGCCCTGCGAAGGCATGCCTGCAGGGAAGGACAGGGGGCGAGTAGGGTCCTGGGCGTGGCAGGGTGCTGCCTGTGCCGCGAAAGCCGTCGGGATGCGGCAGGACGAAGTCCCCGGGGCTCCTGCGAGGAGCGGTCCGAGATGGAGATCACATGAGTCGTGCCTATCGGCTGTCGTGGAGTGCGGTGACGCTGCTCTTGCTGACCTGGGGGGTGGCAGGCTGCAAGTGTGAGGCGAATGGGAGCGACCCCGACGCGAAGATGCTCGCGGTCATCGGCACTCGTTGCGCGGCTCCGAGCGATTGTGGCCCAGGCCTGGTGTGCGCCGGCGGGACGAACTTCGCTCACACGGATGGGGGCTCGACCTGTGAGCTTGCCTGCAACCCGAGAGGAAATGACTCTTGTCCTGAAGGGTGGAGCTGCGTCATCACCAGAGATGGCCCTGGCTCCACTCTTCCAGGACATTGCCGCGACATTCGTCCGTGAAGTTGCACGTGGGAGGGACTCGATTCGCGAGGTCTGGGGTGGGTTCAGTCCACGCGTCCAGTGAGTCGTTGTTCCAAGAGGGTGTCGCCAGCCAGTTGTGCGTACCGGTGAAGGCGCTGCATGATTGCAATGTTGGTTCGTTCATCACGAATCAACCAATCAACAGCGTCCGTCAGCGACTCATGTGCGAGGTCATTCTCGACGGCCAGCGCCAGCAGTGCATAAGCCAAGGTTCGTGCGGCGTCGGGGTCACCCTGGCCAAGGGCGATTCGGATCTCACGGGCGAGCGACTGCACTCCTTGGCGAGGCTCGACCATCGCTTGATGAATCAGTTCACGAACGTCCAGGGTCATGGGTCGCTCAATCCTATGGGAGGGCTCCAGGCTACTTTGCCCCTGGGACGCCTGCGAAGAAGGATGGTTGCTGGGGCGCAGGAGGAGACTGAGGCATCGCCGGTCCCGAGGCCTGGTGGGGCAGCGGGGTCAGTGCTCGCAGGTGCTCTGTTCATGGTTCCAGGCGCCACCCGAGTCGAGGCACGTGTCGATGCGCCACCACCGCCCGCAATATGGCACTCCGAGCGACACAGTCAGCCCCAGGAGCACAGCCATGGTGGCATATCGCCAACGGGTCGCGAGCCAATCACCGAGGGTTCGTGGGTTCATGATCGTCAGGTGCTTCGAGATAGGGAAAGGGCATTGGAGCGAGGACTGGGGCTTGTCGCAAGCCTTTGGCTCTAGTTTGCGAACACTCCCCTAGCGCATGTTCAACGCGGCGTTCAGGGCCGCCGCAGCCGCGCAGGCCCAGCGCCGGCCGATGGCGACATAGCCTGGCGCGTGGATGAAGGGCGGAAGATCCTCCTGGGACCTGCGGTCGACGTCCATGTTCAGGGGCCAGGCGTCCTGCGAGGCTCTCGCCAGTCGCACCGCCCGCCACGACGCGCCCGCAGCCTCCAGGACACTCAGGTAATCGTCCCGCACCAGCCAGCGTGCGGCATTCTCCAGGATGACGGGCCGCATCGCCCTCGTCGCCGGTTGGACGGGGTGCCACTGCTTGGCCCGCCGGCGATATTCCTTCAACTCCTCCTGGCGCAGCGCGATGAGCCTCTCCCGAAAGGAGTCCTCCGTGTCCTCCAGGAGCTCCAGCGTGGTGCGCCCTTGCTTCGCGTAGAACATGTCCGTCGCGTCATCCGCTCGGGCCCTGGCTTCCACGAACGCGACATAGTCCCGGGTGGCCGCAAGCAGCTCCCGCTCCGCCTCTTCCAGAGGGGTGATCGTCGCCGGCCGCGACTCCTCAGGCACCTCGACGAAGCACTCCTCATAGGGTCCGCTCAGGCCTCGCGGGTCGAGGCTCGAATGCTTGTAGCGGTACCAGGCGACGCGATCCGGGAAGACGAGGGCGAACTCCGGCAACGGGGGCTGCCGTGGTGGCGGCGTGTGGAGCGCCCAGTCACCGGGATCGACGGTGCACAGCGTCCGGATCGCTTGCAGGCCCCGCACCCGCTGGAGATCCAGCCATGCATAGAACGAGGGCTCGAAATCCCCCTCGCAGGCGAAGCCGCGAAAGACGTCCCCCTCCCTCTTCGTCACGCCCACCCACGGGTCGTCGAGCACTGCCGCTCGCAGGTCGCGCCCCCCGAGCCGCGCATTGCCGACGATGACGGCCTGCCATGCATAGAGATGGACCGAAACGAGCATCCCCCTACCTTCCCGAGCCCGCACGCCGGTGACAAGCCCCCACGCGTCGTACGGTTCCGGTAGTCGCGGAGGTCACTGTCGCGTGAGAAGGTTCAGGTGGCGCCCCGCCCCCACGGCCCAGCGCGCCGGGCGGCGGCAGGTCCACCTTCACCAGGTCCATGGATACAGGACCGCTGACGCGGTTCATGCGGATTCCCTTCCTCCGTTGCTCATTTGTGCCGCGCGTTGCTCGAGTTGAGTCAACACCAGATGTGCGGACGCCACGTTGGTCGCGCACGGCGTATTGTGCACTTCGCAGGCGCGGACCAGGGCGTTGATGTCCGGTTCGTGCGACTGCGGGGTCATCGGGTCGCGCAGGAAGATCACGCAGTCGATCTCACCTTCCACCAGCAGCGAGCCGATCTGCAAGTCGCCGCCAAAGGGGCCGGAGTGCTTGCGGTTTACTTCCAGCCCCAGCTCGTTGGTCAGGCGGCCGCCGGTGGTGCCGGTGGCGGTCAGCGTGCAGGTTGAGAGGAAGGCTTTGTATTCAGCGGCCAGGGCGAGCATGTCGTCTTTTTTCGTGTCGTGAGCAATCAATGCAATGCGGAGTTTCATTCGGGATTCCCTAGGTTTCTAGACGGCGGATAGAGCCAGGCCCGCACAAGGGCGATGTTGGATATCCCCGCGATACCCAGAACCTACCCACCATCCATCTCGGCTCAACCCCTAACATCGTCCTCCGCGAATTCGCGAGTTATCACCTGCTCCTCTCGCACAAAAAAGACATCGACACTGTCCCTCCGGACAATGGGCCTCATGTTCACGAAGACAGCGGATATGCGGGATAGACGCCCTGTTGAAGGGAGAGGGTGGAGCGGGGTTGAGGAAGTCCCCTGAGAGATGCTCCCGGCCGGCGTGAGCGGGCTGACCTGCGGGGCCGCATGTCCCCCCAGTGAGCCCCGCAAACGGGGACGAGAGCGGGGCAAGACGGGACGGGCGGCACAACGAACCGACGTGAGCCCAAGGCGATAGTGGATAACGCGCGCATGCCCGGATCGAGCATCCTCGGCCCATCGCTGAAATGCCTGAGGGGTCGAAGGGTACGCGCTTCGATGCACTCACCTCGCGAAGCAACGGGCACGGCCGTATGTGAAAGGCCCGTCGAGTTGGCCTCCGCGGAGGCGGTGACGGTGGCTCGCATCAAGCAGGACGAGGAAGCCTCGCGTGTCGTCACATTGACTCGGCGATTCTGTGAAGTCGCGCGCTCGCGAGGCGCTTCACAGGGCGCAAGACCC
Organism: Myxococcus llanfairpwllgwyngyllgogerychwyrndrobwllllantysiliogogogochensis; assembly: GCF_006636215.1. Taxonomy (GTDB): domain Bacteria; phylum Myxococcota; class Myxococcia; order Myxococcales; family Myxococcaceae; genus Myxococcus; species Myxococcus llanfairpwllgwyngyllgogerychwyrndrobwllllantysiliogogogochensis. Next base: position 40,304 of record NZ_VIFM01000059.1, on the reverse strand, counting down.
ACGAGGTCTTGCAGGCCCTGTGAAGGTTTCACCATTGCGCTCCAGGCCCGCTACCGTCTTCGGGGTACCTCGGTCAGTTGAGCCACTTGCTCGAGGGAGCGAGCTTCACGATCGCGGCCTCGATCTCGCCATCCAGGTCGCTGCGCAGTTGTTCGCGATCAGCATCCACGGTGGCGGTCGTGGTCGTCTCGGTGACCGTGGTGCGGTTGCGGTTACCCACCCGTCGCGTGCTCACGCTCTTCGTGGTGTTGCTCACCTGGTCGCGGCGGCCTTCGCTGGTGAACGAGATCGGGAAGCCTCCGATGGGCTTTCCGTCGGCGAGGTCGAAGGCGACGACGTCGCCCTCGAAGGAGCGCCCCTTCACCTCACGGGTGCGCAGCACGAAGACGTAGGCGAGGTTGGCGCAGGCATCGAGGTACTCGATGGCGACGTTGGCGTGCACGTTGGCGGCGGTCTGCATGCCGTAGGTGCCCTTGGAGAGGAGCTGGCCGCAGGCCTGAATCAGCCCCGCCTGCCTCACCCGCATATTGTAGTGCGGAGGCTCGTCCTTGAAAACCGAGAGGTCGTCGAGGTCCTCGGCGTAGACCACGGTGCCGGTGCGCAGCGGCGTGGTCGTGAGGAAGGCCATGACGAGGGGCGCCGCGCCGAGCGTGAGCGAGCCCTCCTTCACCGGCGGCAGCGCCCGCGCCTGGTCCGCGATGGATGTCACCTTGGCGAGCTTTGGGGCCACGGCCATGCGGCGCTGCTCGATGGCCTTCTTGGCCTCACTGCCGCAACCCGCGGCCAGGACCGCCGCCAACAAGAGTGCTTTCTTCGTCACGCTCAATCTCCTGTCTGCTGCACCGCGGGACCGGCGGGATGTCGGATGAGCAAGATGACCTCGCTGGTGCGCGACCTTGAAGATCCGCGTTCCACGACGCATGGCTCATGCGACAACTATAGGCAGCCCCGCCGCCGCTCGGATAGGGCTCCAGGAACACAAACCAGCCCGTTGTCTTCTTGTCTCGTGCAGCGTCCTGGACTCCTTCCCGCCGCCGACCTCGCCCCGCTACGCGAAGTCGCTTCGTCACCCACGGCGAAGCAGGGAGCCGTCCGCCGCGTCCGCTTCACTCCAGCACTCGCCTGTTCCTCGAATGAAATTCGCTTCGAGACAGCTTTCGAAGACATGAGCCCAGGCTCGGCGTTCAGATGGAGGCCGACGGAGCATATCGAATGGACGCACGGTCTAAATCATGGCGACGTCATGGTTCGACGTTGCTTGCGTGGAACGTGTTTCTCTCGGTGCGGTGGAGGTCAAGGGTTAGGATGGCCTCTCACGAGAAGCCCCAGGGAATGGAGCGGAAATGTCTGTCCGGAGAAGCCTCATTCACGGCGCATGGGCGGTGATGCTCATCTCGGGTTCTGCCCTGGCCGAGGACGCTTCAGGAAAGAGTTGCGTGCCCGTCCACGTGGCGGGTCGTGTCCTGACAGAAGTCTGCTCGGAACCATGGGGAAGCGCGGCCGGGACTCCCCCCACGGGAACAGCGGTGCTGGCGGGGCGGTCAGGGAGTGTCTGGCTCGAGTTTCTCTCGGTCGGGCAACTCGCTCTGATGTTCTGGGGTCGTGCTGAGTCCAGCGCTTCGTGCGAATCGCGGTCCGAGGTGCTTGCTCATCTGCGGCGTGAGACGGGTGTTGTCCTGAAGGGCCCCCGCATCGAGCATTGGGGTAACTGGCCCAACTTCTCCTGGAGGGAGTGCCATGACGGTGCTGTGGCTGGAGACAGATTGAGCGTTTGCTGCGAGCGGAGGGCTGGCGCCAGCAAACGTGGCGTCGTCACGCTCCAGGTCTTACTGCGGACCCGCCACCATGAGCGATGGATGGAAACTCAGCCTCAATCCCAGGGGGAGCAGGTCATCCCTTGAGTGTCATGACCAGGGGGAGGACCGTGATTGGGGACATGAAGATTCTTCAGGGCATGGGACTTCTCCTCGTGCTGGCTCTATGGGGGTGTTCACACTCGGTGGTGCCTCGCGATGTCGCGCATGCCAGGAAGATATCTGAGTGCCTTGTGTCTGCTGGCCGTGAGGAACTTCTCGACCCGAATGATAATTGGGAGCTCTCGCCTGAATGCCGCGAGACATGGTGGGCCGCCGCCGCGGAGATCGAGGAACTCTCAACCTGTCAGGTCGATGACGACTGCTCGCTCGTTGCGTTGCAGCCTGTTCCGTATGATGCGTGTTGGCTGGTCGGTTCGAAGAAGGTGGTGAATGAGGAACTGCCACGTATCAGCCATCTCGTACACGCTGCTTGTGGCTACTACTGCGTCATGTGCTCGGACTCGCCTCGAGTTCGCTGTGTCGCAGGGAGGTGCAGGGCACCGGGATACCCTCGGATACCCGTCCCCTCTGAGACGGAATGTGATGCGCCGCCTCCCTGATTCGTTGGCGGGTACAAGGCCCCCACTCCTCAGCGGGGACGGAACCGAGGCGGTGGGTCGTGCGGTCCATGGACCCCTTGGCTCGGCGGAGCGGGGCGCCCTGCCCTGAGTCGCCTCCTCTGGCAAGTCCTCGTTGCCGACCCCGGATTCCTGGACTTACCCCGCTCCCACCCCCATTGACCCGTGCTATGACAGTTGCCGGACATGGAAGGTCGCCTGCTGCTGAAAAACTGCGCTGTGTTCCGGGCGGATGGCCGGGTCAGGCGCGGTATGGCCGTGGTCGTCGAGGGTGGTGTCATCCGCCGCGTTGCTCCGGACGCGCAGGTGCCTGTCCTTCCAGGTGACTGGGAAGTGGCCTGTCGAGGCCGCCTCGTCGCCCCCGGGCTGGTGGACAGCCACTCGCACCTCGTCAACGGCCAGCTCCTGCCGCCCAATGGCCAGTTCCTCCTCCTGCCGCCTCGCGAGCGACTGGAGCGCATGCGCCGCGTGGCCCGCCTCGTCTCCTCCGAGGACATCGAGGCCCTCACGCGCTTCGCCGCCGCCCGCGCGCTTCGAGATGGTGTCACCCTCGTCGTGGAACACCTCGCCTGCGCCGACGTGGCCGGTGGGCTCACCGCCCAGGCCCGCGCGGCCGAGAGCGTCGGCCTCCGACTGGTGACGAGCCACGCCACCCACAGCATGGATGGCGCCGCTCAGGCTGATGCATGGCTCGACGCCAACGCGGACTTCGCCCGCCGCTACGCGAAGCACCCCCTGGTGCGCGGGGCCCTGGGCTTCCACGCCTCGTATACCTGCGAGGATTCGCTCCTCTCGCGCATCTCCCGGCTCAGCGCGGAGCTCGAAGTCCCCACCGTCTTCCACCTCGCGGAGAACGAGGACGACCTCAGCACCACCTACGCTCGTCACGGTCAGCGGGTGGTGCCCCGGCTCGACGCGCTGGGCCTGCTGGGTCCTCGCGCAATCGCCGGCTACGCACGGGCGCTGGACAGCTCCGAGGCCGCGCGCCTGGAGCAGACCGAAACCTTCGTCTCGCTCGCGGCCCGTGGCGTGCGGACCCTGGAGCGCGGCACGGACCCGATGGAGGCCATCCTCCTGCGGCTGCACCTGCTTGGACTGGGCACGGGCGGCCACGGCACCCTTCAGGACGAGCTGCTCGCGGCCCTCGTGGGCGTGCTGCGCATCTCCCGCGCCGGGCACCTGCCGGACGTGGACAGCACCCTCGCGCACCTGCTCGTCAGCGGCCCCGCGGAGCTGTGTACCCGCCTGTTCGGCCTGCCCTCGGGCACCGTGGAGGAGGGCAGCCTCGCGGACCTCGTCGTCTACGACTCCGTGCCCGCGGCCGACCCCGAGACGGGCTACTCGCCGTATCTCATCGGCCAGCTCGCCCGCTCGCCCGCGGCCTGGACCATCGTCGATGGACGCGTCCGTGTGCGCGAAGGCCAGCTGTTGGGCTCCGACTACGTGGACCTGTCCCGCGCCGCCACCGAGGCGCTCGAGCGCGTCTGGTCTCGCGCCCGACTGGGAAGCTGATACAGGGAGGGCCCATGCCCACCCTCGTGGACACGCTTCGGACCGCGCAAGCCCGGCGCGGCCCCCTGTTGACCGACGCTCGCACCACCGCCTTCCGCGTCCTCCACGGCGAGGCCGATGGCGTCCCCGACGTGACGGCGGACCGCTTCGGTGGCCTGTATGTCCTCAGCCTCTACCGCGACTTCTCTCCCACGGAGGAAGAGGCACTGCTCGACGCCGCGATGACAGCGTGGGCGCCGACGAGCCTGTATCTCAAGCGCCGTCCCCGCGAAGCACGGGTCCTCGCCAACGTGGCGAAGGAGACGCTGGCCCCGGAGACCTCCGCCCGGGGCGAGCCGGTGGAGTCCCTCACGGCCCTGGAGAACGGCCTGTCCTTCCTCATCCGCCCCGGACAGGGCCTCTCCGTGGGGCTGTATCTGGACATGCGCGACACTCGCGCGTGGCTCTTGAAAGAGGCGCGCGGCCTCACCGTGCTCAACCTCTTCGCCTACACCTGTGCATTCGGAGTGGTGGCGAAAGCGGGCGGCGCGAAGCGGGCGCTCAACCTGGACGCGAGTCGCCGCGTGCTGGAGTGGGGTGAGGAGAACGCCCAGCTCAATGGCCAGCCCGTGGACCGCTATGACTACGTGGCCGGTGATGTCTTCGACTGGCTCAAGCGTCTGGCGAAGAAGGGCGAGACGTTCGACCTCGTCATCGCGGACCCTCCGTCGTTCTCCAACACGAAGGAGGCCCGCTTCTCCGCCGCCCGTGACTATGCCCGGCTGGCTGAGGCCACCGCGCGCGTCGTCGCCCCCGGGGGACGGCTGGTCGCCTGCTGCAACCACGCGGGCCTGCCCGCCCGGCGCTTCGAGGCCATGGTGTCCGAGGGCCTCTCCCTCGCGGGGCGGCAGGGCAGGGCGGTGGATTCCTCGGGTCCTTCTTCCCTCGACTTTCCGAGCCCTCCGGGCCAGGAGCCGGCCTTGAAGGTCCACGTCGTCCAACTTCGTTAGCGCCAGGGCCTCTGGCGCGGGTAAGGTCAGGACGCCATGTCTCCCGCCGCACCGCAGCAGCGCGAAACCGGTCGCTTCGGCAAGTACCGGCTCATCGACCGCATCGCCGTCGGAGGGATGGCGGAGATCTTCCTCGCGCACCAGGAAGGCGAGGACGGCCGCGAGTCGCCCGTCGTCATCAAGCGCATCCGCCCGCACCTCTCCAAGCACGCGGCCTTCGTGAAGATGTTCCTCAACGAAGCCCGGCTCGCCTCCCAGCTCAACCACCCCAACGTCGTGCAGATTCACGACCTGGGGAAGATCGCGGAGAGCTACTTCATCGCGATGGAGTACGTGGCCGGCCGGGACATGCGCCGCGTCGTCCCCAAGGCGGAGGCGCTCGGGATTCCCTTCCCGTTGGTGTACGCGGTGAAGATTGCCTCGTGTGTCTGCGCGGGCCTGCACCACGCGCACACGAAGGCGGACCTGTACGACAGCCCGCTCAACATCGTCCACCGGGACGTGTCGCCAGAGAACATCGTCGTCGCCTTCGACGGCTCGGTGAAGATTCTCGACTTCGGCATCGCCAAGGCCGCCAACCAGGTGGGCCAGACGCGCACGGGCGAAATCAAGGGCAAGCTCAGCTACATGAGCCCGGAGCAGTGTCTGGGCAAGGCGCTGGACTGCCGCAGCGACGTGTTCTCGCTCGGCGTGGTGCTCTACGAGTGGCTCACGGGCTTCAAGCTCTTCACGGGCGAGTCCGAGGTCGCCGTGATGCGCAGCATCACCGAGGGGAAGATCTACGCGCCCTCGTACTTCCGCGAGGACCTGCCCGAGCGCGTGGAAGTCATCCTGATGAAGGCGCTGGAGCGAGACCGCGACAGGCGCTACCAGACGGCGGCGGAGATGCAGAAGGACCTGGACGCGTTCCTGGACGCGTACGACTTCACGCCCACGCCGCTGCACCTGGCCAACTTCATCAAGCAGCTCTTCGAGGAGGAGCTCCAGGAGGAGCAGCGCCGGCTGCGCAGCCGCAACGCCACCGCGCCCACCGCCGAGGAGGCGCTGGAGCTGTCGGAGGTCGTGGCATCCCTGGACCCCGGGATTCCTCCGGCCCCGGTGTCCGAGCCACCTCCCGCCGTCACCGCGCCGCTCACCATCCCCCCGGGCATCGCCGCCCTGGCGCCAGGGGGCCCTGACGAGCGCACCGAGCCGCGCATGCTGGCCGTGCCCCTCTCCTTGGACGTGCTGGAGGCGGTGGAGGCGGTGGCCCGCCGCAACGGTGTCCCCGCGGGGCGCATGGTGGCGGAGCTCCTCGAGTCCTGGCTCAAGTACCGCTGACATGCCTCGGCTGAAGCTGACGCTCGAATACGAGGGCACTCGCTACGTGGGCTGGCAGGTGCAGCCCAATGGGCGCTCGCTCCAGGCGGTGATGGAGGAGGCGCTGTCGCGGCTCTTGAGCGAGCCCGTGTCCGTACGGTCCGCCGGGCGCACGGACTCTGGCGTCCACGCCACGGGGCAGGTGATCTGCTTCGACACGGAGCGGGTGCTTCCCATGAAGGCGTACGTCATGGGGCTCAACGGCCTGCTGCCGCACGACGTGGCGGTGGTGGACGCGGTGGAGGCACCCGAGGGGTTCGACCCGCGCCGCTGGTCCCGAGGCAAACGCTACCGTTACCGTCTGAACAATCGCCGCACGCGCTCCCCGCTGCACCGCACGACGCACTGGGAGGTCTTCGCGCCGCTGGATGTCGAGGCGATGCGCAGGGCGTCAGCGCACCTGCTCGGCCGGCATGACTTCTCCGCGTTCCGGGCCGCGGACTGTCAGGCGAAGCACGCGGTTCGCGAGGTGCGGAAAATCACGGTGGAGGGGGAGGCCGGGGGCGCCATCTCCATCGTGGTGGAGGGCACGGCCTTCCTGAAGCACATGGTGCGCAACCTCGTGGGGACGCTGGTGGACGTGGGCAAGGGGAAGCGGCCCGAGGCGTGGGTGGCGGAGGTGCTGGCCTCGCGCAACCGGAAGCTCGCGGGACAGACGGCGCCGCCCCAGGGGCTGGTGCTGGAGCAGGTCTTCTACGCGGATGGCCCGCCTCCTCGGACTCCGGGGGGGGAAGCGGACGTTGACGAGGACGAGGGCTGAACTGGGGTAGGCTGCCTGCCCGTGAGCCCCAAGCCGAGTGTCCTCGAGCCGCTGCGTGTTCGAATCCGCCGTTTCCAGTTCATCGTTGGACTGGGTTTCATCTCGCTTGTCCTGGGCTCGGCCCTCAGCGTGTCGCTGACGCTGCGGCTGAATCTGCGCGTGCAGGCGCTGCCCTTCCACTCGTTGAAGGTGCTGGTGGCGGTGCTGCTGGAGAACGTGTGGTTGGTCGGCGTGCTGCCGGTGCTCTGCTACGGCGCGGGCCGGGTGATGGAGCTGAAGCCCTGGCAGACGGCGGCTGGCGCGGCCGTGTCCGGCGCCGTCTTCGTGCTCGCGCTGGGCTACGTCCAGGGCGGCGTGGACTCATTGTGGCTGGGTGGGCTGGGCTCGGTGCTGAACGTCGCGGTGTTCGGGGCGGGCATCGTCGTCAGTGCGCGCGCGCTGAAGGCCGGAAGGGCCGCCGCCGCGCAACAATCCGAGAAGACCCAATCCAAGGCCGAGGAGCGCAAGTCCGAGTACGACGAGTTCCTCCGAGCGGCGGAGCAGGGCGGCGCGCGGCTGGAGCAGCGCGAGGCCGAGTCAGCCGCCGGGGCCCGAGTCGATACGTCCGCCGAGGCGCCCGGAGCATCCGCGAGCGTCGAGACGTCGAGTCCCGGCCCGGGCGAATCCGCTGCGAGCGCCGAGGGAAGCGTGGACACGTCGATTCAAAACCCGGTGTCGTCCGCATCAGGGGCCGAAGCACGGGTGGACCCATCGGTCGATGGTTCGTCATCGAGCGCCGAGGGACGTGTGGACACGTCCGTGTCCGCGGTGGAGTCCCTCGGGGCCGCGACCGCGAGCGCGGTGCAAGCGGTTCCCTCCGAGGTGGAGCGCCCGGACCCGGTGATTCGCCTGCCCGAGCAGTCGCTCTCCGAGGTGCCGCCCGCGACTTCGGATACCTCCAAGACGCCAGCGGTCTGAAGGCCCGTAGAGCCCGCGTCACGGGAGCCCGCGAAGGCCGCCCGTGACGCGAGGCCCGCCTGACGTCAGGTCCCGACGGCCCCGGCGGGCGTGGCGGGCACCGACGTGTGGATCTCCGCGGCGTCGGCATGGGCGATGCGCTCATCCAGCTCCGCGGTGAGTCGCTCGAAGGCTTCCTTGCCGATGGCGGCGGATTGGTACGCCTTGAGCAGCGACTCCTTCTCCACGATAAGCATGCGGCGGACGGCCTCCTGGTGCTCCTCCTCGTGGAAGCGCATCGACTGCTGCTTGAGCTGCGCCAGCTCCGTCTCCGTCACGCGCTCCTTTTCCTGGTAGTCCTTCTCCAACTGGGTCAGCACGTCGGCGGGAATCTCACGCGTGCGACGCAGGGCCTCGAGCGCGGCCATCGCGGCGTGGATGGCGCCCAGCCGGCCGCGCGCCAGTTCGTACTGCTCCTGGTACGCGTCCTTCAGGCCGGTGATGCCCAGCTTGCGCAGGAGCGGCGCCATGGAGAGGCCCTGGAAGACGATGGACAGCACCACCACGCCGAACGTCATGTTCACCAGGAGCTCGCGGTGGTCGAAGTCCGCCGGAAGACTGAGCACCAGCACCATGGAGATGGCGCCACGCAGGCCGCTCCAGGTGAGCACCGCGCTCCAGGACCAGGGCATGCGCTCCGACGTGAGCCTCAGCAGCGCGGACACGCCGTACACCACCACCGCCCGTCCCACGATGACCGCCACGTAGGCCGCCAGAATCGGCTTCCACGACGCCAGCAGCGACGACAGGTTCACCTCCAGGCCGATGAGGAGGAACACCACCGAGTTGAGCGCGAAGGACCAGTACTCCCAGAAGCTCTCCACCGCGACGCGCGTGGTGGGGCTCATGCCCTCGTGCGTGGCCCAGTTGCCGCAGAGCATGCCGGCCACCACCGTCGCGATGACGCCCGAGTAGTGGAAGTTCTCCGCGATGACGAACGAGCCGTACGCCGCGATGACAGTGCAGGTGATTTCCACCATCGCGTCATCCACACGCTTGATGACCCGCGCCGCCGCATACCCCACCGCGCTGCCCACCAGCACGCCCATGCCCGCGACCTTGATGAAGTCCATCACCGCGCCGCCCACGGTGAACTGGCCTCCCATCGCCACTCCCACCACCAGCGTGAAGAGCACCACGGCGGTGCCGTCGTTGAGCAGGCTCTCTCCCTCCACCAGGATGAGCAGGCGCTTGGGTGCGCCGAGCGTCTTGAACAACCCCACCACGGCAATCGGGTCCGTCGAGACGATGACCGCCGCGAACACCATCGCCGGAATCATCCCGAAGCCGCTCACCACGTTCATTCCCTCGACCCACTCCGAGAGGATGAGCGCCGTCAGGCCCGCCGAGGCCGCCACGCCCGGAATCGCCATGGCGTGGATGGTCAGCTTGTTCTTCCAGAACTTGCGGAACTCGACGTGGAACGCCGCCTCGAACAAGAGGCCCGGCAGGATGATGGCGAAGAGCAGTTCCTTGGTGAGATGCGGCGGCTCGAACAGATGCACCGCACCCAACGTCAGCCCCGCCACCACCAGGGCCACCGTGTAGGGAATCTTGAAGTACCGCGCCGCGATGGCCACCGCGGTCGCGACTGCGAAGATGAGGACGAAGGCCAATTCGAAGTGCATCGTTCCTTGCCTGTTTTGACGTCAAACCTTTGCGCACCATAACCCAGGAGCGCGTCGCGAAGGTTGCTCCTGGGTGGGGCCGGCGTGGCGGGTGCCTGGCTACCCGGCCCCCAGCAGGGGCTCGAAGAGGGCGCGAGGGTCCAACCCCGGAGGCAGGCCGGAGACGCCGCCGTCATTCACCTCGACGACGGCCCAGCCGCCGTCCTCCAGCATGGCGACGTCGAGGGAGAAGAAGGGCGAGTCGATGCGGCGGCCCAGGGGCTCGAAGGCGGTGAAGTCCGGAACCTCGACGTCGAACTCGTAGTACGGCTCGGCCGCGAGCAGGCGGCCGTGTCCGAAGAAGAGTCGGAACTCCAGGTGCGCGGGGCCGGTGGGCGTCCTGCCGTAGACCTTGAGGGGCAGGTACTTCCGGACGACGAGTCCCCGCTCGAAGCGCTCACCGCGCTCCTCCACGAGGTTTGTGCACGTTCGCTCGAAGTCCTCGCGCGTGGCGCCAGCCGGGACGAAGCAGGCCTCCTCCCAGCGCTCCTTGGCGGACTTCACATGGTCCTTGAGGATGTACGGAGCAGGCCCGAGCTCCTGGGCGGCGCGCCAGGCCTCCTGGGCGTCCGTGTCTTCGGTCCAGACTGAGCGCGCGGTGTAGCGGGCGATGCGGGGGTACCAGTTCGGCAGGTACATTGCGGCGGCGTACTGCGTGGGGGTGGTCAGCAGCCGGTGGCCGCGCTCGGAGAGGGCCTCGTCGAGCGCGCCGTACTCCTCTTCTGTGAGCATCCACCCCCGGTAGAGCAGCCGGAGGGTTCCGTGTTCCGGTACCGCGTCGAGCGCGCGCTCCAGGTTGCCATGGAGCAGGGCGGCCAGGTCCACCTGATACGTGTCGAGGCCCAGGGACTCCGCGGCTTCGGCCTCCACGTCGAAGGTGTCGTACTGAGAGGGATTGCGACCGAAGACGAGGGCACTTGCAGGACGGGAGCGTCGAGGCATGGGCACCGCTTTCGTGGAGGGCACACGGCGGGGATTGCCGGGCGGGCCTCCTCCGACGCGAACTCGAGCGCGGCCTGACGTGCTCCCGGCGGGACGCTCGCCCGAGAATGGGCGGTGCCTGGGAGGAAGTGAGGGCGTTGAGTGAAACAGACGCAAGCACCAGGTGAAGCCTGACAGCGCTGATTGCGGGCAATGCCATGGCCCGCACTCTTGGCGCGGCGTTGGTGTACCCGTACCCTCGGGTTCAATTGCTGACGTCATTCCCAGTCGCCAGAGTGGCGCCGGGCTGGATGACAGTCATTGGGAGGGCGTCTGCCTTCGCGTGGGTGTCTTGGCCGGCCTGAACCCAGTCATTGGAGACATCATGAACATGGACGATGTGGTTGCCGGTGGAAACGTGCGCCGTCTCGGGAGCGTGCTGCTGAGTGGCGCGTTCCTGGCGGTCCTGCTCTCTCCGGTGGGCGCGGCCCTCGCCGCCGAGCCGGTGAGCGTCATCTGTGAGTTGGGGACGTCCACCCGGACCTTCTCGCCGGCGGCGACGATGAATCCGCAGAACATCAACGTGTCGACGGCGTCCGCGTTCAGCAACTGCCTGACGGTGCTCGGACAGGTGGTCCTCAACGGCAGCGTATCGACGGGCCCCAACCTCCAGACGGGGCTGACCTGTTCGAGCCCGCTGACGACGGGGGCCGGCGAGGCCACCATCACCTGGAACACCGGAGAGACGTCCCGGTTCGACTACACCTCGGTCGAGGTCGGCGTCGTGGGTCTGACGACGGTGGTAACCTATGCGGGCACGGTGCTGCACGGGAAGTACTACGGCTCCACCGCGACCTGGTCGATTGTCTACACGACGGCGCTGTTGAACCTGGCCTGTCTGAACCCCGCGGGTGTGTCCTCGCTGGGGGGCATCGCTCAGCTCACCATCACCCGCGTCCTCTAGCCCTCGCGGCGAAGCAGGCCGTGGGCCACCGCGCCCGCTCCGAGGCCACCGGAGCGGGTGCGGCGTCGTTCACGGGTAGCAGGCGGCCTGACGCAGCCCGGTGTCCTCGGGAAAGCCGAGGGACACGTTGAAGTTCTGCACGGCCTGGCCGGCCATGCCCTTCACCAGGTTGTCCAGCGCGGCCATGACGGCCACGGAGCGGCCCTTCGTCGCCACGGAGATGTCGCAGAAGTTGCTGCCGGTGACGGCGGCGACGCGCGGCGTGCCCTCGACGATGCGGACGAACTTGGAGCCCTCGTAATAGCGGCGGAACTTGTCCGTCAGCGACTGCGTCACCACCGCGCCGCCGTGCTCGGGCCACTCGAACTGCACGGTGGCGAAGATGCCGCGCACCATGGGCGCCGAGTGCGGCACGAAGGCCAGCCGGTGGCGCTGCGCGCCGTGGGCCACCAACATGACCTCGACTTCGGCCTCGTGCTGGTGCTCCAGCGGCTTGTACGCGCGGAAGTCATGCGCGCGCGTCGGGTGGTGCGTGCCCTCGCCCGGCAGCGAGCCGGAGCCGGAGGAGCCCGTCACACCCGAGACGGCCAGCAGGCCCAGTCCTGGCGTGGACGCGATGGGCAAGAGCGCCAACTGCACCGCGGTGGCGAAGCAGCCGGGGTTGGCGATGCGCCGGGCGCCCTTGATCTCCTCGCGCTTCCACTCGGTGAGGCCGTAGGTGAAGGTGCCCAGCAGGTCCGGCGCGGGGTGCGGCTTGCCATAGGCGCCCGCGTACCGTCCCGGGTGGTCCAACCGGAAGTCGGAGGACAGGTCCACGAGCAGCAGGCGGTCGGCGAGCCCCACCTCGGCCCACTTCTTCTCCAGGCCGAGGAACTGCGTGGCCAGCTCACCGTGACCCAGCGCGCTGAACAGCACGGGCTGCTGCGAGTCCGCGAGCCAGCGCCAGTCCGGCTCCGCCTCGAACTTCGCGTCGACCAGGCCGCGCAGATGCGGATGCACCTTGTGGACGGGCTCGCCCGCGTGGTGCCGGGACACGACGCGGATGCCGGCCACGGCCGGGTGCCCGGAGAGAATCCGCAACAGCTCGCCTCCACCGAAACCGGAGGCCCCCAGGATGTAGATATGCGCCCGCGTCATGACTTCCTCCCCGCGCCCAGCTTCGGCGAGAGCTTCTCCAGGATGAGACCACCCAGCGCCGCCGGGTCCGCGCGAGCGTTTCGCGCCGGCACGCCGACAACCTGCTCCACGAAGCGCACGCCCACCGCGTTGTCCGTGGCCGGACCGGCCAGCACGTCCACGTCGATGCCGTACGTCTCCTTCAGGTGCCGCACGCCGCCGGCCGCGCCCACCGGGTCGTTGGCGCACATCACCCACGCGCCCGCGAGGGCCTTGAGCTCCGGGTCCGCCAGAATCGCCTGGACGCCGTACTCACCCATGATGCCGTCGCCCGTCTCCGCGACGATGACGTCCACGTCGGACACCGCCAGCTCGGAGAACAGCACCCTGGCCACGCGCGCCGCCGTGCGCGGCCCCGTGCAGACGATGCCCGCGTCGGTGAAGTCCATCACCACGTCCGCGCCGGAGTCCTGCATGCTCAGCGTGTCCCGCATCAGCGACACGCCCGTGAGCTTCGCGCCGCCCACGCGGTAGCCCGCCTGCGCAAGCCTGCGCACCATGGCGCTGGCGGCGAACGTCTTGCCCGCGTTCATGCACGTGCCCACCACGTAGACGACGGGGCACTTCACCGCCACGTTCGTGCCCTTGAGCGCGCCGGACATCACGTGCGCCGGCTGCCCGTTGCGCGACATCAGCTCCGGGAACTCGAGCACCTGGCCCAGCACTTCCGCCTCGAAGGGCATGCCCACGCCGGGGTTGTGCGACGTGCACTTGCCGATGACGCCGCCCATGTTCAGCACGTGCAGCCGCTGACCCACGGTGACGGACTCCGGCACCACGCCCTCGTAGCCGTGCAGCGCGTTGCGGTGCCCCAGGGCGCCCACCATGATGTCGCCCGCGTGCAGCGTGACGAGGCGCCCGTGGACGTCCTCGAGCTGGTTGTAGACCGTCTTCTCACCGTGGATGCGGATGGCGATGACGGCGCCTTCCTCGGCCTTGACCTCGGGCGTGAGGTGCACGGTGCGCCCCAGGCCCAGGTTGCGGGTGACGCTTCCCACCTTGTCGACGAAGACCTTCATGTCAGCCTCCCTTCGCCCGGTGCGAGAGCATCTGCGCGACGCCGTACAGCTTGGCGAAGCCAGCGGCCTCCGAGCCCGTCCACAACACGTTCGCTTCCCCGTACGTCGCCACCTTCGCGTCCATCAACGAATAGGGCGAGCGCACGCCTTCCACCACGATGGAGCGAGGGTGCAACACGAGCCGCACCTCGCCCGTCACCCGGTCCTGCGAGGAGGTGAGGAACGCCTCCAGGTCCTTCACGAGCGGGTCGAAGAAGTGCCCCTCGTGCAGCAGCGAGCCGTAGAGGTTGCCCACGGTCTCCTTCCAGAAGAGCTGCTTGCCGGACAGCACCAGCTTCTCCAGCTCGCGGTGCGAGGTGATGAGCAGGTGCGCGGCCGGCGCCTCGAAGCCCACGCGGCCCTTGATGCCGAGGATGGTGTCGCCCAGGTGGATGCCCCGGCCGATGCCGTACTGGCGCCCCAGCACGTTGAGCGCCTCCACCAGCTCCACCGGCCCCAGCGCCTTGCCGTCCAGCGACGCGGGGATGCCTTGCTCGAAGCCCACCGTCAGGGGACGAGGCTTCAAGTCGGTGGGAATCTCCCCGGAGGGGAAGGCCGCCTCGGGCAGCGCGCTCCACGAGTTGAGCGTCTCGCTGCCGCCCACGGACGTGCCCCACATGCCCTCGTTGACGGAGTAGGAGCCCAGCTTCGGCGGCATGTGGATGCCGCGCTCGGCCAGGAAGGACAGCTCTTCCTTGCGGCTCAGGCCCAGCGTGCGGATGGGGGTGAGCAGCTCCAAATCACCGGCCAGCGAGCGGAACGCCACGTCGAAGCGCACCTGGTCATTGCCCGCGCCGGTGCTGCCGTGCGCCAGCGACTGCACGCCCTTCTCGCGCGCCACGCGGACGACCTCCACGGCCTGGCACGCCCGCTCCGCGGACACGCTCAGGGGGTAGAGCTGCCCGCGCAGCACGTTGCCGGCGATGAGGTAGCGCAGGTAGCCCTGGAAGAGGGTGCCTCGCGCGTCCACCTTGATGTGCTCCACGGCGCCCAGCTTCGCGGACAGGGCCGCGATGCTCGCGAGCTGCTCGGGCGGGAAGCCGCCCGTGTCCACGGTGACGGTGGTGACGGCGTAGCCCTGCTCGCGCAGGTACACCGTGCAGAAAGCGGTATCGAGTCCGCCGGAGAAGGCCAGCACCACGTTCTTCTTGCTCATGTCGTCACTCCTCACGGGGAAGGCGTTCATACGTCCCACACGCGCGCGGTGGCCGTGGCCAGGGCGCGGTGGGTGTCGTCGAGCCAGGCGCGCGCGGCGGCCAGCTCCTCACGGGCCTGGGGCAGCCCCAGGTTTCCGGCGCCACCCAGGTGGGTGGCCGTCAATGCCTCGCGGTCCGGGTGGAACGTGCCGTCCGAAAGCTCCCGGCCCACCTGCCGGTAGGCGTCGCGGAAGGCCTGTCCTCCGGCCACCAACGTGTAGGCGTGGTGGGCCGCGTACAGCGTGTCGTCGCAGGCGCGCGCGGCGGCGTCCGCCTTCACCTGGAGCACCGGCACCAGACGGGAGAGCACGTCCAGGAGCGCACGGCTGGAGGCCAGCGCCGCGAAGGTGGGGCGCTTGAGCAACTGGAAGTCGCGGTGGTAGCTGGAGGGCAGGCCGCCCGCCACCGCTTCCACCTGGTGCGCCAGTCCTCGCAGCTCGCGGCATCGCCCGCGCGCCAGCTCGACCACGTCCGGGTTCTTCTTCTGCGGCATGATGGAGGAGCCCGTGGTGAACGCGTCCGGCAGCCCGAGGAAGCCGAACTCGTCCGTGCTGTAGAGCTGCACGTCCCACAGCCACTTCTCCAGCGTGCCCGCGACGCTGCAGGCCCAGCCCAGCACCGCGGACTCGTGACGGCCGCGTCCGTTCTGCGCGTCGATGGGGCTTCTCTGCACCCGACTGAAACCGAGCAGCTGAGCGACGTATTCGCGGTCGATGGGCAGCGGCACGCCGAAGCCCGCGGCGGCGCCGAGCGGGCAGCGGTCCAGCCGTCCCCACACGCCGCGCAGCGCCTCCAGCTCCTCCAGCAGCCCCTCCGCGAAGGCCATGCCCCACATGCCGAACGTCGACGGCATCGCGCGCCGCAGATGGGTGTAGCCCGGCATCGCCACATGGGCGTGCGCCTGCGCGAAGTCCAGGAAGGCCTCCGCCAGCTTCACCGCGCCCGCGCCGAGCGCGAGGACCTCTTCACGCAGGAGCAGGCGCACCGCGAGCAGCACCTGGTCATTGCGCGAGCGCGCCAGGTGGATGCGCTTGCCCGGCTCGCCCACGCGCTCCACCAGCGCGGCCTCCAGCGCCGTGTGTCCGTCCTCCTGCTCGGGGCGGATGGTGAAGTGGCCCGCGCGCGCCTCGTCGTGCAGCGTCTTCAGCGCGCCGACGAGCGCCCGGGACTCCTCGGGCTTGAGCAGGCCCACCTTGCCCAGCATGCGCGCGTGCGCGGCGCTGCCCAGCGCGTCGTGCGGCGTCAGCGCCAGATCCACGACGGGGTCGTCGCCCACGGTGAACCGGTGGATGACCGCGTCCAGCGCGGCGCCCTTGCCCCACAGAGTCTCAGCCACGGGCCACCTCCTCGAAGTAGCCGCGCAGAAGGCGCGTGTAGAAGGCGGCGCCAGCTTCCAGCTCCGCCAGGGTGATGAACTCGTCCGCCAGGTGGCTTCTCAGCGTGTCGCCCGGGCCCACCTTCACCGTGGGCAGCTCGCCCAGGAAGGCCCAGTCGGACGTGGTGCTGGAGCCCACGGGCTCTTCGCCCGACGCGGCGATGGCCGCCCGGACGATGGGCTGATGCGACAGCGTCGCCTTCGGCAGATACCGCGCCGAGTGCACCTTCACCTCGCTCTTCAACACGCCACCGAGCTGGGTCGCCACCTGCGCGTGGTCCATGCTCGGCGTGGTGCGCAGGTCCACGAAGAACTCGCAGGCGTCCGGCACCTGGTTGCGCGCCAGCCCTCCGGAAATCTGCGTCACCTGGGCCCGCGCCTCACCCAGCAGCGGGTGGGACGGGAAGCGCAGCTCCGCCAGCGTGGAGATGTCTCCGGCCGCGACGTGGATGGCGTTCACCGCCTGCGCGTTGTGCGCGTGCGCGACATGCGAGCTGCGGCCGTGCGCGGTGCAGCGCAAGAGGAGCATGCCCCGCTGGGCGGTGCAGGGCTTGAGGCTCGTGGGCTCGCCCACCACCGCGGCGTCCAGCGGCCCCAGGTCCGGCAGCAGCGTGCCCAGGCCCTGGCCTCCGGTCTCCTCCTCGGCGGTGAAGGCGAAGACGATTTCTCCACCCGCGGGCGGACCTTCCTTCAGGAGCGTCCGGGCCGCGACGAGCATCCCCGTCACGCAGCCCTTGGCGTCGTTGCTGCCCAGGCCGTACAGGCGGTCCTCACGCCACTCGGGCGCGTGGGGCGCGTACGTCCACCCGGCGCACGGCTTCACCGTGTCCAGGTGCGAGTTGACGAGCAGCCGGCGTGGCCCGCTTCCCACGGAGAACCACACGTTGTGGCCCTTCCGCTGGACGCGCGCACCCCAGCCCGCCGCCCACCCGGACACCGTGTCCGCGATGAGTCGCTCGTCACCCGAAACGCTGGGGATGGCCACCAGCGCCTGGAGCAGCTCCGCCGCCTTCATCCCCCGTTCCCCGCGTTCTTCGGCGCCTTCTCGCGCACCACCATCGTCCCGCTGCCCTCGTTGGTGAAGACCTCCTCCAACAGCGCGTTGGGTGCCACGCCGCTCACCAGATGCACGCTGCCCACGCCGCCCACCAGTGCGTGGCGGATGGCGTGCGCCTTGGGACGCATGCCGCCGGAGATGGCGCCCGTGTTCTCCATGGTCGCCAGGTCCGTCAGGTTCGCCAGCGTCACCAGCGACGTCGGGTCATTCAAGTCGCGCAGCAGGCCCGGCACCTGGACGAGGAAGAAGAGCTTCTCCGCCGACAGGGCCACCGACAGCGCCGCCGCCACGGTGTCCGCGTTGGTGTTGTAGACGGCGCCGTCCGCGCCGCCGGAGAGGGGCGCGATGACGGGCACGTAGTCGGCCGAGCGCAGGTGCTCCACCACGCGCGTGTCCACCGCCTCGATGTCGCCGACGAGGCCGTAGTCCACCAGCCGGCCCTCGGTGGCTCCCGGCTCCGTCACCATGACGGGAGGACGCTTACGCGCCTTGATGAGCCCGGCGTCCACGCCGCTCAGGCCCACGGAGGGCACGCCCGCCGCCTGCAGGTCCGCGAGCAGGTCCGTGTGCAGCTTGCCGGCGAGCACCATCTTCGCCGCGTCCAGCACGGGCGCGGACGTCACGCGACGGCCCGCCACCTTCTCCACCGGCAGGTGGAGGGCGTCACACAGCGTGTCCAGTTCGGGCCCGCCGCCGTGCACGACGACGGGGCGGATGGAGAACGTCCACAGCAGGGCAATCTGCTCGCACGCGGAGCGGCGCAGACGCGGGTCGCTCAGCATGGCGCCGCCGAGCTTCACGACGAACGTCTTGCGGCGGAACTGCTGCACATAGCGCGCGGCGTTGCGAAGCGCGGAGTACGGGTCGGGTGACAAGGGCACGGGAGACCTCGAAATGAAGAGAAGGGGAGAGGCGCGCCTGGGTGGCGCCGCTCAGCGGGACTGCGAGCGCATCCAGTGGAGCAGGGCGCGCTGGACGTGGAAGCGGTTGCCCGCCTCGTCCACCACACGACTGCTGGAATGGTCCAGGACCTCATCGGCGACCTCCACGTTGCGACGCACGGGGAGGCAGTGCAGGAACGCGGCATCCTTCGCCGCGCTCGCCATGGTGCGCAGCGTGGGCATCCACCCGGAATACGACGCGAGCAGCGCGGTGACGTCGTTGGGGGAGAAGGCCGCGGCGGCCGTCGGGCCCCACGACTTGGCGTAGACGGCGCGGCTGCCGGCGAGCGCCTCGTCCTGGTCGTGGGTGTAGGTGATGCTGCCGCCGGTGGCCTTGGCGTACGCCTCCGCCTCCGCGCGCACCGCGGGGTGCAGCTCGAAGCCAGGAGGATGCGCCACGCGCACCTCACAGCCGGCCGCCGCCGCGCTCAGGAGGAACGAGTTGGGAACCGCCTTGGGCAGCGGCTTGATGTGCGGTGCCCACGTCAGCGTCACGGGCAGCTTCTTCGTGGTGCCGAACGTCTCGCGCAAGGTCAGCATGTCCGCCAGGCCCTGGCACGGGTGCTCGCGCGCGGACTCCATGCTGACCACGGGAACGGTGGCCCACTTGCGGAACGCGTTGATGATGGGGTCGACCTCGTCCTCCTCGTCGCCGCCACCCTGCGAGAAGGTCCGCACGCCCAGCATGTCCACGAAGCGCGAGAGGACGGGCGCGGCCTCCTTGAGGTGCTCGGCCCGGTCCAGGTTCATCACCGCGCCCTCGCGGTGCTCCAGCTTCCACACGCCCGAGCCGACATCCAGGATGATGGCGTTGCCACCCCCGCGCAGCATCACCGCCTCGAACGAGGTGCGCGTGCGCAGCGACGGGTTGAAGAACACCATCCCGAGGATGCTCCCCTCCAGATGACGACCCGGAGGCGTCTGCTTCCAGGCCGCTGCCTGCGCGAGGATGGCCTCTACACCCGCGGGGCCGAGATCCTTGATGTGCGTGACGTGCTTCATGGGCCTGCGCTCCCTGGCCTGGACCGGATGCATAGGTGGATGAATATGCACCAGCATGCGTGCATTTCCGCGAATGGGGCGCGGATATTATGCAGAAAGACGCGACGCGCAAGGGTAATGTTCCCGCAATCTTTCATGCGGGTTCCTTGCATGGAAATTCACGCGCATGCATGGTGGTGGGAATGAACCTGGACGACGAAATCCTTCGGCTCATCTCGGAGCGGGAGATCAGCGATCAGGCGGTCTTGCAGGAGCTGCTGGAGGCGGAAGGGCAGGCCCCGAGCCAGTCCACGCTGTCGCGGCGGCTGAAGAAGCTGGGCGTGCAGAAGGTCGGCGGGCGCTATCAGCGCGCGTCGATGGAGCCGGTGGTGGCCACCGAGCGGCAGCGCGTCAGCATCATCGAGGCTCCGCCGAACATGCTCGTGGTGAAGACGGGGCCTGGCTACGCGCCCGCCCTGGCGTTGGCGTTGGACCGAGAACCGGAGGTGCCGGGGCTCGCTGGCACGGTGGCTGGCGACGACACCATCTTTGTCGCCGTGACGGACCCCGCGCGGCTGCGCGAGGTGCGCTCCGTCGTGGAGCGGCTGATGCTCCGGAGCGCCTGAGTCGGCGGTGCCTGGTCCGTGGCGCTCACTGGCCGCGTGATTGCACGACGTGCACGTGCGTGGCCCGAGCCGGGTGGCGGTGTAGCGCCCCCTTGCGTCCGCCGTCCAGCCGATACAACCTGGGAGGGCGGTAGCGGCATGGACACCCTCACGCGTCAGACCCCGATGTTATTCCCCTCGCATGACCATGGAACTGGGGTTGGGCGGCGAGGCCTATGGATATGGGGACGTCATGGACAAGAAACCGGCCACCTATGAGGACCTGGAGGCGCTTCCCGAGACGGTGGTCGGGGAGCTCATCGATGGGGAACTGCACGTCAGCCCTCGGCCAGCACCGCGGCACGCGCTGGCGTCGTCCCGGCTGGGAGGTGAGTTGAGCGGACCGTTCGACCGGGGACGGGGCGGGCCTGGAGGCTGGTTCATCTTGGACGAGCCGGAGCTTCATCTGTTCGGGGGAAATGTCCTCGTCCCGGATGTCGCGGGCTGGCGACGTGAGCGGATGACAGAGCTTCCGCAGACGGTCGGCTTCACGGTCGTCCCGGACTGGGTCTGCGAGGTGCTGTCCCCCTCCACGTCGCGACTGGACCGCTCGTTGAAGCTGCCCCTGTATGCCCGCGAAGGCGTGCGCCATGTCTGGATCATCGATCCGATAGCCAGGACGTTGGAGGTCCATCGCCTCGATGGACGAAGCTACGCCCCACCCGTCATCCATGAGGCGAACGCGAGGGTTCGCGCGGAGCCCTTCGAGGCCTTCGAGCTGGAGCTGGGTTTCCTCTGGGACGCGCGGTAGCCGCGCACCCGGTTACACGGCGGTTACACCTTTCGGACGGTCTCCATCGTTACTGTCCCAGCGTGCTCTTCAGGGCACCGCCGTACGAAAGGACTCACGATGAAACCGGCCCTCAAGCTCCCTGTCATCCTTGGCTCGGCCACGGTGCTCGCGCTCTCCGCGCTCCTGCTGGGCAAGCCCGCGTCCACCCCGCCTCCTCCCGAGGTGCCGCGTCCCGCCCCCGTGGCGGTGGCCCCTCCTCCTCGCGTGGAGGTCCCCACCCCGACGAAGCCCGCGCCGGCCGATGCCTCGGCCCCCGTCATCCAGATTGCCCTGCTGCTGGACACCAGCGGCAGCATGGACGGCCTGTTGGACCAGGCCCGCACGCAGCTGTGGAACATCGTGAACCGCTTCTCTCAGGCCCGACGTGGGGGCGCCGCTCCGAGGCTCGAGCTGGCCCTCTACGCCTACGGCTACGCCGGGGAGGGCGCGGGCTCGAATGAGATTCGCCTGCTGACGCCCTTCACCACGGACCTGGACGCCATCTCCGAGCGCCTCTTCGCCCTGAGGACCTCCGGCGGCTCCGAGCACTGCGGCGAGGTCATCCAGGAGGCCAGCCAGAAGCTCGCGTGGAGCACGAACCCGGACGCGATGCGGCTCATCTTCATCGCCGGCAACGAGACCTTCACCCAGGGCCCCGTCGACTTCCGCGAGGCCGTGTCCGCCGCCAGCAAGCGGGGCATCACCGTGAACACCATCCACTGCGGTGGCTACGAGCAGGGCATCTCGGACCAGTGGAAGGCGGCCGCCACGCTCGCCGATGGCAGCTACATGAACATCGACCAGAACCAGAAGGTGGTGGAGCTGCCCGCGCCGCAGGACGAGGAGATTGCCCGGCTCGGCACCGAGCTGAACAAGACCTACGTCGTCTATGGCGGCGCCGCGGGCAAGGCGAGCCAGATTCGGCAGCAGGAGCAGGACAGCCTCTCGCGCGGCGTGTCGGTGCAGAACATGGCGGCGCGCTCGGTGGCGAAGTCCTCCGGGAACTACTCCAACGAGAGCTGGGACCTGGTGGACGCGGTGAAGAAGAACAAGGTGGACCTGGGCGCGGTCGCCGCCGATGACCTGCCCGAGCCGATGCGCAACCTGGACGGCGACGGGCGCAAGGCGTGGCTGGAGGCCCGGGAGAAGGAGCGGGCGGCGCTGCAGCAGCGCATCCAGGAGCTGGGCCGGCAGCGTCAGGAGTTCCTCGCGGAGGCTCGCAAGAAGAATCCCACGGAGGAGGAGTCCACGCTGGACGGGGTCATCGGTCAGGTGGTGCGTCGCGAGGCGACGAAGCGTCAGTTCACCTTGGAGTAGGATGCCGTCATGGCCGCGCGCCGAGTACTCGTCGTCGAGGATGACCCCGCCATCCGGCGCGGAATCGTGGATGCGCTTCGCTTCGAGGGCTACGAGGTCCTCGAAGCGGGCGTGCGGGAGGAAGGCCAGCGGCTGGCCGAGCGCACGCCGGTGGACCTGGTGCTGCTGGACCTGGTGCTCCCGGACGGTGACGGGCTGGACCTGCTCCGGGCCGTGCGAAAGAGCCGGCCGACGCTGCCCGTCATCATCCTCACCGCCCGGGGCCAGGAGGAGGACCGGGTGATGGGGCTGAAGCTCGGCGCGGACGACTACGTGGTGAAGCCCTTCTCGGTGCGTGAGCTGCTGGCACGCGCGGGCGCGGTGCTCCGACGCTCGGCGGAGCGGCCCCAGGGCGCCTCCCGCGTGGACTTCCCCGGAGGCCACTTCGTGGTGGAGCGCCGGGAGCTGAGCTTCGACGACGGCTCCCGGACGGACCTCTCCGAGCGCGAGGCCGAGGCGCTGCGCTACCTGGGCGACAACGCCAACCGGGCCATCTCCCGGGAAGAGCTGCTGGAGCGCGTCTGGCACCTGCCCGCGAGGAGCGTGCAGACGCGCACGGTGGACATGACGATGGCGCGCCTCAGGGAGAAGCTGCGCGACGACTCGGCCGAGCCCCGCGTCATCCTCACGGTGCGAGGCAAGGGCTACATGTTCTCCGCGCCGGGCGGCCCGGGATGATTCGCTCCTGGCGTGTCTGGCTCGCGGTGAGCGCCTGTCTGCTGCTCGCCCTGGCCGGAGTGGTGTGGCTGTCCGTCTTCGCCTTGCGGTTGGACCGCACGGACCGTCAGGCACGTGAGAGCGCGGCGCGAGAGGAGAACGTGCGGCTGGCGCTGTGGCGGCTCGACTCGGAGCTGCTGCCGCTGGTGGCACGTGAGAGCGCGGTGGCGGTGGAGTCGTATGCGGCCGTGGCTCCCGCGCGCGGCATCCTGGACGGACAGCGGCGTCCCCTTGCCAGGGGCCAGGCCTGGGTGGCCTCGCCCCTGCTCTCGGGCCCGCCGGAGCACGTCCTGCTTCACTTCCAGATGGGGCCTGATGGCGAGGTGTCCTCGCCCCAGGTGATGGAGCCCGAGCTGCGAAGCCTGGCCCACCTGGCGCACCCGGGGGTCGACGCGGACGTCCTGCGCGAGCGGCTGGAGCGCGTGTCGCTGCTGCTGCGGAGCGCCAACGTGAGGGAGGCGCTGGCGATGCGTGCGCCCTCGGATGGGGAGCCCGTGGCGCGGCGGGCGAGTGGGAACAAGCTGGGGGACGCGCTCCAGTGGACGAAGAACGCGAGCGAGTTCGATGCGCGCTCCCGCAGCGCGCGCCAGGCCGCGAGCCAGAACCTGGTGGGCTACGGCAACATGGCGCCGGCGGAGAACGTCGCCGCCCGCGAAGTGGTCGAGGAGATGCGGGCCATCTGGGTGGGGGATGCCCTGCTGCTCGGCCGGCGTGTCCAGGTCGACGGTCAGGAATATCTCCAGGGCTGCTGGCTGGACTGGCCCGCGCTTCAGCGCTGGCTGCAGGGGAAGGTGGAGGACCTGCTGCCGGGCGCGACGCTGGAGCCGGTGAAGGGCTCCGAGACAGCGAAGGGGGAGGGGCGACTGCTGGCGTCGCTGCCGGTGCGGCTGGTGCCGGGCGCGGCACCCGGCGAGGAGGGCTCATCCGGCGCGCTGTCCTCACTGCCCCTGGTGTTGATGGTGGCGTGGAGTGGCGTGGTGCTCGCGGGCGTGGCCGTGGTGTCGCTGCTGGGCGGGGTGATGTCGCTGAGCGAGCGGCGGGGCGCGTTCGTCTCGGCGGTGACGCATGAGCTGCGCACGCCGCTGACGACGTTCCGGATGTACACGGAGATGCTGTCGGCGGGGATGGTCCCCGACGCGGAGCGCCGCCAGGAATACTTCGACATCCTCCACCGCGAGGCGGAGCGGCTGAGCCACCTGGTGGAGAACGTGCTGGCCTATGCCCGCATCGAACGGGGACGCACCCCCGCGAGGCTGGAGCGGGTGGCGGTGGGCACGCTGCTGTCCCGGATGGAGGAGCGGCTCTCTCAGCGCGCGCTCCAGGCGGGCATGTCGCTGTGCGTGGAGGTGCCTTCCGACGTGGTGGTGCTGACGGACCCGTCGGCGGTGGAGCAGGTGCTCTTCAACCTGGTGGACAACGCTTCCAAGTACGCGGCGAGCGCGGTGGACAAGCGCATCCTCGTGCAACTGGAGCGGCGCGGCGCGACGGTGGGGCTGGTGGTGAGGGACCACGGGCCGGGCGTGGACGTGGCCACGGCGCGCAAGCTCTTCGAGCCGTTCTCCAAGTCCGTGCAGACGGCGGCGAAGTCCGCGCCCGGCGTGGGACTGGGGCTGGCGCTCTGCCGTCGGCTCGCGCGGAGCATGCGCGCAGACCTTCGCCATGAGCGGGTGCGCGGGCGCGGCGCGCGCTTCGTGCTCTGGCTTCCCGCCGCCTGACGTCCGCCGCGACGCGACTCCCTGGTGGCCGTGGGCGCCTGCCCGGTGCGGGAGGCGTTCGCCTGTCGGGCGGTCGACGTCGTCCTCACGCCCGCAGCGGAGCCCGCATGGGCGCCCGCGCCGCGAACGTATTCCAGTCATCCTTGGAAATGTAGATAAACAAGAAAAATAAGAAATACTTGCGAGCGCGCATTGCGCCAACCCACCTTGAGAGCACAGGTTGGGTCATCCCACCGGGCAGGGAATTGTCGGCATCCTCGAAAAACAATTCTTTGTTCTCAAGATTTGCGGGCGTCCTCGTTCGAAATCGTAGGCAGACGTGGCGAAGCGACTCGATGGGATGTGAGACCCAGGAGGACACCATGGGCATGTCGGAGATGACATCGCTGCTGGACGGCGCTCGCAACGGGAACGCGGAGGCTCGGGATGCACTGCGGTGGGTGGCGTACCAGGAGCTCCGAGAGATGACGCACTCGGACATGAATGGTGAGTCACCCCGCCTTTCCATGCGTCCGATGATGCTCCTGCGAGACATCTGGCTGCGTCTCGCGGGGGACGTGGCGGATGCGGACCGGCGCAAGCACTTCCTGGGCGCGGGAGCCCAGGCGATGCGCCGGGTGCTGGTGGAGGGCGTGCGGGTGCGCAATGCCCGGCGGAGCGATGCGCGGCGCGAGCCGCTGTTCCTTCGCGACGAGGTCTTCGAGGTTCCGGTCGGCGTCGACATCGACGTGCTGGACCTGGAGCGGGTGCTGGTGGAGCTGGAGGCGTTCAAGCCCCGGCTGGCCCGGGTGGTGGAGCTGCGCTACTTCGCGGGCCTGGGCATCCAGGAGACCGCGGCGGTGCTGGGCGTGGTTCCCGCCACCGTCCGACGCGACTGGACCTACGCGCGCCTGGGCTTGTGCGAGCGCGTAGGCCACTGATTCCCTGAACCCATGCGTGGCTGGCGGAGCCCGGGCCCTCGAACCGAGAGGCCCGGTGCCCACTCATGTCGTCGAGGCCTGGTGCCTCGTCACGCGTGGGGTGTTGCCTCGCAGGCAACGGCCCCCATCGCCTTGTTGTCCCGGGGTCCTCGTCTGGCCCGCGTGTCTGCTCGTGTCCCCGAGTGAGAAGCGCGCGGCACAGCGTGTGCTCTCTGGCTGCGCGGGCCGTGCCCGAAGCCGGCCTCACACCAAGGACGAAGCTGCATATGACCAAGGGGATGAAGGTGGGTCTGTTGGGGAGCCCGCTGCGTTGGGCCGGATTGTCGGCGACGATTCTGGCGGCGCCCGCGAGTCTCGCGGCCGACTGCCCGACGCCGGTGCTCGAGCAGTGCGCGAACGTGGACTACCGCTCGAGCAGTTGCGGCCAGGCCCACGACGCGTATTGCCAGGACCTCACGGAGTCGGAGTGGAAGGCGCGCTGGGAACTGGCGGCCAAGAAGGTAGTGCTGTTGCCGGAGGAACTCGGTGGCAAGACGGCGACGGTGGCGACCCAGCCCGTCAAGCTGGGCACCACCCGCTTCACCGGCATGGACCAGGGGCTCGCGGGCCAGGTGCTCAAGGGCCAGGTGCTCTACCGCAAGCGGCTGGAGAACCTGACCAAGGCGGAGAAGGCGTACCTCATCCAGTTGGAGGCCTGGGACAAGAACGGAACGCAAATCACGTCGTGCCAGGAGTTCGTGGACGAGAAGTACCTGGGCTACAGCCGCTTCGAGCGGCTGGCGGGCCAGTACGGTGATGACTACCGCGCGCTCTTCAACGCGGCGTACGGCGCGAACGGAATCGCCAACCGCACGCTCTACAGCCGCGACCAGAAGAAGCTGGCGCCCATCTGGGCGGACCAGGCGGTGGCCAAGAACGCGTACTTCGAGTTCGCTCCGGGCCCGTACCCGGACGGCATCAATGGCTACGAGTTCACCAGCGAGGCCGCGTCCCTGGCCAACAACGAGGAGGCCCGCAAGTGGGCCACGCCGACGGACGCCTGGCACGAGTCGATGAGCAAGCAGCTCAGCAAGACCCCCGATGACGTGCTCACCGTGCGTCAGGAGGAGCAGGAGGTCTTCACCGCCCTGCTGCGCCGGCGCGAGGCCGTCTACGCCGAGTGGCAGCAGGCCGTCCTCATCTTCAAGAAGCAGGACCAGGACCCGAAGGAGCTGAACAATCAGGTGGGCGAGCACCTCTACATGCTCGACAAGGCCATCGAGGAGCGGCTGGTGAAGGCCCAGGAGCAGGGCTGCCTGGACACTTCGAACGTGACGTCCTGCGACTGGAGCCCGCGCCGCTACAAGGGGCAGCTCGAGGCCGCCATGGCGCCGCGCCGCGCCGCGGACCTGCAGGCCTGTCTGAACCTGACGGGCAACGACTTCAGCGAGCAGAGCTTCGTTCGCAACGCGGACCTGCTCAAGCTCTCCACGCTGAAGCAGAAGGACTACACGCTCAGCTCCTCGCTGCTCACCCAGTACCTGAACATCTACGGCGCGCACATCGCGGCGCTGGATGTGCCGGTGGACCCGTCCTCGGGCCTGGTGCGTCACGGCGGTGAGCACGGCGACAGTGGCTACTCCGGCGACAGCATGTTCGGCGGTGGCTACGACTACAAGGCGGGCTGGGAAATCACCGCGCCGGGCGCGGACCTGAAGGCGAAGGGGTTCGGATTCGCGGGCCCGTGGTGTGACTACAACGCGCGGCTCTACGCGGAGTTCAACGCGTATGTGAACGTGTTCAGCCCCACGCCGTTCGAGGTCGTCCACGTCCACGGCGGCGCGGGCACCGAGGGCAACGGCATCCGGCTCCAGCTGGGCGCTCGCGTGCTGGGCCTCAGTGTCTACAACCACGACATGCACTACCCGCTGCGCATCACCTTCGCGGAGGACAAGCCCTTCTTCAAGAGCGACGCCGCCCAGGCGTCCACCACCTTCCTGGTGTGGTTCATCCCCGTCACCGTCAAGGGCGGCGTCTCCGCGGAGACGGGCATCAAGATTTCCCTCGGCGGGGCCGTCACCCGTGACTGCGCGGCGGACCTGCTGGGCGTGGACCTGTTCGGCACCGTCACCCCCTACCTCACGGTCAACGGCTTCGCCTCCGTGGGCATCGGCATTCCCCAGTTCCAGGTGGCCGTGCGCGGCGAGGTGGTCCTCACCCGCGTGAACCTGCCGCTCTACAGCGACATCGGCCTCTACCTGAGCTCGGGCTCGCACCCGACGAACCCGAACACGCTGTTCCTGCGGCTCACGTCGAAGCTCGACATCGAGGCGCGCTTCCTCGACGGCCGCATCATGCTCTACGCCGAGCTGGGGCCGGCCCACGCGGAGTTCCCCATCTTCAGCTGGAGCGGGTTCGGCATGAAGCACAACATCTACACCCAGCAGGTGACCGTGCCGGTGGCGCAGCTCTTCTAGCCACACGTGCGGGTCCGGGTCCGGTCCCTCCCTTCGAGAAGGGGCCGGACCCCCTTCCATCCACCCCGGTGCGGGCATGCCGGGGTGGCTCCTTCCCAGTCCTCTTCAGTCTGATTCCTGGAGTCCTTCATGCGTCGCCCGAGGCTCGCCGTCCGCACGGCCGTGCTGTCCACCCTGCTGCTCACCGGCTCGCTGTCCGCCTGGTACTTCACGCGCCCCACCACGCCTGGCGCCGACACCGCGTCCGTGGTGAGCGACTCTCGGCTGCCCCTCTACCAGTGGACCCAGGGCGAGGAGCGCGTCTACCGCTTCGTCTGGGACGACCTCCAGCGCGTGTCGCTGCCACTGCCCTCCGCCGGCGAGTCCTCGACGCTCGATGGCACGCTGCACCTGGAAGGCTCGCTGACGCTCCAGGCGCTCGAGGTGCGCCCCACCGGCACGCGCCTGCACCTGGCGCTGAAGTCCCTGGAGCGACACGAGGCCGTCCTGTCCGGCCAGGTCCTCCTGCCCGACGCGGCCGCCGTGGCGGCGCACCTTCCCCAGACTGCCTCCGCGTGGGTGGAGCTGGATGCGCGGGGCGCGCTGCTGGCCGTGCGCTTCTCGGAGGCCGAGCCGCCGATGTTCCGTCAGCTCACGCAGACGCTCGCCGCCGAACTGTTCCCCACCGAGCTGCGTGACGCCGCCGAGTGGAGCGCCGTCGAGTCCACCCAGACGGGCGACGTGGAGGCCCACTTCCGCTTCGAGGGTGACGGTGACGCGCGACTGACGCGCCGTCGCTCGCGCTACCAGAAGCTGCGGGCCGCGGGTGGCAACGCCCCCTTCCAGCAGGACCTCCGCTCGCTCACGCGTTTCGAGCGCACCCCGGAGGGCCGCATGGCCGGCGTGTTCCACGACGAGTCCCTGGATGCCTCGCGGACCGACGGCGGCGCGCTGATGTCGCGCCGGATGCGGCTGCGCGTGGAGTTCGCCTCCCGCCAGCTCAAGCCGCTGCTGGCGACGGGTGGGGAGAAGACCATCATCCGCCAGCCCGCGCAGATTGCGTTCGAGGGGGACCCGGAGGTCGCCCTGCTGCGCAGCCAGGCCGATGGCATGACGATGGACCGGGTGCTCCAGGTGCTCTCCTCCGCGACGAGCGCCGAGGCCATTGCCGGCCTGGACGGCTTCGTGCGCCGCGCCATCGCCGCGCTCAAGCTGGAGCCCGAGCGTGTGCGGGAGCTGGCGGTGCGCTTCCAGCGCAAGGGGGTGTCGCCAGGACTGCGCGAGCTCACCATGGACCTGCTGGCGGGGGCGGGCCACGCGGAGGCCCAGGCCACGATGCGCGCGCTGCTCCAGTCGCCGGCGGCCCGTGAGCACGAGGCTTCCTTCGGACTGATGGTGCAGCGCGCCGGCTTTCTCCGCGAGCCCGAGCCGGAGACGGGGCGGATGCTCACCGCGATGAACGCCCAGGCGCGCGCGGCGAACGACGTGGGAACCGAGCGGGCGTCCGCGTACGCGTTGGGGGGCGTCATCTCGCACCTGTCTCCGGGTGACCCGGAGGTGGCGACGTACGCACGTCCGCTGGAGGCCGCGCTGCGCGATGCACGCAGCGACGAGGACCGCACGCATGCGCTGCGCGCGCTGGGCAACACCGGCCTGGAGTCCGTGCTGGACCAGGCGGGGCCCCACCTGCGCGCGGAGTCGGCGGAGGTGCGCGCCGCCGCGGCGGAGTCGCTGCGTCGCGCGCCGCAGGAAGTGGCCACGCGCATGCTGCTGGACTCGCTCGGCTTCGAGAAGGACCGCGCGGTGCAGTCCGCGCTGCTCGACGCCCTGGATGCGCGCGCGCTGGACGCGGCGGACCTGGAGCGGCTGCGGGCCTGGGTCGTCTCCGGCCAGCTCGCGTCCGGCGCGGAGTCCACATTGCTGAACGTCATCACCCACCGGCTCGATGGCAGCGCGCCCATCTACCAGATGCTCCAGGCCCTCGCGCTGCGCCCGGGGCAGCAGTCCTCCCTGCGTGCTCGCATCATGTCCCTCATGGCCCAGTCCTCCGCGCAGCGCGACGGCTGAGCCTCGGCCTTTCTCTCCCTGTCTCAATCACTCCACGCATTCGAGGTCTTCATGAAACGCATTTTGAACAGGCTGGGCCTGCTGGCCTTGCTCGGCCTCTGGTTGACTCCGGTGGCCCAGGCGGACGTCCTGGATGACGTGCGGCGCGGGACGAACGTGCGCCTCAACGCGGCTCGCATCCATGTGAAGGGCAATGACTACGCCACGGGCTACTGGCTGCTGCCCAAGGCGCCCGGGTCGCTGAACCTCAACGTCCCCGCGCGCGACTTCGGCATCAACTCGGACCTGGTGCTGCACCTGTACGGCTCGCGCTCCGGCAACGTGCTGACCTGGACCTTCGACGACACGCTCCCGAGCCCCTATTACCTGGGAGGCGCCAACAGCGTCACGCGAGTGCGCGGCACGCTGAAGGCCTTTGCCCGGCAGGTGCGCGGCGCGGATGACCCGTTCTGTGCCCACTCCTCGTGTCCGCACAACGTGGAGCTGGTGCTGACCTCCGGCAGCCAGGTCTGGGTGGACGGCTACACGGACATCATCATCAAGGTCGGTTGGACGGAGCCGGTGACGGTCCGCCAGTTCGTGGCCTACGCGGGTGTGCCCCGTCCGCGCCTGGCCTCGGTTCGCGTGCTGACGTCCACCAACCGCTGCCAGTCGCCGGACCCGACGGAGCTGATTGGCGAGGTGACGCTGAGCAGCCCCGCGCCCACGGGAGGGGCGCTGGTGGAGTTGCTGAGCGTGGACGCGAGCGTGGGCGTGCTCAACGTGCGGGTCCCCGAGGCCCAGCGCACCGCGCGTTTCACCATGCGGCTGCCCCCGGACTGGTCCGGTCCCACCGTCATCCAGGCCTCGTCGGGAGGAATCCGCCAGACGCTCAAGGTCGCGGTCTTCAAGTGCATCGTCGAAGTGTTCCCCTTCAAGTACTGGCAGTTTCTGCCAGCGTCCTCCATTCCGCGCTTCCTGCTGAATGGGGGTGCGTTGGTGGCGCGGCTGGCGAACCAGGAGTCGGACACGCTGATCACCGCGAAGTCGGTCGCATATCCGCTCCAGGAGGTGCTCAAGGCGGACCGCGTGGAGGTGAAGGGCGTCAATGGCAGTGGCGATGTCTTCGGCACCGCGTACACGTCCAAGGGCCCCAGCGCGTTCCGCCTGAAGTCCAGCACGGTGAAGTCAGGCGCGGAGCTGTGGGTGGACGGCTACGAGGCGCTCCTGGGCAATGCCCATGGCACGCCGCTGGTGCGCTGGCCGGATGACAAGGACACCGTGTACCTGGTGGACGAGGTGGGCCCCATGAAGCACGAGGGGCTGGCGGGGCTCGCGTCCGGCCGCATCTTCTTCAACGCCCTGGGCGAGTCCGCGTCGACCGTGGCGACCAGCAAGGGCGCGCGCGCGGTGCGAATCGTCCGCAAGGAGCAGCAGGTCCTGGTGGACGAGGAGTCGGAAGTCACCGCGCTCAACGACGTGGGCCAGGTGCTGGGAACGGTGCGCGGCTCCGACAAGAAGCTGAGGCCCTTCCGCTGGTCCTCGAAGGAGGGCGTGCAGTGGCTGCCCCTGCCCGAGGGCTTCGTGTCGGGGAAGGCCGTGTCCCTCAACACCAGCGGCTGGGCCGTGGGCACCGCTACCTCCGAGGATGGCAAGACGCAGGCGGCCTTCATCTCCACGCCGGACGGCAAGAAGAGCGTCCCGCTGTCGCAGGTGGCACCCGAGGAGCTGACCAAGGCGGGCTATCGCTTCGTGGAGGCGCTGGCCGTCTCTGACGACTTCGAGGTCCTGGTCCGCGCCATCGATGGCCAGGGGCAGACCGTGCATCTGGTGCTGCGCCCATGAGCCCCACCGACACCGTTCTCCCATCGACTCTGCGAATGAGGAATCCCATCGTGAACCTGAATTCACCCCTGCGGGGGCTGTTGATGCTGTGCATGGTCGTCATGGCGGGCTGTGGAAGCTGCCAGGGGAGCACCCCGAGCTGCGACCCCAGCCAGGCGGGAACCGAGGGCTGCGCGTGCCGCACCGATTCCGCGAGCTGCAACGCGGGGCTGGTGTGCAACAGTGGGGCGTGCATCTCGTGTGGCGCCGAGGGCCAGGAGTGCTGCGTCAGCGGCGCCTCCGGGGTCTGCGGCGGCTCCCTGATGTGCGTGATGGAGTCGGCCGGCGAGGTGTGCCGCAACTGCGGTGACCTGGGGGAGGCGTGCTGCAACTCGTCAGGCGCGCAGGTGTGCAACGCGGGAGGCAACTGCGTGGGCGGCGCTTGCCAGTCCGTGACGGGCGGGGCGTGTGACCCGGGGGGCTCGATTTTCACCGTGGGCATCCAGGACATGAACCTGTGCGCGGTGCGCGTCGTGGAGGTCCGCGCGACGACGGCCGCGAACGCGATGACGTGCGCGACCACCAGCGGCATGCTCAATCCGGGCGAGTCGTTCTTCGAGGTTCCGAACACGCCCATCGCCGACTTCGACATGTGCGTGGAGACGGAATCGGACGGGCGCCGCTCCACCTCCGTGAGGGCCTTCGGCGACTTCGAGGCCCGGCGATGCACGCTCTTCACCCGCTGCGGAGCCGCGGGCTGCGTCAGCGTCCGTCCGGGCATCTGCACCTAGCCCGAGGGGCGTGAGGAACGCGGGCGTCTTGGGGGACGCTCGCGCTCCCGCGCGTCGCGGCGAGGGTCTTCCGGCCCGAGGCCCTCGTCGCGGCACGCGGTCTTCAGCGCAGGAGCAGCCGCCGCACCAGCGGCAAGGGGAGGCTGCCCTGGGCGACGAAGGCGTCATGGAACTGCTTGAGGCCCGGACCCTTCGCGGCCTGGTAGTCCTGGGCCAGTCGCTGCACCTCCAGCTTGCCGAACGTGTAGTAGAGGTACGTCGGGTTGTAGGCGCCGCGCCGGGCCTCTTCGTAGGCATTGGCCGGCTGCTGGAAGCACTTCTCGCGAAACAGGCGCGCGGCGTCCTCCACGGTCCACCCGGCGGTGTGCAGCTTGATGCCGGCCACGTAGCGGCAGTCGCGCAGCAGGGCCTCGGACAGCTGCGCCAGACGCGGCTTCGGGTCTCCGTTGCCGAAGCCCTGGTCCAGCATCATCTGCTCGGCGTAGTGCGCCCAGCCCTCCGCGTTGCTGCCCACGGCGACCAGCTTGCGGACCTTCGTGGGGAAGCGGGGCGCGTAGAGGAACTGGAGGTAGTGGCCGGGCCACATCTCGTGGATATTGATGACCGACACGACGGGCGCGTTGTAGAGGCTCAGGTGCTCCTCCTGGTGCTTCGCGTCCCATTCGGGCTCCACGGGCGTGACGTAGTAGAACGCCTCGGTGGCCTTCGTCTCGTAGGGCCCGGGCGTGTCCATGGAGGCGAACGAGCCTGAGCGTGCGTAGGGCGGCGTCTCCTCCACGCGGGGGCGCACCTCGGAGGGGATGGTGACCAGGTCCTTGGCGACGAGGAACTCGCGCACGCCTTCCACCGAGCGGCGCACCGACGGGATGAGGTCCTGGGCCGTGGGGTGGTCCTCTTCCATTCGGGCCATCACCTGGGCCGGCGTGAGGCGCGCGTCGATGCGCTTCGCGGTGGCCACGAAGTCGCGGTAGTCCTTCTCCAGATTGGCCTCTCCGCGCGCGAGCAGCTCCGGCAGGGGCAGGTCAATCATCTCCTCGTAGCGCAGCTTGGTCAGGAAGCGCTCCTCGCCCAGCGCGTACTTGCCGGTGGAGCGCGGCAGGAGGTCCGTCTCCAGCCAGCGCGCGTAGTCCTTCACCGCGGCCACGGCGGCGCGGTTGGCCGCGAGGAACGAGGACTGGAGCACGGCGTCGTTGCCCGCGGCGTCCTTGGCCCATGTCGCCACCGAGCCCTCGAAGAAGCCCACGGAGCCCTTCGCCATGCGGAGGGCCAGGTCGGTGAACTCGCGCGGCGGCGTCTGGACGTTGGCCTTGCCGGCGGCGAAGACGGCGGGCACGGCCTTCAGGCGCGCGATGACCGAGCGCAGCCGCTCGGCCTTCGGCGCGAAGTCGCGCTTCATCAGCCCGTCGATGGCGCCACCGGGCAGCCCCGCGTACAGCATGGGGTTGTGCTCCCAGCCGCGCACGACGCTCAGCTCGAAGTGCTCCGCGAGCAGCTGGCTCTCCACGGCCTCCGCGTCGATGGTGTCGTCGAAGGAGAGCGAGGCCCGGTCCACGGCGCGCAGTCGGGCGAGGAGCGTTTCCAGCTCGCGGATGCGGGCCTCGACGCGAGGCCGGCTCAGGTCCTCCAGCTTGCTGTCATAGGCATGCAGCCCCACCGCCGTGCCGTTCGACGGAGAGAAGTCGAACGAGGCCTCGAAGATGGTGTCCACCAGCTTCGCGAAGCTCTCGGGCGGATGGGCACTCCCCGAGGGCGACTCAGGGGTGGTGGAGGGCACCTGCCGCGCGCAGGCGCAGAAGAGCCAGCAGGCGGTGAGAAGCAACGCGCGAGCGGGAACGGCTTTGAGCATTCCGCCGTTCTAACAAGGCGATTCAGGGCTTGCCCAACAGCTCCATCGCCGACGTTGTCAGTGCGGTGACACCCGTGCGCAGCGTGCGCTCGCGGTCCGGGATGAAGCCGGAAGAGTGGAGAGAGGGGAGCGGCTCGCCCCCCGAGCGGGACTGGGTGAAGCGCTGGGGCTCCACGGCGCCGAGCCAGAGCATGACCGCGGGGACTCCCGCGCGGCCGTACTCGGAGAAGTCCTCGCCGCCCATGACGGGCTGGGCCTCGCCCACGTTCTTCTCGCCCAGCACTCGCACCACGGCGTCGGTGAGTCGGCGGGTGAGCGCCGGGTCGTTGTACGTGGCGGGCGTGCCCTCCGTGACTTCGACCTTGGGAGGACGGGGGGCGCCCGAGGCGAGGGCCTCCGCCTTCGCGACGCGGTCGATTCCGTCGAGCAGCGCCTTGCGCACCTCCGGCTTGTACGAGCGCACGGTGAGCTGGAGGCGCACCTCGTCGGGGATGATGTTGTGCTTGGTGCCGCCCTGGATGGAGCCCACGGTGATGACGCCGGGCTCCAGGGGATGCTTCTCCCGGCTGACCACCGACTGGAGCGCGAGCACGGTGCGCGCCGCCATGACGATGGGGTCCACCGTGGTGTGCGGATACGCGCCGTGGCCGCCCTTGCCGTAGAGGGTGATGTCCACCGAGTCCACATGCGCCATCGCGTAGCCGGACACGTACTCCACTCGTCCCGCGGGAGCGGCGGTGGTGTTGTGGAGGGCCACCGCGAAGTCGGGCTTGGGGAATCGTTTGAAGAGGCCGTCGGCCAGCATCTTCCTCGCGCCCGCGCCAATCTCCTCCGCGGGCTGGCCCACCAGCATCAGCGTGCCGCGCCACTGGTCCTTCTTCTTGGACAGCAGCGTGGCGGTGCCAAGCCACACCGTCATGTGCACGTCATGTCCGCACGCGTGCATCACCGACACCGTCTGTCCCTCGCCGTTCTTCACCGTCACCTTGCTCGCGTAGGGCAGGCCCGTCTTCTCCTCCATGGGCAGCCCGTCCAGGTCCGTGCGCAGCATGACGGTGGGGCCCGGTCCATTGCGCAGCAGCGCGACGACACCCGTGCCGCCGACCCCGGTGGTGACGTCGAAGCCCAGCTTGCGCAGGCGCTCGGCGAGCTTCGCGGCGGTCTTCTCCTCCTGGAACGACAGCTCCGGGTTCTGGTGCAGGTCCCGGTAGAAGATGTCCAGCTCCGGATAGAGGCCATCCAAGGCCCCCAGCACGGTGGAGGGCTGCGCTGCGAGGGCACGCCCCACGGGCGCGGTCAGGAGGACGACGAGCAAGGCCAGCAGGGAAGGGCGGTTCACCAGGAGGTCTCCGGTCCGTGTCGAGAGCCGCGCCACTACACCACAGGACGAGGCTTTCGGTGGGAGGAGCGCGCGCGGCGCTCCTGGCTCCGCTCGGCGGGGGTCAGGCTGGACGCACCGATGCGGTGCGGGCCCGCGAGACATCGGGGGCGAAGTCCGTGGCGCGCAGGAAGTCGAACCAGCGGTCCAGCACCGTGGCGACCGGAGGCAGCTCCACGCCCATGCGCCGGGCCAGTGCGAGCGCCGGTTCCACCGGGTAGCGGGCCGTGTCGAGGAAGTCGAGCGACTCCGTGGCCGCGCCGAGCAGGCGCTCCGGCAACCAACGCACCCACGAGACGGGCAGGGCGAAGCGGGGTGCTCGTCGACCGGAGCGCTCCGCCGCCCAGCGCACGAGCTGGTGGAGTGGAGGAGTGCTCGGGTCCAGCAGCGTGTACTCCTGGCCCTGCGTCTCCGGCAGCTCCGCCACGCCGGCGAGGAAGCGCGCCAGGGTGTCCACTGCCACCACGGGAACGAAGGTCTCCGGCGTGCCCAGCAGCACGGGCATCGTCCCCGCGTGGACGCGCTGCAAGGTGTCTCCGAGGCCCAGGCTCTGCACCGTCGCTCCGGTGCGACTGTCGCCGATGACCGAGGACGGATGCACGGTGGTGACGGGAACACCGAGTTGCGCGGCGGTCTCCAGTGCCACCCGATGCGCGAGCGCCTTCGAGGCCTCATAGGCGCCCGAGCCCGTGAAGCCCAACGTGGGCGCGGGGACGACTTCGCCCGAGGCATCGAGTCGAGGACCGATGCGATATCCGCCCACGAGGACGAGTCGTCGCAGCGCGGGCAGTCGGGAGGCCAGCTCCACCACGGCGCGGGTGCCCTCGACGTTGGTGCGCCGAGCCGCATCGGCGGACAGGTTCCAGGCGAAGCGAGCGCCCAGATGGAACACGTCGCGCGCGCCCTGAAGCACAGCCTCATCCTCGGCGCTCAGTCCCAGTCGTGGCGCATCCAGGTCGCCCTCCAGGAACACGAGCTGCTCGGGTGCGCCTCCCAGCCCGGCCACCCAGTCCCGGTACTCCTGGGCCCGAGCCCGCGCGTTGCGTGACAGCAGGGCCACCCGCTGGCCCCGCCGCGTGAGCTCCGGCACGAGCCAACGCCCTATCAATCCCGTGGAGCCGATGACGAGCGCATCCGGTGATGTCGCGTTCATGATGACCTCGATATATCTAGACCAGTCTACATATTCTGGAGTCGAGCCCACGCGGCCCATCCGCGTCGGCTCGGGGCCGCTGTCAGTCCAGTGAGAGCAGGCGCTCCAGTTCCTTCGAGAGCTCCTCGACGGGAGCCCGACTTCGGTGGGCGCGCATCAGCAACAGGGCGCCTTCGATGGAGGAGAGCAGCAGGGCCGCGCGTCGCCGCGACTCGGTGGGCGTGAGGCCCTCCGCGCGGAGTCGCTCGGTGAGGAGCTGTTGCCAGGCGCGCAGGGCCTCGGCTGCGGCGGCGCGCACGGGTTCAGGGGTGGCGCCCGATGAGAGGACCACGGCCGAGACAGGGCACCCCTTTTCGAAGCCGGACGCCTCCGCCCGGTCCGCCAGCGTCGCCAGCGCGCGACGCAGCCCGGCGACGAGTCCCCGCTCCGTGGCGAGGTGCGCGTCGAGCAACCGGGTGACTTCCGAGGCGGAGACCTGGAGCGCCTCCACCGCGAGCTGCTCCTTGCCGCCAGGGAAGTGGAAGTAGAGCGAGCCCCGAGGCGCCTTGCCGGCCTCCAGCAGCTCCTGGATGCCCGCGCCCGCATAGCCCGAGCGCTCCAGCATCTCCGCCGCCGCGGCGATCATCCGCCGGCGTGTGTCTTCTCCCTTGCTCACGAGGAGATTAATATACCGGTCGTCATATTCTGTCGAGCCCTTCTGGGGCCGGACTTCAGCGGCGGCTCCTGCCCAGCTTGCCGATGAAGAGGACGTGGCGAGGGCCCTTGGTGCCGTGGGCGTGGGGGTGGAGGACCTCGACGGTGAAGCCGCACTTCTCCATGCGGCGCTCGAAGGCGGGGGCGGGGCCCGCGCTCCAGACGGCGAGCGTGCCTCCGGAGCGCAGCGCCCTGGCGGCGTTGGAGAGCCCAGGCAGGCCGTAGAGGCCTTGGTTGTCCGGGTGGGTGAGGGCGCTGGGCCCGTTGTCCACGTCGAGCAGGATGGCGTCGAAGGTGGCGGAGTGGTGGGCCATCACGTCGCCGACATCTCCCTCGATGACGGTGACGCGCTTGTCCTCGAGGGGAGCGCCGGCGAGGGGCGCGAGGTGGGGTCCCCGGTTCCAGGCGACGACGGTGGGCAGCAGCTCCACCACGGAGACGCGGACGCCCGGGCCCACGGTGTCCAGCACGGCGCGCGCGGTGTAGCCGAAGCCAAGCCCTCCGACGAGCACCCGCCCGGTTCCGGACGTCACCACGCCAGCGCAGCCTGCCTTCGCGAGCGCTTCCTCCGAGCCGTGCATCCGGCTGGACATCAGGGTCTGTCCGCGCACGCGCAGGACGTACTCGTCCCCTCTGCGGACCAGGGTCAGCTCCCCCACGTCCGGAAGGTTCGCGCTCTCGAGTGTCTCCCAGGGCTTCATGGGCACGGCTCTTCGCCCGGAGCCGGCCCGGGGTCAAGCACTCCGCACGACACCTCGTGCCCTCGTGCCGTCGCCTGTGCCCGACGCCAGGGGTCATCCGCATCCATACCCTCGCGAGCCGCCGCCACCGAGCGGCGCGGCCCAGGAGGAACCCAGACCATGAACGAGCGCGAGGCTTACCTGCAGAAGATGGACGCCGAGAAGAAGCGAATCGATGCGCGAATCGCCGAAGTCGAGGCGCAGTCCGACATCCGCAAGGCGGACGAGGAGGTGAAGGAGCTGCATGGCGTGAAGCAGCGGCGCGAGGCCTTCCGCGGCAAGCTGGAGGAGTGGCGCCAGCGCGGCACGGAGGACTTCGAGCGGGGCAAGAAGGAGCTGCTCCGGGCCTGTGATGACACGAACAAGTCTCTCGTCGACGCGGAGGAGAAGGCGGGCGTGAGGCGCGCGACGTACGAGCGCAAGCGCGAAGCCGAGCTGCGTGAACTTGGCGCGCAGTTCGACGGTTGGGAGGCGAGCATCTCCCAGTCGCGGGCGGAGGACTCGCTGCTCACGAAGCAGGAGCTCCAGTTCCTGCGCGGCTCCTTCAAGAGCACGGGGGATGCCCTGCGTCGCCTGATGTCGGCCAAGGGCGGTGAGTGGTCCAGGCTGCGAGGGGAGTACGAGGCCTCCTGGAAGGAGCTGCTGGACAACTCGCGCAAGATTCGCGCGGACGGCGCGGATGCGTCGCAGTCGCCGCCCTCTCCGTCGTGAGTGGACGCGCCGGGACGTGGGGACTCCACCCTCCACGTCCCATGCGGGGAGGAGACGTCCCCCGGTGTGACGCCGGCTGACGCGCGCGACACCCGGGGCATCCTGTCAGCCCCTGAAGCGTGCACGCTACATTGCGTGTCTCCAGGAGAGACATCGCATGGGCGTGTTCGTGCAGGAGTCGCTGTCCACGCGGGACGAGTCACACGCCGCCGCCTCCTCCGGAGCCACCGAGGGAGGAAACTCCCGGACGCGCGCGCTGGGCCAGCTCCAGCAGACCTTTGACGCATCGCCTCGGGTGGTCGCCCAGGCGAAGCAGGCCCAGACGCTCCAGCGCCGTGCCGCTCCGAGCAACGACACCGGACTGCCCGACGGCTTGAAGTCCGGAGTGGAGGCGCTCTCCGGCATGGCGATGGACGACGTGCGCGTCCACTACAACTCGTCCGCGCCCGCGCAGCTCCAGGCCCTGGCGTACACGCAGGGCTCGGACATCCACGTCGCGCCAGGGCAGGAGAAGCACCTGGCCCACGAGGCCTGGCACGTCGTGCAGCAGAAGCAGGGGCGCGTGCGTCCCACGACGCAGCTACAGGGCGAGTCCCTCAACGATGCGCCGGGCCTGGAGTCCGAGGCCGACCTGATGGGTTCGCGCGCCTCGGGCCTGAAGCTGACCGGGCCCACCCTCGACTCCGAGCCCTTTCAGCGCAAGGTCGCTCCCGTCTCGGGCGACACGTCGCTCGAGCC
Source organism: Myxococcus llanfairpwllgwyngyllgogerychwyrndrobwllllantysiliogogogochensis (assembly GCF_006636215.1). GTDB lineage: Bacteria > Myxococcota > Myxococcia > Myxococcales > Myxococcaceae > Myxococcus > Myxococcus llanfairpwllgwyngyllgogerychwyrndrobwllllantysiliogogogochensis. Next base: position 418 of record NZ_VIFM01000059.1, on the reverse strand, counting down.
CATCCAGCGCGTGGCGGTTCAACTGGGGATCAACGGGGCGGGGAACATCAACAACGTGAACGTGGGCGGACGCGCGGGCTCCCTGTGGCCCCAGGAGCGTCACCACACCACACCCTGGCAGACGTACCTGGACACGCTCGACCGGGCGTTGCTCAACCGGAACTTCGCCCAGGCCCTCAACAACATGAACACGCTGGATGGCCACCTGCGGAATCTGCCGGGATGGGACCTGGTCGACAGCCTGGAGGCTGGCAAGCAGGAAGAGGCCGAGGCGGAGATTGCCGAACTGGCGGCCCGACGCGCGGCGGCCAACGCCGCGGCCGCGGGCACACCCGCGCAGGCCTTCGCGATACAGGCCTACGCCCAGCAGTGGATTGTCGTGCGCAGCAAGCTGCCGCTGTCCCAGGCGAACTTCGGA